>CANMNA010000071.1 GCA_947499075.1 Myxococcales bacterium
CGCCGCCAGCGCCTTGTCCGGCCTTGCCCAATTCGGCAGGCGCGCTGAATTGCACGTACGGCTTGCTGGGACACAAGGGTGTCGGCGTGTCTTCGTCCATAGCCGGGCAGACCGCCGTGCCGCCTGCGCCGCCGCTGATGTCCTGACTGCCACAGCTGTGCGCGCCGCCGCCGCCGCCCGGGCTGTGATCGCTGGCGCTGCACTTGTCCTTGCCGATGTCCTTGGCCGCCAAGCCGGGTGCGCCACCCAAGCCACCTTGGCCGTTGATGCCCGGGCTGCCGGCAAGGCCTGCCGCACCGTCGCCGGCCACGACTTGGCAATAGGTGACCTGCAGACGCTGGTCGCATCCGACTGCCACCAAGCCGTAGCTCGACTCGCCGGGAGCCTTGGCGTTGGCGGCCAAGATGGTCACGCCGTCCAACCTGGTCTTGGGGCCCGCACCGGTAATGCCTTGGCAGCGCACGGCATAGGCGGCGCCGCCGGGCGGTGCTACGCCGACGATCGCGGTCTGGTAAATCACCGTGTCGCGGCTGCCGAAGCCGGGTCCGTAGCCGCCGTAGATGGAGATGCCGGCCACCAGATCGATGCTGCCGGTGTACACGCCGCCGGCGGCGTAGACGTCGCGCTTGCTGCCGGTTGTCGCCAGCGCCATGGCCTTGGCCAGCGTGACGACAGGCAGGGCCAAGGTGCCTGGGTTGCTGTCGGCGCCGGTCTTGGCCACAAAAATCGCGTTGTCGACCTCGCCGTCGATGCCGTCGCAGTTCTGGTCGATGCCGTCTGGTTCGTCGACTGCGCTCAGGTACTGGCACTCGCAGCCATTGGCGGGCCCGCCGCCCATGTCGACGAAGCCCGGTTCGCACACGATGGCGCAACCTGGGCCACTGGCGGTGCTGGTGCAGGTCGCGTCGGCGTGCAGGCCGGTCGGCGCGGCACACGCGACCGCACAACTACCGCAGTGGCTGACCAACAGGTACTGACCGTCGGTGGTGAAGCCCTCGTCGGTTTGACCATCACAGTTGTCGTCGTCGTTGTTGCAGAGTTCGGCGGCGGGCTGCTTGGCGCTGCAGCTGAGCTGGCCCGCCGCGCAGACGGTCTGGCCACCGCAGCTGCCAAACGTGTTGCTGACCGCGCAAGGCAACGGCACTTGGGCCCCGCCGTCGTCGGTCTGGCCATTGCAGTCGTCGTCTTGGCCATTGCAGGTCTCGGCCTTGGTCTTGACGGCGCACCCAGCCATCCCGTTGCTGCAACTCGTGGCACCCTGGCAGTTGGCGGCGGGCGTCACGCTGCACGGTTTGCCGGCGGTGGCTTCGTCGGTGGCGCCATTGCAGTCGTCGTCCTGGCCGTTGCACGCCTCGGGGCTGGGTTGGGCTGAACACTGCAGGCCTGCTGCGCCTTTGCACACCAGCTTGCCTTGGCAATTGGGAGATGCGCCCATGCCGCAAGCCGCGCCCGCCGTCGCCTCGTCGGTCAAGCCGTTGCAGTTGTCGTCTTGGCCGTTGCAGACCTCGGCCGTGGCTTGCGCAGCGCTGCAGGTGCCCCATCCGCTGCTGCCACACACCTGACTGCCAGCGCAGGTGCCAAACGCACTGATCGCGAGGCACGGCTGCGACTTGCCGAGCATGGCCACGGTACAACTGCAGGTGCCACTGGTGGGCACGCACCGCCATGCGCCGCTGGCAGCCGGGCTGCATCCAAACCCAGCGGGACACGACGACCCCGTCGCGCCCACCTTGCAGGCGATGTGGCAGTGGCCCATGTTGTTCTCGAACACGCAACTGCCGCCCAGGCACATCGCGTCGCTGGAGCAAGGAGCGCAGGCGAACGCCGGATCGGGTAAGCACAGCGCAGCCGCATCGGTGCCACCGTCAAAGCAGAAGTAGCCAGCCGGGCAAGGCGGACAGCTTGCGACATCTGGTGTCGGGTCCGATGGCCCATCTGACCCCACATCGCCGCCAACCGTCGCTTCGTCTCCGAGATCAACGGCTTCAGTTTCTTGGGGTTGTGCTGAGTCTGCCGCAGCGGATTGCGTGTCGCGGACCTTGCTTGCGTCGGCGATCACCGCGAGGTCTGCCGCCTGGGCATCGACACGGGCGCCGATACCGGCATCGGAAGCGCCCGCCTGGGTGGCACCGATCAAAACGGTGTCGTCGCCACAACCAGTCGCCCAAGCGATCAGGCAAATCGTCCACGCAATGTGCAGAACTGAAAGCTTGCTCACGGTGCTACGGTAGCGGACTGGGCGGTGATTGGCCAGACCAGCCTTGATCGCTGGCGCTAATCCGACTCTGGCAGCCGCTGCGGCGTCCATGATCGCGAGACCACCGCCGCCATGCCGCCCTCGATCAGGTCACCCAAATCGCGGTACACCGGCTCGATATCCGGGTGCGTCGGCTGCTGGCCAATCCGTTGGTACTGCGACCACGAGTCGTAGCCGTGCCACTCGACGACCGTCCACGGATCATCGTCTTGCCGCCACACTTCAAACGAGGCCAAGCCCAAATGCTCGGTGTAGTCGCGCATGACCGCCAGCAGCGGCCACAGCTTGGCCTGCGCAAGCGGGTCGACCCGGTAGCGGTACTCGACCACGAATTGACCCAATCGGCTCACGGGTGGCCTCGCACGCTGTGTGATGGCGACAAGATGCGATGTAATCGGAACGAGATTCGACCGAGCGCCGCATGATCAAAACGGAATGTCGTCTTCCGGCGGATTGAAATTCTCGGGCGGTGCCGAGTCGCGCGGGCTGTCGGGGCGCTGACCGCCGCCACCGCCGCCGCTGCTGTAACCACCGCCGCCACCCTCGGTGCGCGGGCCTTCGCCATCGGCCCGGGCGCCGATGAACTGAATGTTTTCAGCGACAATCTTGGTCTTGCTGCGCTTTTGGCCCTCTTTGTCCTGCCACTCGTCGTTGGCCAAGCGGCCTTCGACAAAGAACTCGCGGCCCTTGGTCAGGTAGCGCTCGCAGAATTCGGCTTGCTTGTCCCAGACTTCGATGCTGAACCAGTCGGTTTTCTCCTGCTTCTGGCCGGCCTTGTCGGTCCAGTGGCGGCTGACCGCCATGCGCAGCTCGGTGACTGCGCGCTGTTGCGGGGTGTAGCGCAGCTCGGGCTGGTTGCCGAGCCGACCGATCAAGATGACTTTGTTGACACTGGCCATGACGTACTCCTTGGTGGTGGCGAGCCTACAACTTGGTCGAGGGCGGCACAAGGGCACCGTCCATCCCAAATTCCCCACAGAAATCTCCCGCGGCCCCCGATTTGAGATGCAGATCAGGGAACAAGGAACTGAAAGAGCGAGGCGTGCTCAGGTACGCCGCAGCGAGAGAAACGACGCAGTGACACAGAGATGCGCTCAAAGCGGGGGATCGCGGCCATGCCGGAGCGCGGATCCCGATCTGGGGTAAGTCTGCTGAGGTGTCCGACGGGATCGGGTTGGCCCTTTGACTGACCTCACCCCGGCAGCGCGCCGCGAGCGCGGCGCGTAGCCGACCCTCTCCCTGAAGGGAAAGAGTCTATGAATTTATATCCATTTATTCCCACATCCGCCGGCGATTTCGCCTCCGCTCAGAATTTGTCTGAGGTCGACGGCTGCAGGTCTCCGGATGGCTGGACGTGTGGCAGTCCCTGTCGGTAGACATTTCGGTGACATCCTGACGTAAGTGTTTTAATGTATTGCACTTGCCCTCTCCCTTCAGGGAGAGGGCCGGAGCCGAGCCGCGCTTGCGCGGCCTGTTCCGGGGTGAGGTCTAGTCAAGCAAGCAGCAACTAGAGCGCTGAAACCGGATTCGTGCCCCCCTTTTCGGAACCGTTGCCCTGCTTGCCACCTGAATCAGCCGATTGCCGACCGCGTTGTGGCAAGCTCAGGTTGACGCCCGCGCAAAAGACCTTATCCTAACGCTCGCTGCGGACCGTCCGCGGCGCAAAAAATCGAAGGCCGCTGGCGACGGCTGCCCCGTTACCCCTCGCATTTCAACGATAACTCGGCGATGGGACACCGTTTACGCTCTTTGGAGGAATCCCATGAACAAGATCACAGTTTTCAGCTTTGCCGCCGCTTTGGCGATCACCGGATGCGATGCCACAGTCGGCGGCGGCGGTGATGCCTCTGAATCTGACACCACGGTGGACGCAACCACTGGCGGTGGCACCGATGCGGTCGCCGCGGTCGACACCACGGCCAAGCCCGCCGGCTACAAGTTCGTCACCATCGACGGCGCGCCAGAAACCAGCCCCGACTGCACCACCAGCAGCGCGGGCGCCGACATCGACGTCGTCGCCTTGTACCGCGGCGGCAAGCTGATTGGCGTCGGCAAGCCGGGTTCCGTGATCCACAAGGAAGGCGCGGTCCCGAAGTGCCCGAAGTGGGGCTCCAAGGACGTTGCCAAGCAGACCTGCACCTACCTGAGCAAAGAAGCCAAGTGCCACAACGATCCGGACGACGTCGCCGGCGGCCTGACCACCGTGATGTACACCACCGCCACCCCCGACACCGGCTATTTTGGCCTGAGCGGCGGCACGGTTGAGCTCAAGATCGGCGCCTGCAGCCCCGCCACCGACGATGTCAAGAAGTGCGACGGCAACGGCGCCGAGATCGAGATCCTGCCGGGCGATGAAATCGACGTCTACGAGGTTGACGGCACCTACAAGGCCGGCAGCGGCACGTTTGCGGCTGGCATCGCGGCGGATTCCTGTGTTTGCTCCGCCGAGCAGTACGAAGTCTGGGTCAGCAAGACCAGCGGCAAAGTTGACGTTTCGCTGGGCAAGTTCAGCGGCTCCAAGGGCCAGATCAAGATCCAGTAAGCCAACGGTACGGACAATGTCCACAGGCCGTCGTTCGCCAAGCGCGAGCGGCGGCCTGTGGCGCTTTTGGGCCAAGGGCTGCGTACCGGGAGGCAATCGCTGTGGTCAGTGACAACCGCTTTGGCATTCTCGGCCTGCGCGGCCTGCGGCCGCTGCTCACCTGTGCGATCGCGGCTCTCGCCGCCACGGGATGCGGCGGCTCAGGCAGCGCTTCGTCGACCGCAGCCGACGGTGCAGGCGATGGGAGCAGCGATGCCGGCGTGATAGCCAAGTGGCGCTACGTCACCCTCGAGCGCACCGCACAAGCGGCCACCTGCCCAGCCAACAGCGGCGCCGAGATCGACACCGTCGCCGTCTACCGCGTCGTCAGCGCCAAGCGCGCCAAGACCGAAGCCAGCAACTGGAAGCTGGTGGGCGTCGCCAAGCCCGACAGCGTCGTGTACTTGCCTGGCGCCGCCAGCGCCTGCCAGGCCACCAGCCTGGCCAGCGACCCCAGCGCCGTCGCCGGGCCCGTCAACGTCAACCCCAGCGGCACCAGCGGCTTTTTTCGGTTGAGCGACGGCCGCTTGCAGCTGCAGATCGGCGCCTGCAGCAGCGGGACCGCCGACATCTTGCACTGCGACGGTGCAGGTCCGGCCATCGACATCGTGGCTGGCGACCAAATCGCGGTGTTCGAAGTCGATCAGACCTACCTGGCGAGTTGTGACTGGAAAACGATGGCTTGTGGGCCGCAGACCGGCTCCGTCACCGCAGCCTGCCCGTGCGCTGCCGATTCCTACATCGTGCGCTTGGGTGTGCAGCCCGGCCAGATGACGCAGGACTTGGGCAGCCATGTCGGCAGCGAGTTGTTTATTAATGTCAAATAGTTGAAGCGTCTCGGCGGGCAATTGTTGCGCCCGACTAAGCCCGTGGTACATTGCCCGACGGGTCCGCAGCCTTGCGGGCCGTTTCCAAGACGACGTGCAACGGTCCACCTGCCCCAGTGTCGAGCACCTACCTTGCGGCCCCTTGCCGCGGTTGGCGTTTGCGTCGCTGTTGTCCCTGCTTCGCTGCGCGGTTGTGCTCTTGCTGGTCTGCGTCTGGACCAGCGGCCTGTGCGCCGCGCCTGCTTGGGCTGCGGGCGATGATGACGACGAGACCGCCAAGCCAGCGGCAGAGGCTGCGGCCAAGAGTGCTGGCAAGTCCGCCAAACCGAAAGCCAAAGCTGGTGACGGCAAAGCTGCCAAGTCTGGCGAAGCCAAGGCCCCAACCAAGCCAGACGCCAGCAAGCCAGACGCCAGCAAGCCAGACAGCGCAAAGCCAGACAGCGCAAAGCCCGAAAGTAGCAAAGGCGGCGAAGAAACCGCGACGCCAGTGGGCGACGACGCGACCAAACTCGGTCCGTTTCAGCCGCCGCCGCGCCCGTTTCCCTTCCCCTTGTTGGGCGATGACAAAGCGCGGGAAATCTTCGTCGACCGCGCCGGCAACTTGTACAAAGAGCGGCCCTACAGCGGCAACGTGCCCGACTGGAACACCGCGGCCGCTGCGGCCGGCGGCCGCTGCAAAGTCGAAGCGCAAGCCCTGACTTGGCTCGGCTTTCAGAACAATGCCGACGGGTCGCGGATCTACGTACAAGTCGAGAATGCCGCTTGCGGCTATGTGTACCGCCCAGACGACTTGCACATCGTCATCGATTTGCCGCAGGTCAGCCTGACCGCCGCTAACTTCGGGCGCGAGATTTTGACCGGGGCCTTCCCCACCGCCGTCGAGCAAGTGCGCGCCGAAGACGTGCCCGGCAAGGGCACCCGCGTGGTCATTGTGCTGCGCGAGCGCCGGCCGTACTTGTCGGCTCACTTGGGCCGGTACTTGTTCGTCGACGTTACCCGCTAATTTCATTCCGTCCCCATGATCCGAGGTCGCCGATGGCCCGCCGCCGCAAAGCGGACGCGCCGGTTGTGGACACCCTGCAGTCCGCGGTCGCCGTTGCACCACAATCTACGCCCGCGACCCCAGACCCGCCGGTCGTTGAACCAGCGGTGGCCGCAGGCCCAGCGCCCGCTGCCGTGGAACAGCCGGATTCCATGGCCGACCGCGCCGCGCGCTATGGGCGTCGTCCACCGCCCGATTCGGCACCGGTGCAGCGCCGCGCCCCGCCACCGCTGCAGCCACGCTACCCCTACGCCCCGCCTGGCCCACGCGCTGCGGCCGACGTGCCTGCCGCTGCCGAGCCGCAGGTGCTCGCCAATCCAGTGGCTGAGCCGGGTCAGCGCCGGGCGTTGAGCATGGCTGAGATCGCCCTACGCCAGCGGACAGCGCGGCAAGTGGCCCGACCTGCTGAGCCTGTCTATGCCGCGACTGCTGTCCCAATCGGCGCGACATCAATGCAAGACCGCGCGCTGCGGTTTCGCACCGCCGTGCCCGAGCCAAAGCCTGCGCAAGCCGCGGCGATCCCGGATCAGGGTGGCGCCCATCTCGAGCGTCCGCTGCCCGCCGACAGCCAGCAGCGTGCCCGCGAAGTGATGCGCCACCGCCAGACCGACAGCGACACTGTGGGCCCGCCCCAGATCGTGGCTACGCCTGCCAACTTGGGCACCGTGTTGGTGATCGCCTGCCGCAACCACGCCACCATCTTGCGGCAGCGCCTGAGCCAGTGGCGCCTCACCTTGCCTGAGCTGGATATTCGCCACTGCGTGCTCGATCTGGGCTCCACCGACGATTCCGCTGCGATTGCCGAAGACGTTGTCACCATCAAGTTGCTGCATCGGCCCGGCGGCCTTGCGGAGCCCCGAGCGACGCTGTTCGCCGTGCTGCGCCAGTGTCTTGCCGATGTGGTGGTGGTGGTGGACGCGGCAACTGAAGCAGGGCCAGCGGCTCAGGCCTGTGCCCAGGCCGTGCGGGCGGGCGCGGCGATCGCCTACGCGCCACCCCAAGCGCCGACGGTGTTTGCCATCTCCGCGATGCAGTGGCGCAAGGCACCGCCCGCCGCCGACCAATCGCTGGGTCGCTGGGCGGCCCGCCACGGTGGCGTTGTCAAACTCTCCCTGGGCGCGGGCCGGGTCGATCCCAGCAGCTTGGTTCAGGCCTTGGTCGCGATCTCGGCGCGGCGGCGCGACCGCGTGCTGGCCCTGTTGCCGGCGCCCGTTCGCGGCGCCGTGCAGCGGCTCGAGTCCGCTGCTGACCACGTCCGGGCACGGCTGTTGCCGTAGCCGATTGGACCCCGCGATCAAAATTTGAGCTTCTGCGCTTGCAGTGCGACCATCGGCCTGCCGTCGCGGACGGTTGAGGTGTGCGTGCTGCAGCGCGTTGTAACAGGGTTGGTGCTGGCACCGGCAGTGATGTGGGCCGTGCTGTGGGCACCCAAAGTGGCGATGCTGACCGTGCTGGTGCTGGCCGCGCCGCGTTGCGGTGTCGAGTTGGTCCGGATGTTCGCACCGACTCGGCCCGGCGATCGCCTGCTGGTCGCCGTGCTGACGCTGGCGATTGCCGCAAGTCCGCTGCTCGGATGGCCAACATTTGCGCTGGTGCTCACGCTTGGCACAGTGCTGTGGCTGTCGGCGTGTCTGGTCAACCCCAACGAGCTGGCGGAGGCGGCGCAGCGGGCGGCGCTG
The DNA here is from genome assembly GCA_947499075.1 of Myxococcales bacterium. Lineage (GTDB taxonomy): Bacteria > Myxococcota_A > UBA9042 > UBA9042 > UBA9042 > SXRM01. Next base: position 8,387 of record CANMNA010000071.1, read on the forward strand.
GGTGCTCTGGCGTTGGTGTACATTGGCGCCCTGGTCGCGATGCTGGTCGCCACTTTTGCTGTCTCGCGCCAAGCAGCTGGTCAGTCTTTTGACAGTGGTCGCGCGGGTTTGCTGGGCGTGCTGGTCATGGTGTTCATGGGCGACACCGGCGCCTACTTCGCTGGCAAGGCCATGGGCCGCCACAAGCTGTATCCCCTGATAAGCCCTAAGAAAACCGTCGAAGGCGGTATCGGCGGCCTGGTAGCCTCGATCGGCGGTGGCCTCATTTTCGCGACGTGGCTGTTGCCCGGCACCCCGCTTGTGCAGGGTGCAGTGCTGGGTGCCGCCTGCGGCCTGTTTGGTCAAATCGGCGACTTTGCCGAGAGCCTGTTCAAGCGCGCCACCGGCATCAAAGACAGCGGAGCGCTGCTGCCCGGCCACGGCGGCCTGCTCGATCGCGTCGACGGTGTGCTGTTTGCCGCTCCAGTTATGTATGCCTACTTGATGTTCTCCGCTTAAGCACGATGGCAGCGTTGCCCAAGACTGGTGCGATGGCTGGACCGCCCGGATGGCGCTGGCTGGGCCGGCTGGGGTTCGCCCAAGCCGATCAGCTCAATCACCTGGACCAGTTGGCGACACAGCAGGACGGCCAGCCGCGGCTGCTCGCTTTTGAGCCGCGCTCGGCTGTGCTGACCTACACGCCCCGGGCTCAGGTTGCGGACGACATCGCGCGTCAACTCGAGGAGCTCCACCGCCGCCAGATCGCGCCGGTGCCGGTCCAGCGCGGCGGTCAGGCGATGCTGCACTTGCCCGGCCAGTTGGTTGTGCTGGTGGCGCTGCCGCTGGGCCAGACGGGGGTGCGCGGGATGGTCTGTCAGTTGCTCCAAGTCACGGCGCTGGTCGCCCGTCAGTTTGGCAGCACGCCAGAGGTGCGTGCCGATCGCGACGCCGGCTTGTGGTGCGCAACCGGTGAGCACCCGGCCAAGCTGGCCGCGATCGGGTTGTGCGTGGTCCAGCAGGTTGCCGGGCACGGCGTCGCACTCAACGTCGCCATCGACCCAGCGCGCGCCGCTGGTCTGACCTTGTGCGGTCACGCAAATGCCCGCTACGCCTCGCTGGCGGCACCGGCGGCGCTTTCGGTTGCTGTCGTGGCCCAAGCCTGGATGCAGGCATGGGTCGCCAATTATTCCGGCGAAGACGCCAGACTGAGACGGCCAACCTGTGAAATTTTGTAAGCAAGGTCCTCAGGTCGCCCTGCAAGGGGTGCGCACTTTGCCGGGGCAACTGTGCCGTTTGCTTGCGTTGCCTGCCTCTCTTTGTTAGGGTAACAATGAGGTGTGGTGTCGTCCTTTGCGGACGTCGCACCACCTTGGCAGGCCTGATCAGTCTGTCGTCCAAGCCTCCGCGGCGGCACCCCAAACCGGCCGCCCTCAACTCCGCGCCGTTGCCCCCCAACACGGCGCCGTGCCCCAGGTCAGTTTGGTTGTGCGCAAGTGCAGCTGAACCTGAACCAGTGCAAGACCTTAGTCCGCTTCGCCGATCCTCCCCGGGTTGGCCAACAGCGAAGTGAGGCTGAACTGGCGAGGCGACCAAAAGGCATGACCGAGCGCTGAGGGCAGCTTCTGCCAGCCCGTGGTGCGATCCCCGGCGATGCGTTCGCAACCCTACAACAGGGCGATACGATGGAGGGTTTCCTAGCGCCTACCCCGAGCCTGTGCCGACTCCATTGCCAAACTGCCGCTGTGCCGGCGGCGTGGCACTTGATCAGCGGCATGTGATCGGTGGCCCAAACCGGCGCGGAGCGAATCCGCCGTGAAGAGGATTGTGATGCGAAACCAAAACCTTGTGCGCGCTGGTTCTGTGCTGCTTGCCACTTCTGGCACGGCGATGACTGGCGTCGGCGGTCAAATGCGCAATCGGACGTCTCTGCTCACGGCCCTCTGGCGTGAGCCTTCGGCCCTCTGGTCCACGATCGCCACGCTCGCCGCTGGCGTTGCCGAGTTCGGAGGTCGCGCCGGGCGGCACTTGGCCGCACCGCTGGCGATCGCGTTGGCGCTTGGCGTGCTGGGCGGTTGCGCCACCCAAGACGAGCCGCCCAAAGCGGCCCAGGCGGCCGGCGAGCAAGACGCCAAGGATGCAGGCGGCGTCGACGCAGAATTCGGCGTCAAGACATTTGCCTTGGCTGGACCGACGCTGACCCTGCTATCGCCCAAAACCGAGCAGAACTATCCGATCGCCAAGGGCGGCAACCTCAGCATCGACGTGGTGTACTCGGTCTCCAACTTTACCTTGGGGCAAGTCCGCTGCTACCTCGACGGCGTGTTCAAAGCGCAAGGCACCAGCACGACCTACAAGTTCACCGGGGTCACCAAAGGCGCCCACAGCTTGAGTTGCGTGCTCGCAGACAACACCGGTACCGAGCTCGTTGACCCCACCGCGCGGTTTTTCGTCATCGCCAAGGTCGTCGAGCCCTGCCTGACCGGCAACGCCAGCGAGTGCGTCGACAGCAACGCGTGCTCCCAAGAAGCCTGCGTCGATCTGCAGTGCGTCTACGGCATGTCGCTGACGTGCTGCGTGTCGAGCTATGACTGCGCCGCCGGCCAATTTTGCGTCGCCCCCAACACCGCGACCGCCAAGTGCTCGGCGTGCAAGGTCAACAGCGACTGCAACGACAGCGAGTCCTGCACCACCGACACTTGTGACTTGAGCGGCACATTGGGCGTGTGCAAGAACGTCAAGGCCAACCCAGAATGCTGCAGCAAAGCGGGCGACCTCTGCGACGATGCCAAGTCGTGCACCGTCGACAGCTGCAACACCACCACCGGGCTGTGTGCCCACGTCAAGCCCGCCAACGTCTGTTGCAATGACAGCGACTGCCCCAACAGCGATCCGTGCTTGGTGGCCCAGTGCGTCGACAACGCTTGCCGTTTGGGCGCCGACGTGTTCAAGCCCAACTGCTGCTCGGCCGGCAACAACCCGACCTGCGACGACAAGAACTTCTGCACCATCGACAAGTGCGACAAGCCGCAAGCCGGCGGATGGGTGGCGTGCAGCCACGCGATGGACGCGACCAAGCCCAAGTGCTGCGAGATTGCCAACGGCGCGACCAACAAGCAATGCGACGACTTGCAGCCGTGCACCAACGACTACTGCGACAACTACGTCTGCAAAAACGTACAGGTCAAAGAGTGCTGCAGCCAAACGCTGGAGTGTGACGACACCAACCCGTGCAGCATCGACAAGTGCGACATCACCGCGCCGGCACCCACCGGCCTGTGCGCCCACAACAAGATCGCCGGCTGCTGCACCACGGTCGGCGACTGCGATGACAACAAGTTCTGCACGGTAGATTCCTGCAACTACGCGGCACTGACGTGCAAGTACGTCAAGCCCGATCCGGCGTGCTGCGACCTCGACAGCGAGTGCAGCGACGGCAAGCTGTGCACCACCAAGGCCTGCGTGAACAAGCAGTGCGTGTTTGGCCCCGACATCAGCAAGCCCAACTGCTGCGATTCCAGCGCCAACTGCAACGACAACAACGCCTGCACGGTCGACGCGTGCGACACCGGCACCCACCTGTGCACGTTTACCAGCAACGGCGTGGTCGGATGCTGCAACGCCAACGAAGACTGCAACGACCAGGACTGCACCACCGACGACTTCTGCGACGGCTTCAACAAGTGCAAGCACAGTCCGTTCATTGGCAAGTGCAAGCTCGATCTCGACTGCGACGACGGCAAGCCGTGCACGACCGACAAGTGCAACACCCTCAATGGTTGCGGCGAGTGCATCAACACCGCGGCCGCCGCCGGCACCTGCTGCGACAGCGATGCCTACTGCGACGACAAGAACCCGTGCACCACCGACAATTGCAACCTGAGCACCAACAAGTGCGCGGCCAGCCCCACGTCTGGGTGCTGCATCGACGACACCGACGCCCAGACCGCGTGCAACGACAGCAACGCCTGCACCATCGAATACTGCCTGAACAACCAGTGCCGCCACACCGTGCCCAAGAGCGGATGCTGTGCGTCGAGCGCGGACTGCAACGACAACAATGTGTGCACCACCGACACCTGCAGCAACATCGTCGCTGGCAAGGGCTCGTGCACCAACACCGTGACCAGCGGCACCTGTAACCAGTGCGATCCCCTCAAGCCCGCCACTTTTGACGACGGCAATGTCTGCACCAGCGACTTGTGTACCTCGGTCTCCGGTGTCTACAAGCAGAGCCACACGGCGCTGCCCGGATGCTGCCTGGACCAATTCGACTGCAACGACAGCAAGCCGTGCACTTACGACTATTGCGTGTTCAACGAGTGCGTGCACACCACCACGTCTGGCAGCCAAACGCTGTGCTGCAACCCAGCCACCGAAGCGGTCGACTGTGCCAACTTCAACAGCTCGTGTGCCGACGGCAAGTGCGTGGCGCAAGCGGACAGCAGCTTGAAGTGCCAGGCGGTCGAGAAGACGCCGTGCGTGGTCAACCTCTCGTACTGCCAAGACTTTGAGGGCACTAGTACCCTCACGCAAATGGGATGGTTGCCAGGCAACGTCGCCGGCACGGCCGCCACCAACTGGGGCTTGTCCAAGACGGGCGCCTTGGGTCCCGACCAGTACGCGCGGCTGACGTGGACACCCAGCAAGAGCAACTTCTTGACCTGCTTGCAGTCGCCCGTTATCCAGGCGGCCGGCGCATCCGCCATCACCATGCAGTTTGACCGCGCGTTCATGCCGACATTGTCGGCGACCACGCTCACGATCCGAGGCTCGGTCGCGGGCGCCACAGTCGACTGGACCAAGGCCACCATCATCGATGGCCCCATCACCGCCACCAGCCAAATTGGGCCCGAAAAACTGACGCTGAATTTGCCGCCCGAGCTCACGGGCTCCAACGGCTTGCGCCTAGCCTTCTGTGTTGCCGCCAATTCCAGCTTGAACTTTGACGAATTCGCGGTCGACAACGTGTGCATCGTCAAGGGTAGCGCGCCGACCATCGCCGCTTGCCCGGCGAATCAGACCGTGGGTCTGGGCACCAAGCTCAGTGTGCCGCTCAAGGTCAGCGACGCCGATCCGACCGATGTCGTCACCTTCTCGTTGGTCAGCGGACCGTCCTTTGTGACGGTGTCGTCGGCGCTGTACTACTGGGTCGATAACACCTGGAACTCTGCCGTTGTCGCGTCGCCCTCGCAGTTGAGCGATGTCGGCGAGTACACCGTTACGGTCAAGTACACCGACGGGTTTCTGTTTGGCACCTGCACCTTCAAGATTACCGTGACCTACCAAGGCGGCTACTTGGTGTGGGCGCCCAGCCCGGTGCCTTTGGCCAGCGCGCAAGCCATCAAGACCGCGTTGGTGGCCAAAGGTCAGTTCGGCCAAGTCATCAACGACTTGGCCCTGTACCCGGACCTTGCCAAGTTCTTAGGCGTGTTTGTCACCTTGGGTCTGTACCCGGACAATCACGTGTTGCTCGAGTCTGAAGTCAGCTCGATCAAAGCGTATTTGTCCGGTGGCGGCAAGGTGTACTTGGAAGGCGGCGACACGTTTATGTTCGACACCCCGACCACGCTGCACCCGTTCTTCAAGATCAAGGGTGTTATCGATGCGGCCCCCAACGGCATCGCTGGACCGCTCAAGGGCTATGCGGCCTACGCCGATACCAGCACCTCGCCGCCCACGCCCAAGACGTGGGGCTACTCGCAGGCGACACAGTGGAACAACGTCAACGATGAAATTGACGGCCAAACCGCGGTTCAAAAGACCCGCAACCTGCTGAAGAACGATGGTATCGAGAAGTTCTGGACCGCAGTCGGTCACGACAACCCGGCGGCCAAGTACCGCACCATCGGCGCATCGGTGCTGTTCGGTGGTGTCACGGCCTCGGGCAACGACACGCCCGTGGTGATGATGGACCGCATCTTGAACTTCTTCGCCAACGGCTTTGTCGATTGCACCAAGAACACC
>CANMNA010000072.1 GCA_947499075.1 Myxococcales bacterium
GGGATGTGGACCCAAAGGGCGGTCCCACGCCGGTCGCCGCTTCGGCGACTCACAGCCCGGTCGCCGCCTCGGCGACGCGCCCGCAACCGCCATCACGACCCAACGAGCGGTACAGAATTCTCGTGGATTAGGGTTCTGGCTGAAATTAGGGAGGAATCAGGAGCGTGTGTCGTGGCTCATTGAAATCTTAGTTTCTGATCGGTGCTCTAGTTGGCGTCCGTGCCGGACGCACGTTTACAGTGTCGGCCTGCGCCGACACCTCGGCTGGGCACCCGCGCAGGCGGGTGCCGCGACCTGTAGCCGCGCAATTAATTGCGACGGCGTCTCGCCAAGGGGCATTGGCCACGGGGGTGCCAGTTTGCGCAGACTCTTGTTTCTGCAGGCATCGAGGGCGATTTGCTGGATCGCGACGGCAGACCGGGATGCGTTTGGGGGCCGGGGTTCCTGACTGAGCGGCGTAGTCTCCGGTGCCCTGCCACTCGGACTGCGCAGTTCGACGGACCGTGACCGTCTCCGAGTCGAAAATGTGCCAATCTCGAGAGCAGTTGAACGGCGCAGGCACATCGACGGGCAGGGCTCGGGCAAATGCGGTCGCGCGATTGGCAAAATCCGCCATCAGGTCCTCGAGCGGAGGGTTGAACCACTTGTAGAACGCCGCCCGCGACACCTCGGGGGCAGTCGACTGGACATATCGCCGCAGCACATCGGCCTGCACGCCACCACGACCATCGCCAGCGGCCAAAATCAGCGATCGCACAAACAGTTCCAAGTCTTGCTTGCCGGCGCGCTCGATCACGCCGTAGACCCGAGCCAATTCCGAAATTGTCGCGCCCGGCAGCATGGCCGCCAGCGCCTGTTTGACTTCCGCACCCGTCATCGCGCACCCGCAACTGCCGCACCGCGGAGCCGCAGTAGCAGATCGGAAATCGGATGGACGTCAAGTTTTCCTTACGTTCTGACATTGCTCACGAAAGATGCACCGCGTCGCCTTCTCACTGGGCGGGCGAGCGGACTTGTCACTGGGCGGGCGAGCGGACTTGTCACTGGGCGGGCGGAGCATCGGCAGCGCTCCGGCGGACAGGTCGCCAGAGCCGCCGCAGTCGCGCAGGGTAGTACGACCTGCGGATTCGGTCTAGTCCCCAAAAGGGGCTGAAGCCTTGCCGCGAGGCCAGTTGGCTGAGGCTATTTGCGGCGCCGGCTGGCCAGTTTTGCCGGCCTGTGTCATTGTCGTCGCCGCCGTGCAGCGTTGCGCGGCTCGCCCTTCCCTCCGTCTTTTTTGCGCGGGCGCCCCATGCCGTCGATCCTGTTGGTCACTGCGCTGTACCCGCCGTCGCGCCAGATTGGGGGCCGCCGCGTCCATCGGTTTGCCAAGGGCCTGCGCGACCGCGGATGGACCGTGACGGTGCTGTGCCCCAAGCCACCGTACATGGCGCCGCTGGACCAGCAGGGGCCGGCCGACCCTGGCATCGAGATGCTCCACACCGACGCGCTGGTGCCGCGGGTGTGGATGCGCAACCGGGTCGGTGCGCCGCCGCAAACGCCAGGGCCGGGTCAGCCAGCTGCGGTGAGCCTGCGCTCGGTGCTCAAGCGCACGGTCGGGCAAGCGCTAGCGCTCACCGAATTTCCCGACGAGCTTGCCGGATGGATGCTGCCGGCGATGCTGGCGGTGGTCGGTCGCCGCTTTGACGTCGTGTTGGCGTCGGCGCCGCCCCACACCACGCTGCTGCTGGGCGCGCAAGTGGCGCAGTTGACCGGCGCCAAGCTGGTGCTGGACTACCGCGACCCGTGGTCCGAGTTGATGAGCAGCGATGGCAGCTACGGTCATGAGCGATCGTTTGGCCCGTGGCTGTGCCAGTTGCACCAATGGACCGAGGATCGGGTCTTGGGTCGAGCCCAGCTGGTGCTCGGCGTCACCCCGCAAATTTGCCGGTGGCTGCAGCCGCGGACCCGTGCCCCGATCCAGTTCCTGCCCAATAGCCTGGATAGCGCGCCGCCCGATCCGCCGCTGCCGCGCGATCGGCCGCAGCGGCTGGTCTACGCGGGCTCGCTGGCCTACGAGCGCAGCTTGGGCAGTGTGCTGACTGCCCTGGCCGTGCTGCGCGAGCCGCTGGGACCCGATCAGGTGCGGTTGACCTACGCGGGTCCGCACGGCGACCGGTTGCGCCACAGTGCGGAAGCGTTGGGCGTGGCGGACTACCTCGATGACCACGGCGTGCTGGGGCACGCCGCCTCGCTGGCGCTGTACCGCGGTGCAGCGGCGGGTATCGTCAGCGTGTCGGCGCGGACCGATTACAGCTATCCCGGCAAGCTGTTTGAGGTGCTGGCGGCCGGGTGTCCGATCCTGTTGGTCGGGCCGGCGCAGTGTGAGGCGGCCAAGCTGGTGCGCGAGTTGGGCGCGGGCGTGGTCGATGACGGCTTGGACCTAGCGAGCAGTGTGCAGACCTTGCGCGCGTTGTTGCTGCGCGAGCCGGGGCGGCCAGTCGGGCTGGAGAATTGGTTGGCGGGGGTCCAGGTCGGCAAGCTCGATGGGTTGTTGCGGGGGCTTGGCAATGGGGTCTGGAACGCGACCCTGTAGCAACACGGGCGCGGTTCCGAAAAGGGGGTCGCGAATCCCGGTTCAGCGCGCCAAGTGCGGCTGGCTTGACTGGACCTCACCCCGGAGCAGGCTGCGCAAGCGCGGCTCGGCTCCGGCCCTCTCCCTGAAGGGAGAGGGCTCTGGATTCAATACCAATTTCTACCTAAGCGTTGGCTGCACCGGCGGCGCAAATGGGTTGCCGCAACATGCGTGCGCCTTGCGCCCTGCAGTGTGTCGGGGGTATTTGATGTGGGCAGGCCGGTTTGAAATCGAGATAAGCATATAAATTGCTTGTGTTTACCCTCTCCCTTCAGGGAGAGGGCTGCGAGCCTGCCGCGCCAGCGGCCGCGAGCGGGTGAGGTCAGCGCCATGCCCTCGGCGGCGGCTCCGCGGCACCAGGCTTAGATCCGTATCAAGATACAAGGTCAGTCAACGCCTGCCCGATTCGTTCAGACACGTCACCTGACTGACCCCCGATCGGGATCCGCGCCCTAGCAACACCCAAGTTCCCCACAGAAATCTCCCGCGGCCCCCGATTTGAGATGCAGATCAAGGAACAAGGAGCTGAAAGAGCGAGGCGTACTCCGGTGCGCCGCAGCGAGAGAAGCGACGCAGTGACGCAGAGATGCGCTCAAAGCGGGGGATCGCGGAACACCGGCCCCATTGACCAAGGCCCCCCAACTCGCCACCATGCCGCCCGCACCGCCCGCCGCTCAGGCGCTGTAGGCCGCGCCGATGCACCAAACAGCTGCCCTTCGCCAACTGTTGCGCATCGCTGTGCGCAACGTGCGCGCCAACGGTCGCCGCGCGCTGCTCGCAGGCCTGGCAGTGCTGCTTGGCGTGGCCGCCGTGACCTCGCTGCGCGGGATGCTCAACGGCGTGCAGCGCTCCCTGCGCGGCGAGGCCATCGACTCACAAGTGGGCGCGCTGCAAGTGCACCGCACCGGCTACATGAATCAGGTGTTCGGTACGCCGCTCGACCTCGACATGCCCGCGGACCCGGCTTTTCTGCAGCGCATGGCCGCCGTACCCAACGTGCGCGGGGTGGCGCCGCGGATCCAATTCGGCAGCCTGGTGGCGGTCGGCGATGTCACCACTTTTGCGATGATGATGGCGATCGATCCCGAGCGGGAAGCGACGGTGTGCCCGCTGCGCGCCGATCGGCTGTCGTCAGGCGCGCTGGTCGACCGCCAGCACCCGGATCGCCTGGTGCTGTCGGCCGAGCTGGCGCGGCGGCTGGGCGCCAAAGTCGGTCCGGGCGATACCGGTCGCGTGGCGTTACTGACCAATGACAAAGACGGCAGCCTCAACGCCATCGATACCCGCTTGTCGGGCCTCAACGGCCTGCCGCGCTCGCCGGGCTTAGAGACACGGCTAGGCGTGGTCGGTCTGTCGCAGGCTCAAGAACTGCTGCGCATGCCGGGTCGCGCGACCGAGATTGCGCTGTCTGTTGACGACTTGACCCAACTTGAGCCCACACGGCAGGCGCTGCGCCAATTGCTGGGCAAGGACTACGAAGTCTCGACGTGGCCGGAGTTGGCCAAGATGGTCGCCGACGCCACCGCGCTGCAGGACCAGATCTTTGGCGTGGTCATGGCGATTTTGCTGGTGGTGGCGCTGGTGGGCGTGGTCAACACCATGCTGATGAGCGTGCTGGAGCGCACCCGTGAGATTGGCGTCATGCTGGCGCTGGGCATGAAAACCCGCGCGATTGCGCTGCTGTTCGTGCTGGAGGCCGCAGTCATCAATTTCTTCGCGGCGCTGCCCGGGTTGGCGTTGGCGGCGGTGGTGCTGGCGATTGCCCGCAAGGCCGACGTGCAATTTCAGGCCCCCGGCGGCGGCGTGCTGCACATTCAGCCGGAACTGGCGCTGGCCGACGTGGTGCTGGTGCTTGCGGTGGTCCAAGTCGGCGCTGTGCTGGCGGCGGTCCTGCCAGCGCTGCGCGCGGCCCAGTTGCGACCGGTGGAGGCGCTGTCCAGTGTTTAGCCAACGATGCTGAGGCAAACCTTGTCGCTGGCCGCGCGCAACCTGACACGCCACCGTCGGCGCACGCTGGTGACGGCCGCCGGGATGTGCCTGGGCGTGACGGCGGCGCTGGTGCTGCAGGGCTTTGTCGTCGGGCTGTTGGGCCTGATTGGCGGCGTGATGGTCCAAGGCCGGCTGGGCGCGGTGCAAGTGCACAAAGTCGGCCACTTGCAGGCCGATCAGGAGGCGCTGCAGTTCACCCTGCCGCTCGACCCGGCGTTGATGGCGCAGATCGAAGCGGTGCCGGGCGTGGTAGCGGTGGCGCCGCGCCTGAGCTTTGAGGCGACGATCGGCAACGGCAGCCAGAGTACGCTAGCGCTGGTCACCGCCATCGATTCGGTGCGCGAGGCCAAAGTTTGTCCACAGCGGTTTCGCAATGTGCTGGGCGCCGCGATTGGCAGAGACGATCTGGCGGTGGCGGTGCTGGGCATCAAGCTGGCAGCTGGGCTGCGCGCAGAGAACGGCGAGAACCTGCAACTGCTGGCCCAAGGGCAGGGCGGTCAGCCCAATGTGGTCGACATCAAGGTGTTGGGGCGCGCGCCAGCTGCGGTCGAGATGGATGCCCGGCGGTTGGTCATGACTACGCTGCCGCACGCCCAAGCGCTCTTGCAAATGCCCAACATGGTCAGCGAGTATGCGATCGGCATCGCGCGCACCGACCAAGCGGACGCTGTGGCCCGCCAGCTGCAGCACGTGCTGGGGCCCAAGTATCAAGTGGTGTCGTGGCTGGACCTGTTGCCGCAGTTGCGCTCGATCCTGGGCCTGCTGAGCTCGGTGATGGCGATCGTGGTGGGCGTCTTGCTCTCCCTGATGGTGACGGCGGTCGCCAACACCATGGTCATGAGTGTGCACGAGCGAACGCGCGAGATCGGCACCATGATGGCGCTGGGCGCCCGGCGCCACTGGCTGATGCGGCTGCTGTTGGCGGAGGCGTGCCTGCTGGGCGTGCTGGGCACAGCGACGGGCGCCGTGTTGGGCACGCTGCTGGTGGCGCAGTTGCACGCCCACGGGGTCACGTTTACGCCGCCCGGCGCCGATGTGCCTTCGACGCTGGTGCCCAGCGTTGACGTCTGGGCCGTGCTGTTGACGACCGCGGTCGCCCTGACAGGGGCAGTGACCGCGGGTGTTGGGCCGGCGTGGCGGGCGTCCAAGCTCACGCCGACCGAGTGCTTGCGCATGACCTGAGTGCGCCAATTGCGCCCGACACGTAAGGGCTCCAGCACGAATTACTCGATCACTTGCCGCAAAGAAGGAGCGGCGAGTCGACGCGCAAAGTCGCGAGCTTGCGACCCACTCAGCCAGCAAATGGGCCACCGACAACATCGACTTGATTTTGCCGGTGCCCTTACCAGCGGCTGGTCGGTGCCGCCAATCCGCTGGCGCGGCGGCAACTCATTGCGGCCACTGTCATCGATGGTGCGCTTGCCGGCCGGGTTGCCGCCAAGCTGCAGCAGGCCAGCCAGCGGCTGGGCCGCAATTTGACCCAACCCGAACTGGTGCGCGCCGGTTTTGCCAATTTGATGCTCGGTCAGGCGATTGCGGTCACCGGTGTCTCGGGCTGATGGCGATGGTTCGCGTTCCCTCGATCAGCACGCACAAATCCCAGGCTTACGCGCGATCCACGGGCGGGCACCCTCCAACTGCGCTGCCAACCGCAACAGCAGGCCTTCCTCGCCGCATGCCGCCGAGAATTGCACGCCAATCGGCAAGCCCTGCGGGCTGACATGGAGCGGCAACGACACCGCCGGCTGGCCGGTCTGGTTGAAAATCTGGGTGTTGGGCGTCTTTTCAAAGTTGTCGGCCGCCAGTTGGGCCAAAGCGGCGCGAATCGCGGGCTTGAGCGGCAGCGCCCGCAGGGCCGCAAGGCCAATTCGGTCGGCGGTTTTCAGACCCAGCTCGCCCAGCCTCACCGGCGGATGCGCCAGCGTCGGGCTCACCAGCACATCGTAATTCTGGTGAAAAGCCGCCAGGCTGCGACCGGCAGTCTGGATCGCATCGCGGGCGTGCTGCAAGTCGACGCCACCCATGGCGCGGCCGACTTGCCGCAAGAACCACGTCGCCGGCTCAAAGTCGCTGGCGCGGGGGGTCTTGCCTACCCACCCGGCCATGTCTTCGATTTCCGCCGCGACGCCCACGCCGACCTGGACCAAGTAGGCCTGGACCAGCGCGTCGCGGTCAAAGGCCGGCGTCGCCTCCTGCACGTGGTGGCCGAGATCGGTCAGCAGTTGCACGGTCTGGTGCACGGCCTCTGCGCACGCCGGATCGGTGTGCTTGCCAAAAAACGACTTGGTCGTGAACGCGACCCGCAATTTGCCTGGATCTCGGCCGACCTCATCGGCGAAACGACCGACATAGTGCGGCGCCGCATACGGGTCGCCTGGCATCGGCCCGGCCATCACGTCGAGTAACCCGGCGGTGTCGCGCACGCTGCGGGTGAGCACCCCAAACTGGACGTAGCCTCCCCATCCTTCGCCGATATCCGGACCAGTGGGAATCCGGCCACGGGTGGCCTTGAGGCCGACCAGGCCGCAGGCGCTGGCCGGAATGCGCAGCGAGCCGCCGCCATCGCCGCCGTGGGCGACGGGTACCGCGCGTGCGGCGACCAAAGCTGCAGAACCACCCGACGATCCCCCAGTGGTGTGATCGGGGTTCCAGGGATTGTGCGCCGCACCGCGCCACGCCGGCTCGGTGGTGCCCATAATTGCCAGCTCCGGCACGTTGGTTTTTGCCACGAAAATCAACCCGGCCTTGCGCAAGCGGGCGATCACCTCGGCGTCGTGGTCCGGCACAAAGCCGTCGAGAAACCGCGTCGACGCTGTAAACGGCAGCCCTTGGACAAACCCGTCAAAGTCTTTGACCGCCATCGGCACGCCGGCAAACGGTCCATCACCGAGCGGTTGCTTGGCTTGGGCCCGCGCCGCTTCGTCCATGCGGTGCACTACCGCGTTCAGCTTCGGGTTGACCCGGTCCAGCGCGGCGAGCGCAGCGTCGACCAGTTCGAGTGGGGCAATTTTGCCGGTGCGAATCAGCAGGGCAAGTTCAGTGGCATCGGCGTCGAGGAGGTGGCTCATGGCGCAAGCGTGCACTGCGCGCTGGGTGCTGTCGAGTCCCTTGCGGCAACGCGAAGGTGTTTCGGTGTCGATGCCGTACCCAGCAGGTTCCCATCTGCCCAGCGTCGTTCGACAACCTTGACCAAACGGCCTAGGCTCACCGCGGAGGGTTCATGCGCCTGATGTTGCCATTCGCTGTAGTCGTTGTCGTTTTCGTGGTGCTGGCCGCCTGCAACCGCGACCCCTGCGCCGTCGACTGCCAATGGTTCGGGCTGTGCACCCAGCGCGCCGGCCAGTGTGTCGCGACCAACGCCGCCGACTGCCGCAAGTCCGACGCTTGCCGCGATTATGGTCGCTGCACCGTCGACCGCGACGAATGCCGCATTGGCAGCGATGCCGACTGTCGCTCCGCTGCGCCGTGCCGGCTGGACGGTCGCTGCGGCAAGCCCGCACCCATCGCCGGCATCTCCGCGAGCAAAGAAAAGTGCATCGCCACTGCCCAAGCCGACTGCGCCGCTAGTCAAGCCTGTCGGGAGCGCAACTTGTGTAAATTGGGCCGCAATGGCTGCGAAAATTAGCGATGGCGTGCACCATTGGTGACGCGCAAGACCAAGCGAACCCAGCAATCCGACCGCACTTGACCGCCCGAGCGGGCAAGCGCAAATTACCGACGTTGGCTTGACGTTCCCCCGCATCGGGGTGCACAGCCATGTCCTCTACTCCTAGAGACTCGACCAATTAAGGCCGAAGCGACCTGTTGGTCGGCTCTCAACGTTGGTTTGGTGGGTCGCAAGCTCGCGCCAGAGGCGACTCGCCGCTCCATCCTGAGCGAAAAATTGGTCTGGGCGCGATAATTGATCCAGTCTCTAGCCGCCCAGCAGTGGGCGTAGACGCAGCACATGCTTGATTTCAAAAAACTTGCACAATTGGCCGTCGCAGTGACGCTAGCGGCACTGGTTGTCCTGTGCCCAATTGACGCCCGAGCCACGGTTCCAGGCACGGTCTCCGTCGAAGGCCTGCTCAGCGCAACCAGCGGCGGCCCCGCGAGCGATGGCAACTACGTCGTGCAATTTGCATTATTTGCGGAAGAGAAAGGCGGCAATCCGCTGTGGTCAGACGGGCCAGTGGCGATAGCGGTCAAAGGCGGGCTGTGGACCTACGTCTTGGGTAGCCAAGTGCCGCTGACGCCGCAAGTCGTGGGTGGTCCAGCGCTTTGGTTGTCGCTGCAAGTGGCCCAGGATGCAGAGTTGCCGCGTCAGCCGGTCGGCAGCGGTTTTTTCGCGCAACGGGCGGCAATTGCAGAGGCCATGGCGTGCAGCGGTTGCATCGTCGCCTCCCACTTGGATCCCGGCGTCCTCGCAGGGTATGTCAAGGCGGCATCGCTTGCCAAGATTGCGACATCGGGCAGTTTTTCTGATCTGAGCGGTGGCCCCGACTTGTCGGCCTACGTCAAGGCCAACAGCCTGCACAAGGTGGCAGGCACTGGCGTCTATGCCGATTTGTCCGGCAAGCCGACGGTGCCCAAACTCGGCGAAACCTGCGGCACTGGACTGGTCTTGCGCGGTTTCGGCGCGGACGGCAGCCTGGACTGCGTGCCGGGATTTGACCCGAAAAACCTGCCTCCAGATGCGATCGATGAAGTCTCCAATGGTCTGATTTTCAACCAGTTCGTTGAGGCAGTGCCCGGCAAGGCCGATACGCCGATCGTCGATGGGTTATTGGCCGGCACGTCGGACGTCTTGGAAGTACCCGACATCGGCTTGATTCAAGGTGTTTGGATCAACGTCGACCTGACCAACTCCGATGTGTCCAAGATCGAAATCCTCTTGTACGCGCCGGGCAATGCACAGCCGTATGCCCTCTACAAAGGCACCAAAGCCGGCTCCGTGCTCAAAGCCAGCTTCAACAAGGATACGCCTCTGGCCGTGGGCGACCTGAACAAGGACTGGGTCGGCAAGAACCCCAAGGGCTTGTGGTCGCTGCTTGTGCGAGACCTTGCCCAGGGGAGTGGCGGTGTCAATGACGGCAAGTTCACCTGGTCGATCCAACTGCAAACCCTGTCGACCAAGAAAATCGAGGTCAAGGGAGACTTGCTGGTGCAAGGGGCCTTCAAGTTCGGTGAGTCTGCGACGCCGCCGGTCGCGTGCAGCGCCGCGACCCAAGGCTATGCCTACATGGAGCCGGCTTCGGCTGCACTGCGCGTGTGCCGCAAAGGCAAGTGGAACGCGGTGTTGTTTCAAGAATGCGGCAATGGCGTGCTCGAGTACGGCGAACAGTGCGACGACGGATCGAACAATGCCGATGCCCCAAACAAGTGCCGGCTGTCGTGTGACAAGCCCAAGTGCGGCGACAAGATTGCCGACAACGCCACCGGCGAGCAGTGTGACGATGGCAACGGCGTCGACAACGACGATTGCAGCAACAGCTGTAAGAGTCCGTTTCCACTCACGGCCTTCAGTGTTGCCAGCAGCGCAGGCGCGTGGCCCACGGCCATGGGGACAATTCCCGCCCAAGCCGGCAAGAAGATTGTGATCTCCAAAATCGGCATCTGCGGTGACTCCGACGCGACGTCCGGGCCCAACGTCTTTAGCGCCAAGGGTGCCGGCCTCGACTTCACTTGGGCGTCGGGCCAAAACCAGCCGGCGTGCACCTATTTCCTGTCGCCGACGCCGCCCAAGAACGCATCGCGCGGCTTCACCTTCAAGGCGGTCAGCCATGTGGGCAACGTCGGCGAGGCGGTGTCGGTCACCTGGGAGTCCCACATCGACTACGACGGGCTGTACTGCACGGACACTGATGAACTGGGCAATGTCTACAACGACGTGGGCGGGTCCTCGGTGCGGGTTTGGGTGCTCTACCAGTACCAGTAGCGGCCAAGGCCAGCACAATGGCGGTAGCGATGGACAAGCAAGGTGGGCAAGCAGATGAACATGCGGCACTGTTTAGCGCTGGTCTGTGCTTTGATCCCGGTTGCGTGCAGCGAAAACGCTGCACCAAGCGCTGCAGCGACGACAGCGGGGACTTCGACGGTCGCCACCACAGACGCCAAGGTCGCGGCTGACGCCGACGTCAGTTCGCCAGCCGATGCCGCCACCCCTGCGACCTGCAAGACCTCTGCCGACTGCGGCACGCCCGCCGCCTGCCAGGCGTTTGTGTGCGACACGAAGCTGGGGTGCGTGACCACTGCATTGCCCGACGGTGCGCTGTGCGCGCCAACCGACAAGTGCGCCGTCGGCGGCGTCTGTGCCAGCGGCGGCTGATTGGCAGGCAAGCCCAAGCTCTGCGACGACGGCGACCCGTGCAGCGATGGCGACAGCTGCAAAGACAGCCAATGCCAAGCCGGGCTAAGGAACGGTCAAGGAACAACTCGATCACTTTAGTGGTGCAAGGAGCGGCGAGTCGGCTGTCAAGCACCGAGCTTGCGACCCACCAAGCAAGCACGAACTGTCCAAGCCATACTTGGATAGTTCCTAACGTCGGTGTGCGGATGCAAGACTACTGCCGACTGTGCCGCCAAGGCAGACGGCAATTTGTGCAACGGCACGCTGTACTGCGACGCCAGCAAGGTCTGCAAGGTCAACCCGGCGACGGTGGTCAAGTGCCCAACGGTCGACGACACAGCTTGTAGCACGACCTTGTGCGACGGCAAGACCGGCGCCTGCGCGCCCGTGGCGATCGGCGACGGCAAGGCCTGCGACGACGGCAATCCGGGCACCAGCGGCGACGCGGGCAAGGCGGGCAGCTGCGCGGCCAGCGCCAATACCTGCATCTGCAGCGCCGACACCGAATGCGCCGGCAAAGACGACGGCGACCTGTGCAACGGCACCTTGTTTTGCAACAACACCAACGGCAAGTGCCAGTTGAACCCCAAGACGGTGGTCGTGTGCCCCACGGTCGGCGACTCGGCGTGCAAGGTCAACACCTGCGACGGGCTGACAGGGCTGTGCGCGTTCAAGAACATCAAACAATTTCAAGGGTGCGACGCCGACGGCTTGGTCTGCACCCTGACGGACACCTGCGTCGACGGGGTGTGCAAACCGGGGGCGAATATCTGCGAGTGCCTGCAAGACAGCGACTGTAAGGACGACGGCGATTTGTGCAACGGCACGATCTACTGCGACAAGAGCAAGCCGTTTGACGTCTGCGCGACCAAAGCTGGCTCCGTGGTCCAGTGCGCTGAACTCGGCCAGCCGCCGTGCAGCACCAGCAAGTGCCAGGCCAGCAACGGCAAGCGCGAACTGGTCGTGGGCCTAAACGGCTTGGACTGTGACGACGGCACCCAATGTACCGCGGGCGACAGCTGTGCCAAAGGCAAGTGTTTGCCCAGCAACCAGCTAGACTGCAACGACAACAACGTCTGCAGCAACGACAGCTGCAACCCGGTCAAAGGGTGCGTCTACCTGTCGAACACCGCGACATGCAGCGACGGCAATGCGTGCACGGTGGGCGAGCAATGCACGGCCGGGTCGTGCAAGAACGGCAAGGTCGTGGCGTGTGAAGACGGCAATAGCTGCACCGACGACGGCTGCGACGCCAAGCTTGGATGCAGCTTCGTATCCAACACACTGGCTTGCGACGCCGGCGTGTGTACGACGGGCGACGGGTGCAAGGACTCGGTTTGCGTCAGTTCCCAGCAGAAGGTGGTGTGGAAGGCGGTGGTGGCGGGCAGCAAGAATTCCGTAGTCCGCAGGGTAGTACCTACGACCAATGGTTTTTTGCCGCTGTCAGTTACGGCACCGTTGCACAACCCGACGGCGGGGCGATTTTGAAACTGGACGCCGTGGGCAATGTGGTTTGGAAAGTCGAACCGGCACTCGGCGCTGGCGGCGCGATCACCGGCGTAGCTGAATCCGGCGGCGAAGTTGCGGTGTGCGGCAGCAATTGCTTGTCGGGCAAGTGCTTGTTGTGGTCGGCCAAATACAGCAGCGCCGGCAAGGAGTCGGTAACCAATACAGGAACTGCCGTGTATTTGGGGCGCTACCACGCAATTCTCGCGGTGCCCGGCGGTGGCTTTTTCCTTGCTGGCCGCCAATACATCGACAGCAGCAAACTGGACGACGGCTTTGTGGCGCTGACTGACAATGCGCTGGTCGGCAAGTGGACTGCGGCAACTGGCCTGGTCGGCAACGACAATTGGAACGCAGCGGCGCTGGCCGGCAGCGATTTCGTAGTCGCGGGCTGGTCGGCAACTGCCAACGCCGGTCACGACGGACTAGGCGGGTGTCGGAATACTCCGATTTCTGGTTTTTTAATTCAATGTTATCAATTAGTTACGCGGCAGAAATGGCTCAAAAAAAAGAGGTTCTCCGACAGCCTCCTAGTCGCACGCATCAGCAGTGCGGGCGGCGTCAAGTGGCAACGGACCTGTGGCGACGTGGGCAAGGACGAATTCAACGCGGTGGTCGCGTTGGCCAACGGCGACATCGGTCTGGCCGGCGTCACCGGCAGCAAAGGCAAGGGCGGCAATGACGGATGGTTCGTGCGGTTGGTCGCCATCGGTGAATTGGCCGACGACCGCGCCTAGGGCACTGCCGGTACCGATGAATTCCTCGCTGTCGTAGCAGGTTCTGGCGGAGGCGTCACTTTTGCCGGTCGCACCCAGGGCAAGGGCACCGCCACCCAAGGATGGCTGCTCGCCACCGACGGATGGGGCAACACCGCGTTCAGCCGAACATCGGGTGGCGCGCTCGGCGAAGACGCGTTCTTCGCCTTGACCAAGTACGGCGGCGGGTTGCTCGCGGGCGGCACCCAGGCAGACGCAGCAGGCCTGGCCAACGCCGCGTTTGTCCGCACCGACAACTGGGGCCACCCCAGCTGCGCGACCGCACTGGCTTGCCTCAATTTGGGCGGCAGCGACTGCGACGACGGCAACGAGTGTACGCTCGATGGATGTGACAAGGGGGCCTGCAATCACGCGGTAGCCAGCATCGCGTTGCCCTGTGACAGCACGCCCGGTTAGGGCACCGGCAAAATCAAGTCGATTTTGTCGGTGGCCCATTTGCTGGCTGAGTGGGTCGCAAGCTCGCGACTTTGCAAGTCGACTCGCCGCTCCTTCTTTGCGGCAAGTGATCGAGTAATTCGTGCTGGAGCCCTAACTGGGTCCCCGCCTTCGGCTACGTCTGGGCGCGCTGACGCGCCATCGCCAATTGCCCAAATTCCCTGCAGAAATCTCCCGCGGCCCCCGATTTGAGATGCGCAGTGCTGGGTTGCTCGCTGCGCTCGACAAGGAACAAGGAGCTGAAAGAGCGAGGCGTACTCAGGTACGCCGCAGCGAGAGAAGCGACGCAGTGACACAGAGATGCGCTCAAAGCGGGGGATCGCGGAATTGCAGGGCTATCGCAAACTCCATAACCCCATGATCGATGGTTAACCGGCTAAGGCTACAGGCAAATATTTCCGATGGTCGGTTCTTCATCTGGAATGCACGCTGCGTAAGCCATGGCAGACCGCCATGCGGACCGAAGGTCAAGCAG
>CANMNA010000073.1 GCA_947499075.1 Myxococcales bacterium
TGCCTCGGCAATCGGGTCATCTGCGGCCGGCTTGGGCACCCGTCCTTGGAGCCACTGCCGAGTTCTTTGCCCCTCGCCGCGCAATTGCTGCAGCGCCTCGTGCTGGGCAACCTCGCTGGACCAGTCGATGTCCAAGGCGGCCTTGACGCCGGAACCGCCAACCAACTGCAACTTCGCCTGTTCGATGACCTCAGCTTTTCCGCAGCCTACGGAGACGGCAGCACAGGTGACGACAACCGCGAGAGCGTGACCGATCAAATGAAAGGTGTCTTCGACCCGGCCGGCACCCCAAATCGGCGAGGAGTCCAGCGCCACTCGCAGCGCCTTCGAGTCGAATCCACTATTAATTCTAGCGATTTCTACAGTCCGCTCCACGAGGCGTTTGTCCATGTCGTGCTCGATCATGCGCCTGCGAAACGTCGGCAGAACGCCGTGCGCGAATGCCGGGTCTCCGTCGTCACCGACCGCCAGCACCATCTTCCACCTAAAATCAAAGACGGTTTGCTCCACAGCGTTGGCATCAGTGCACTTTTCGTATGCCTGGAGCAAAGTCACCATCGCAAGCATGGCAGGCGGTACCGGCGGTGCGCAGGCTTGGTCCTGGCAGTACATCGCCAAGAGCTCGCGCTGAAACGGTTCGTCGAAAATGACGTCGCGCTCCTTGCGAAGAAAGGAGTAAAGCTTGCCGGTGCTTTTCATGCGACTGCAAGCCTTAATTTCGGCTTGCGACAGGTCGATGGGTGGCAGCCAGAGTGATAGACGAGCGGGCAGAGAAGTGTTCATACCGCGCAGTAGATCGCAAAGAATCGCCGCAGTCGATCGCGAGGGCAAGCAAAGACCTCAAAGATCACGACATCGCAGCCCGGCAAAGGTCCGTGAGCCAGTTGCCCATCTGCTGTTGTCGATTGAACTGCAGAGAAGTTTGGGCGAATGCCGGCGAAGCGCCGTCACCGGGCCCCACTTTTGGCGCGGCGCCAAAAGCGGCATTGGATGCCGCCGCCGGAGGCGGTTAGGGTCCCTTTCGCGTCGCGCTACCGTCGTGGTCACGCAAGCAACCAGCCGACAAGCCGATAATTCACAGCGGCAAATGGCGAAGCAGGGGCCACGGCACGGGCGACAGCGGGCGAGGGATGCAGACCCGCAGGGCGGCGTCCGACCCACGTGATCCGGGTTCGATTTTCTCAATATTTAGGCCACCGCCTTGTGGGACCTCAGCGCGCGAGCGACCCACAGATCGCGGATCTCGATTGTGGTGTGCACCACAGAGCCGCACGGCAGTGCATTTTGTGCGAGCCGCTCAGTCCACACGTGGGTCGAACGCCGCCCTGCGGGTCTGCATCCCTCGCGCGCTGTCGCCTGCGCCATGGTCCCTGTGTCCGTATTGGCAGCCCGGTGTTGATGGCCGTTTGCCTGCACGACGTCGGCGGTGGCGCGATGCGAAAGGGACCCTAACCGCCTCCGGCGGCGGCATCCGATGCCGCTTTTGGCGCCGCGCCAAAAGTTGGGGCCCGGTGCCGGCGCCGCGCCGGCATTCGCCCAAACCTCGCTGCAATTCAATCGATGTTTGCAGAAGGGCGGGCGGCCTACACAGGTTAGCCGGGCGTGTCGGTGGAGGGTCTCACCTCTGTTCTCCCGTTCGATCGACTGCGGCCGCTTTTTGCGATCTACTGTTGGCCATGAATACTCCTCAGTTCGGTCGCCTTTCACTCTGGTTGCCTCCGTTTCAGCGCGAGCTCTGATGTACTGCCAGGACGAAGCCTGCGCGCCGCCGGTACCGCCTGCCATGCTTGTCAGTTGACTGTCTCCGTTGCCTGGACCTCTCTGGCGGGCGGGCGCCCTTCGAGGCTCAGGGTAAACTCCGGCCCACCCCTACCCGACCACGGCAACCGGTCAAACCCGGTGTAACGAGTTACTAGCCTACGGCGGTCTGGCGAGCCACCCGTGCAGCCGTGTCAGGCGAGTCTGGCGCTACTTGCCCACCGGTTTGGCCACATGCGTCCGCGTAAACAACTGCCGCGCCAGCGCCGAAGTATGCACCGTGCGCGGCTTGGCCGCAGGATCCTTGGCGTCGGGCAAGACACTGACGTCTTCAGCCTCAGCGCTCTGTAAAATCCAATACGAAGTCAGCTTCTTGGCTTCCTTGGCCGCATCAAGCTGCGCGTCATAGGCCATCTTCTCCGTCGCCGCCCAAAACAGGCCACCGGCAATCAACACCAGCGCCAGCGCCATCGCGACCTGCTGCTTGCGGTTACTCTTGGTGGTCTCGAGCCGAAACATCACCGAAAAATCCTGAATCATCTGATTAACTTGTATGCGCTTTTGCTTCTCCAGCGTCGCCCGGTGCACGGGCACCGGCAGCGCGAACATGTCCATGCCCTTTTCCAGCCGCTCCGCACCGCTCTCGTGGCGCACACGCGGCGGCAGGTTCAGGTGCGCGGCGCTGGGCGCACTGGGCGACAGCGCAAACAGCGGCCGGTTGGTTGGGCTGCTCGCCGCCGCAATCGATCCGGTCGACTGCTGCGCGACAGGCACGCTCCCCGAAGGCTGTTGCGCTGCGGCAGCCTGACTCGGTGCGGCCGCTGCCTGGGTAAATGTCGGCACCGGCCGGGGCTGCGAGGTGCCCGACGTGGGGCCAATCACAGTTGCGCCGGGCGCGGTCGGCGCCTTGTTCGAGCGGCTGGCCTTGTCTGGCCGACGCGCCGCGGTCGGCGGTTGCGCCGGGTCCGCGAGTTGCTCCGTGACGCCTGCCGCTGGCCCGCTGGCAATTTCTGGACCAACGCCGGGCGGGGCTTGCCCCGCTGCCTCGATGCGGCTTGAACTCGACCTGACGTGGCTCAACTGGGCAGCCGCCACCGCCGGATCAATGCATGTCGTCGTCGCTTCGTTGGCGCTGCGGGTAATAATCAGCCATATCTTGCAGTTGGGGCAGCGGGCGCGGGTATCGTGGGCCGGCCCAAAGGCGCGCGGCGAGATGTCGTAGGTGCGGTCGCAACTGGCACAGGCAAACTGCATCGCATCTCAGGCTGGCCGACCTTGGCCGAGCCCGCAATCTTGCACCAAATCACCGTAGCGGCAAGCACAGAGCGAGAAGTCGCTGGGCTAGATCGACTCCATGGCGCCTGCGTACATGCCTTCGATCAGGTCTTTGTACTTGGTCTCGACGACCTTGCGCTTGACCTTCAGGCTCTGGGTCAGCTCGCCGCCATCGACGCTCAAGTCCTGCGGCAACACCACGAACTTCTTGACCGAGCTGTAGCTGGGCAGGTCAGCGTTGACGCTGTTCAGGGCCGACTGGACCGCGCGCTTGACCGGGTCTGAAGCCAGCAACTGAGCATAAGTGCCAGTCACGCCTTGGGTCTGGCACCATGGCACCAGCTCTTCTTCGGGGAAGCCCACCAGCAGCGAGCAGAAGTTGCGGTTGTTGCCGTGGACCACCACCGAAGCCGAGATCGGCAGCGCCACCTTGAGCTTGCTCTCGATGTGGGCCGGCGCCACGTACTTGCCACCGCTGGTCTTGATGAGCTCCTTGATGCGGTCGGTGATGCGCAAGAACTCGCCGTCCATCTCGCCTTTGTCGCCGGTGCGCAGCCAGCGCTTGCCTTGCGGGTCGATGTAGATGGTTTCGTCGGTCTGGTCTTTGAGACCCTTGTAGCCCTGCATCACGCCCGGGCCCGACAGCAAGATTTCGCCGGTTTCGTCGGCGATCTGCACGCTCGTTCCTGGCACCGGCACGCCCACGGTGCCGAACTTGTACTTGTCTGGCCGGTTGACCACGCTGGCCGCGCTGGTTTCGGTCAGCCCATAGCCCTCCAGGATCAAGATGTCGGCGGCGTGGAAGAACTCAGCGATATCACGTGACAACGGCGCCGAGCCCGAGATGAAGAAGCGCACCTTGCCGCCGAACCGGGCTTTGAGCTTGGAGAACACCAGCTTGTCGGCGATCTTGAACTTCAGGGCGAGCAACCCGGAAGGGTCCTGACCGTTTTGACGCAGCGCCGAGACTTGCTTGCCCACGCCCACCGACCAGGTAAAAATTTTGTACTTCAGTGGGCTGCCTGCCTTGGCACCGGCAATGACCTTGTTGTAGACCTTCTCGAAAATCCGCGGCACTGCGGCGATAAAGGTCGGCTGAATCACCGCCAGGTTCTCGACCAGCTTGTCGATCCGGCCATCGATGGCGGTCGGAAAACCGATGATGATCTGCGCGGCTTCCAGCACCTTGCCAAACGAGTGGGCCAGTGGCAGCCACAGGTACTGCAGGTCGTCAGTCTTGAGCAGCCCCATGTCGTTGATGGCTTGCCCTTCGTAGACCCAGCAGCGGTGGGTGAGCTCGACGCCTTTGGGCCGGCCGGTGGTGCCCGAAGTGTAGATCAGGGTGGCGAGATCGTCGGCTTGGCAGGCAGCCACGCCGTCTTCGTAGGCCGAACCGTTGGCGGCGTGCCACGCTGCACCCATGTTTTCGAGGTCGGCCAAGGTGATGACCCAGCCGTCGTGACCGGCCTTGCCATCGAGCGTGATGACATGGCGCAGCGCCGGCACTTGGTCGCGCAACCCCACGAGCTTGGCGACCTGCTTGTCGTCTTCTGCGAAAATGACTACGGACTCCGAGTCTTGCAGGATGTAGCCGCACTCGTCGGGCGTGCTGGCCGGGTAGATGGTGGTGGTGGCGCCGCCCGCGCACAATATGCCCACATCGCACAAGATCCATTCGATGCGGGTGCCGGCCACGATGGCCACGCGCTGCTGGGGGGTGACGCCCAAGGACCGCAAGCCGCTGGCGATGTTGCGTACGCGGTCGCCGGTCTGGCCCCAGCTCAGGTCGGCCCAGTCGTTGCCTTGCGGAAAGCGAAAGGCCAAGGCGTTGGTGGCGCTCTTGGTCCGGGCGAGGAAGGCGGCAGGCAAGGTGGCAAACGCGGCGGTCATGGTGTTTTCCTTGGCTCGGCCGAAGCGCAACTGCGCTCTGAGGGTTGTAGGGGCCGGGCCGTTTGTAGCCTAAGCGGTTTATCTGATTTCGGCAACCACTGCGGGCACTGCAACTACTCCGGCTTGCAGCCGTCGCCGCCACAGAAGTCTTTGACCTCGCCGGTATCGAAAAACCAGCGCATCTGGTCGTTGTGCGACTTCAGGCCGTGGGCGCGGTCGTGGGGATCGCCGAGCTCACACGGTTTGAACGTGCCCTTGGGGTCGCACAGCGCCTTGCCCAGGCAAGGCCCGTCGGCTTGCGGCAAGTTCGGGTCGCCACAGGCTAGCCCCGGTTCTGCACCGGGCGCGGTGTTGCCGGCGATTGCCCAGGCGTTGCCAAAATCGATGGCGAGCATCGCCGAGCCCTTGATCGGATACGGCGTCTCGGCGACCAGCGGCAGTGGCTTGCCGTACAGCGGCAAGACCTTGAGGTAGCCCGACCTCGCGGCAATCTCCATCGTCATGGCATCGACTTGAAAATCGCCGGGATGGACCACCACCAGCGCCTCGTGCTTGGGCGTGTTGGGCAGCGGGTCGAATTCCAAGTGGCGCACGTAGCTCACTGGATCGACGTAGTCCCACTGCATCTGGATAATCGACAGCAACAGCGCATACTCGTTGCGGTTGGGGTAAAATGCCGACAGCAGCAGGCTGAAGTCAGCGAAGTCGACCGACCGCTCCAGCAGCAAGCTGTAGTTCAACCCCGCTTGGCCCAAGTGGGCCCGGCTGATGTCCTGGCTGACTGCGGTCACGGTCTGGCCGTAGATGCCGCCCTGTGAGTTGCCAGACCAAAACACCTTGTCAGTGCTGGCAATCTTGGTCGGTTTCTTGAGAAAATCCCCCAGCGCCTTGCTCAAAATTTCGCTGCCGTGCTGCTTCATCGTGCGCTCGAGCACCAGATGCTCGACCACGCCGGCGGTGACCCGCTCGGCCAAGCACGGAAAATGGGTCAGGTTTTGCAAGATCTGCACGATGACGAGGTCATCCTCGTTGCTCATGCCGATCATGCTGTTGGCGATGTAGATAAACTTGCGGGTGTTGGCATTGGGCCCGGCCCAGCTGGCGTAGGTCTCGTTGCCGCTGCCGTTCAACCCGTGGCCGTAGTGCAGCAAGTCGTGGGGGGTGCCGTCCATGGCAGAATGGGGAATCCGAATCCACAGTTGGGCATCGCGCCAGCCGTTTTGGACCAACTCACCTTGGTCGTTGGTGTTCCAGCGCGAACAGGTGATGGCGTTTGAGTCGCCCGGCGTGCCGGCTATGGTGACTAATTTCATGAAATTAGGGGCCTTAAAGGTGCCGCGCAGGGTGTGCGCGATGTCCGGATCACCGGTGCCACCGTCCTTTTTGGCCGCAAACGAGGTGAACTTGATCTCCGCGCCATCCTTGCCGATGGCCGCCAAGGCCTTGTCGCGCATCTCCAGCATCTTGCCGTGGACGTTGTCACTCGAATAGGTGACAAAGTCCCATGCTAGGGTCAATTCCTCTTTGGCAACACTCTCTTTGGCGAGGACCGCGAAAATCTCGTCGAAGCGCGCTTGGCGTGCAGCCAGCTGGGTGCCTGCCGTCTTGCCAGCCGCCAGCGCTTCAAATGCCGGCGACCGCGCGATCTTTTGGCCCTTGGTGTCCTTGAGGTTACGAAAGGCGACCACGTACCGCGTGCCGTAGTCTAAAATCACGCTCGGTCGCACAAACAGGATTTGGGTGGTCGGATCGATGCTGCCGCTGTTGTTGGGCTGCAGATCCAGCTCGGCAAAGTGCGGGATGCGGCGCTTGACACTGCCGTCCTTGTTCAGCTCCAGCCACACGGTCTGGCTTTGCTTGTCCACCGACTTGTCGATGGTTTTTTGCTGCGGCAGCGGTGCGAGGTCCAGATTGGGAAATTGGACCAACAAAGACGTGCCGACCGAGAAGCCGTCCATGCGCTGCCACGCCGCCCTGTCGATCACCGCGCCTTGGCTGTTGGCGGGCAGGGTCGCGGCGCCGAAGCTGACCCGCCATCCCGTGGCGGTCGTCGCATCGGCGACGAGGAACTTGCTGGACGGAAACGGCAACGCACAGGTCAGCGGCTGCAGCGGATCGCAGTCAGGGTTGCCAAACGGATCGCTGGCCGCGGCATCGGCGGTGTCGGCACTTGCGCTGTCTGCCGTTTCTGCCGCCACTGCCGCATCGGTGCCGGCGGCGGCGTCTGCGGGCGCTTTGACGTCAGCGCTGTTTGCAGCATCGGTTGGCGCTGCGGGTTTGGGCGTGCCGCAGCCCAGCGCGATCAGCAACAACACCAGCAGGATTGGACATGATTTTCGGGTAATAGCGCGCATGGTCGACTCATTGGGCCACCAAGGCCGCGGCCAGTGTAGCGCAGCGTGCACCTGCGACAAGCCCGGGCAGTTGTGCCCTGCGGCCGCATTGGCGACAATCGCGGTGCGCGGAGGCGCCTGTACGTGCAAACCCGGATCTGCCCTGTGACCCCCATCGCTGTCGTGCTGTCGCTGGTCTTGGCGTGCGGGTGTGCCAGCCCGCGCAAGGCGGCGCCGCTGACCGTGCACGGTCCGGTCGCGCCCGCCGACGAAGTTGCCCGCGATGGGTGGCAGCGACCCCAGGCGATTGTTGCCCAAATGCGCCTGCAGCCCGGCCAAGTGGTCGTCGATTTTGGGGCGGGCACGGGCTACCTGCTCCAGCACCTGAGCCGCGCGGTCAGTCCTAGCGGTCAAGTCATCGCGGTCGAGATCCAGCCCGAGTTGGTGCAGCGCTTGCGCCAGCGCGTCAGCGACGAGGGCCTGCGCAACGTCACCGTGGTTCAGTCGACTGAAGTATCGGCGGCGCTGGGGCAACTGGCAGACCGCATCGTGCTGTTGCACAGCTATGGCGAACTGGACCACCCCATCGACATGCTGGCGGCGCTCAAGCAGTGGCTCAGGCCCGGTGGCCGCCTGTACGCGGTCGAGTTCTTGCCGCCCCCCGATCCGGTCGGCTTGCCGATGCCGCTGTCCGATCCCGATCACCGCGTGGCCCCCGATACCTTGGAAGCAGAAATGCGCGGCGCAGGCCTTGTCGCCACCCAACGCTATGCCGTGCTGCCCCACCAGTATTTCGCCATGTTTGTGCCGACCGAAGAGCTGACGCCCGCGCTGGCCCAAGATCGCGACCGGGTCGGCGCGCCCGAGGCCGTGACACCCGCCGCACGTTGATGGGCCGAAGTCGCCGCGACACCTGCGGTGGCCCGACCTTGGAGCCCCGCCATGCCACATCCGGTTGCCATCGCACCCTCGATCTTGTCCGCGGACTTCGCCCACTTGGCCCGCGAATGCGCCGATGTGGCGGCAGGCGGCGCCGATTTCTTGCACATCGACGTCATGGACGGCCGGTTCGTGCCCAACCTGACCCTGGGTGCGCCGGTGGTGGCCAGCCTGCGCAAAGCCACGTCCCTGCCGCTGGACTGCCACCTGATGGTGCACGAACCCGATCACCTGCTCGAAGATTTTGCCAAAGCCGGTGCCAAGTGGCTGTCGGTCCACATCGAAGCTTGCCGGCACCTGCACCGTACCATGCAGCGGATCAAGAGCCTAGGCATGCTGCCGGGCGTGGCCCTGAATCCACATACCTCATTTTCGATGGTGGAGCCGATCTTGCGCGAGGTCGAGTTCGTGCTGGTCATGAGCGTCAACCCCGGCTTTGGCGGGCAGGCGTTTATTGGCGCGGTGCTCGAAAAAGTGCGGGCGCTGCACGCTTGGCGCACCGCCCACAAGCCGGGGCTGAAGATCGAGATCGATGGCGGCATGACCACCGAGACGATCGGCGCCGCACGCTTGGCGGGCGTGGACTGGTTTGTCGCGGGCTCCGCCGTATTCGGCCACACCGACCGCGCCCAAGCGATAGCAGCACTGCGACTGGCTGCGGGTTGAAGCTGAACAGGGCGATGAAGACAAGGGGCTGGCTCGGTCAGCTGAAATGATTGCGCGCCATCGGTGTTGCAACTTCGGCCTGCGGCCCTTGCGCGACACCCGATTTTGCTTACTGTGGAGGCGATGTTGAGCGAACACATCACTGCCCGCGCCTACGCCACCGAAGCTGGTACCACCCGCTTTGTACAACGCCATGGTGCCGCCACCGCCAGCGATGCCTACAGCCGAATCGGGAAAATAGCTTTGTCGTCCATCGGCTTGGGCTCGTACTTGGGACCATCAGATGATGCCAGCGATGCCGATTACACCGCGGCCGTGACTGACGCTGTGCGCCGCGGCATCAACGTGTTCGACACCGCCAGCAACTACCGCTGCCAGCGCAGCGAACGGGCGATTGGGTTGGCTTTGCAGGGTCTTATCGACCGCGGCGAAATCTACCGCAGCGAAGTGCTGGTCGCATCCAAAGCTGGGTTTGTGGCTTTTGACCGCGAACGGCCTGCGGATCCCGCCGGTTACATGCATGACCGCACCGTCGGTCTGGGCCTGTGTGCGCCCGACGAACTGCAGGCGGGGTGCCACTGTTTGGCCCCCGACTACTTGGCGGCCACGTTGGCCCAGAGTCGCGCCAACCTCGGGCTGGAGACCATTGACGTCTACTTCCTGCACAACCCCGAGACGCAACTGCAGCACATCGACCAAGCCACGCTGCTGGAGCGGCTGCGCCGCGCGTTCGTCGCGATGGAGGCAGCGGCCGACAAGGGATGGATTCGTGTCTATGGTCTGGCCACTTGGAGCGGCCTGCGGGCGCGGCCGCAGGAGCGCGACTTCTTGCCGCTGGAACTGGCGGTTCAGGCGGCCTACGACGTCGCGGGCGCGCGTCACCGCTTCAAGGCTGTGCAGATGCCGCTGAGCCTGTCGATGCCCGAGGCCCACTTGCACAGCAATCAGCGCCACGGCACTGCGACGCTGGCGGCGATTGCGGCGGCGCAGCGTCTGGGGTTGGCGGTGTTCGCCAGCGCGGCGCTGCATCAGGGGCGGCTGGCCCGGCATCGGCTGACCCATGTGCCGCCGCTGCCATTTGGCCACCACGGCGTTGACGCCTGTGAGCCGGGCATGGCTGCGCTGCAATTCGCGCGCTCGGTGCCGGGAGTGGTCACGGCCTTGGTCGGGATGCGCCAAATGGCCCACGTCGCGCACAACGCGCAGGTCCTGCGCCTGCCGCGGGCGCCGTTGTCGTGGGTGGACGCAGCAGCGCGGCCAGCAGCGCCCGCGTGGACCGGCGTGTGACCCAGCGCTGGATTGCGTTCGGCCGCGAGCGCAAGCGCCAGTGGGTGGCGGCGGTTCAGCCTCTTCGCCCCCACACGGCGGGGACCGACCTGCCGGTCGAAGCGCTCGGCGGCACACCGCTCAAGCAACTGGCCGGCGAGCTGGTGTGGCGCGATGGCGTGTATACGCCGATTGGTCCGCTGGCTTGCTTGGTGATCAACACACCGCTGGTGCAAGTTGAACTGGCTACGACAGTGGTGCCTGACCAGTGGCACGGGGCGCGGCTGCAGCTGCGGGTGGGCTGAAAGCAGAAGTGGCGAGCCGCCTGAAGGGTACCGGCAAAATCAAGTCGATTTTGTCGGTGGCCCATTTGCTGGCTGCGTGGGTCGCAAGCTCTCGACTTTGCGCGTCGACTGGCCGCTCCTTCTTTGCGGCAAGTGATCGCGTAATTCGTGCTGGAGCCCTAACGCTGCCTCTCACCACAACACCCACGCGAACAGGATCGCGCAAAGAGTTTTCACATTGAGCTGTTGGCTCGATGTCGGCGTCACATGTCTCCCAAACTTCCTCCGACTTCACCGTGCTGACCGCGGGTAGCAACGCGCGGGACTGACAGGAACCCCGGCCGAACAATCACCCGTGACAGTTAACACCGAAATTATACATGATTGTGACCGGTCAGCGGAAACGAACCAGACGGACGGCAACACGACTATTACTCCCGGCGGCTTCAGCCGCTGGGCGTCCTCGGCAGCGCCCGACACGTTGCTGAAACTCCTCTCGGCAATAGGCTGAAAATGAAACGTTTAATCTTAACCGAACGGCATTCGGGCCGACCGCTCGCTGCCAATACCACCCATGCGACGCAGGCCAAGGCGAGGCCGATCGGTCAGCGGTTGATGGTGTGCATGAGACCCCGTGGCGTCCGGAGCAGACGCGCAGCAAGCGCAGCAAGCTTAGCAAGCTTGACAAGTTGCGGCAAATATTTGGTACCGCTGCACACTGGGCGCGAGCCATTTGGCCACCGGGCGACGCAAGCGCAGTTCTGAAGCGGGGCTCCCGTGCGGGCGATGCAGGGCCTTTTGACGCCGCCGCGCGTCGACCCTATCCTGCGGCCACGGCGTTAACGACTGCCGAACTCAATGCCCGCCTCGAACAAGCCGCGCGACAGATGCAGGTGTTGCGCGCGGCTGCGCGGGAGCTGGCCGCAGCGGGTGATGCCATCGTGCAGCGGCGGCGCGCTGAGGCACGCCCGCGCAGCGAGCTGGATCGGCACCCGCCAGACCAGATGTGACCGATGCAGCGTGAATTGACAGATCCCATCGCATTTGGCGCCCTCGCTGCCTCGGTGCTCGCGCGCATGGCGTCCGACCTCGATCTCATTGCAATTGGGCAGCAAGTGCGGGCGATGGCCCCGCACGTGAAGCTCGTCGATGTGCAGGCACGGTGGGCTCAGATTCAGGAGCGAGCGCAGCAGCTGGACGTGGGCGGCTAGCGGTCCAGCGCGCGCCAGTGGTCCCACAGCGCCGCTGGCTGCGATCTGCCGATGTTCACCGCAACCCCAAGGCCACAAACCCCGCTCCACGCAGCAAGATCCCCACCATGCCGCCGTGCTCCGCCGCCACCGCGAAACTGGTCGCCTTGCCGCCCACCGTCACCGTCGCCGTCGTTCCCACCACGTCAACCGCCACCTGCAGCACTGTGGCCTGCACGTCCGCCGCCTGCTCGCTCGTCACCCGTCGCCCAAACGCCTTGACGCCGCCCGCGGCGCCCGCCACGCCATTGATGCCGCGTTCGGTCTCGGTCAGCTCGGTCAAGCCGATCTTGCCGTCCTTGATGGCCAGCAATTGCCCGCGCATCGGCCGCACCAGCACGGGTTTACGCGTCTTGGGGTCCACAACCGCATCGCACTGCAAGTCTTTGACACCAAACAGCACACCCACCTCTGGCCGCAGCTTGCCGGTGGTGTCGATCCCCATCTCAGCCACGGTCTTGGTGTGCGAGTACGGGTCGATCTGGGGCGGCCACCAATCGGCGGGCGGCACGTAGCGCACTTCGAGCTTGAGGTGCACGTCCTTGGTTGGCGACCCTTGCAGGATCACGATGTTGTCGATCGCATCGGCCGGATTGGCCAAGTAGTAGCGCAACTCCTGCGTCGACAACAGATTCTTGCGTGGCCCGGTCACCAGCGCATAGTAGTTCTGTTGCACCAGCCATGCTGGACGACCATCGAGTTGCAGCGCCAAGTCGCGGTTGCCGCCGCCAAATCGCCCGCTGCTTGGCCACTGCCGGCGCTGGTTCAGGCGCTGCAGCCCGCGGGCAGTGAGCGTTGGCTGGCCGAAAAACTGCTCGGCATCATCGACCAAGCTGCTGAACTCGCTGTGACCCAGCGCGCTGTCCTGCAGGTATTCGCGCACAACCGCCGCCTGTGGCCCTTTGGCGACCAGCACCGCGCCACGGCGGTTCAACTCGAGTTCGGCCGCAATCCCCCGCACTTGTTCCGGGTCGGTCAGCGCCCCCGCCAGGTTGGTCAGCAGCGCACTGCTCTTGCTGAAGTCGCCCGCGTAGCGATGCGCATAGGCCAACTGCCGCAGCATCGTCAGCTTCTCTTGCCCAGCGACTTTGGCTTGCAGCGCAAACTGGTACAACACCGCATAGAGTTCCGCCTCTTGCACCACATCGAGGCGCAGCCGCCGCGAAAATTGCCGCACCGGGTCATCGCGGTTGCCCCACCACATCAGGTTGCAATACAGCTGCAGCGGCCGCTCGGTGGTGTACGCACAACCCGTTGGCTCGTAGCGCTGCAACTCCGCTTGCGCTTCGGCAAACTGCGCGTCGAACTCTGCCAGACTCTTGGGCAACTCAGCGTTAAACTGATCGCGCACCACCGCAGGCATCTTGGGAAACAGCGTCGCCGCTTGGGCCCAATAGCTCTGCACCAGCGTGTCGGCGGTGCGCTGCAGGGCAAACCGGTCCTCCAGCTGCTGCAGCTTACTCAAATCACTGGAATTTCGGCTGATATTGCCGTAGACCTGCGCCAGCAGGAACAGCGCGGTCATCCGCGGCACCGGATCCTTGCTGGCCTTGTCGCCGGCAATTGCAAACAGCTTTTTGATGACCTCGGTCTCGCCACTGGCCAATTTCTGGCGATTGAGGTTGTCGACTTCGATTTGGCTGGCCTGCATCTCGGCGGCACGACTCTGCAAGCGCGCAATTACTTGCTGGTACTCAGCGAGCGTGACGGCCACCAGCTTGAATTCGGCGTCGCGGCTGGCCGCCGCCCGCAAGGCCTCGACAGCCTCTTGGTACTTCTTGTCGTCAAACAGGGCCAACCCAGCGCTATAGCCGCGAAACGCCTCGAAGTCAGTGGTGTGGACTTTGGCCAGCACCCCGCGCTCCTTGGGCGCCAACGCCACGCCGGCCGCCGCCACAATCTTGGTCACCAGCGCCTTCTCCAGCTCAAAGAACGCGTCTTTTTCGCCTTCGCTCTGCTCGGCCAACAGCACGGCGCCATCGCTGACGGCAAATAGCCGCCCGTCGATGCGCATCTTGTCGCCGACCACCGCAAATGTGCCCGCCAGCAGGTGGCTGGCGCCCGCCAGCCCCAAATTCCCCACAGAAATCTCCCGCGGCCCCCGATTTGAGATGCAGATCAAGGAACAAGGAACTGAAAGAGCGAGGCGTACTCAGGTACGCCGCAGCGAGAGAAGCGACGCAGTGACGCAGAGATGCGCTCAAAGCGGGGGATCG
>CANMNA010000074.1 GCA_947499075.1 Myxococcales bacterium
CTGCTGACGCGGGCCTTGTGGTACTGCTGACGCGGGCCTTGGAGCTAGCCTGACTGGCCTGCTGGGTAGGGCTAACGGTCTACTTCGCCGCCGATCATGTTCAGGGTGTCAAACGTGGGCACAATGTCGGCCAGCATGTGGCCGACGACCAGTTTCTTGAGGATGCCCATCGCATAAAAACAAGGCGCCCGCACGTGGACCTTATAGGGCCGACCGTTGCCTTGCGACACGATGTAGAAGCCGAGTTCGCCGTTGCCGCCTTCGACAGCAGCGTAGGCTTCGCCGGCCGGCACCGGATGGCCATCGATGGTCAGCTTGAAGTGCGCGATCATGCCCTCAATCGAGTTGTAGACCGCAGACTTGGGTGGCAGGACGTACTTCCAGTTGTCGATGTTGACCGGGCCGCCTGGCATCTGCTTGAAAATCTGGCGGATGATCTTGACCGACTCATGTAACTCCTCAAACCGGCACAGGTACCGGTCATAGTTGTCGCCTTGATGGCCGATGATGACATCGAAGTCGACCTCGTCGTACTTCAAGTACGGCTGGTGTTTGCGCAGGTCCCAATCGACCCCGGTGCAGCGCAGCATCACGCCCGTGCATCCCGACGAGATCGCGTCCGCCTGGCTCAACTGCCCAGTGCCGATCATGCGATCGTAGAAAATCCGGTTCTTGGTCAGCAGCCTGTCCATTTTATCCAGCAATCCCAGAACTTTATCGATCCCAGACAACACGTGTGCTGCGTAGTCGGGTGGCAGATCGTCGCGCAAGCCGCCGATTCGGGTGTAACTCGTCGTCAGCCGCGCGCCTGAAATCTCTTCTACCAACGGGTACAACGTCTCGCGCGCCTCGACGCCGTACAGAAATGGCGTAAAGCCGCCAAGTTCTAACGCGCCTGCCGCCAGCGCAGTGAGGTGATCGGTCATCCGGCTGATTTCCGAGATCAGCATCCGGATGTAGGCGCACCGATCGGTGATCGCGATGCCCATCAGCTTCTCGACCGCCATCACGTAGCCGACATTGTTGATGAGCGGTGAGACGTAGTTCAGGCGGTCGGTGTAGGGCAGGACTTGCTGCCACGTCCCCTGCTCGCACATTTTCTCAAACCCGCGGTGCAGGTAGCCGATGTGGATGTCCATGTCCTGTACGGTTTCGCCGTCTAGGGTCAGCACGAATTTGACCGTGCCGTGGGTCGCCGGGTGTGACGGCCCCATGTTGATGACCATCTTGTCGCCGGCCCGCGCCACTTGGTCGAGCTGCGCTTGGGCCGAGGTCTGGCCTCGGGACATCGGAACGGGTGCGCTCATGGCGATCTCCTGGCGAACAAGGGCAACATCAAAGGGACTCAGCTGGCGGCGTCCGCACAGCAGGCGAGACGTAATCTATCGATATACTTCGTGATTTGCGTAATCATCTAGGGTCGGCAACGCCGCCAGCGGCTGATAGCCCCGCAGCGGGTAGTCCTTGCGCAGCGGGTAGCCCTCGAACTCGTCGTACATCAAAATCCGTCGCAAATCTGGGTGGTCGATGAACTCGATGCCGTACATGTCATAGGCTTCGCGCTCACCCCAGTTGGCAGCGATCCAAAGGCTGCTCAGCGATGGAATCGCCGGATCTTCTTGGCTGAGCGGCACTTTGACGCGCAGACGGTGCTTGTGAACCATCGAGAGCAGGTGGTACACGACCTCAAAGCGCGGCAAGGTCTGCGGGTTGAGCCCCGACGGATGGTTGGCATCGACCGGGCTACACGATCCGCGGAATCCCTCGGGAAATTCGCTGAAGTCGACGGCGGTCACGTCGACAAGTACGTCCATGGTGACACGTGGGTCATTGCACAGAAACCCCATGATATCTAGTAGCTTTTCCTGCACTACTAGCAGCGTTGCGTCGCCGACGTTGGCGTGGCTGCCGAGGACGGCATCGCCAAACTCGGCGCGGACAAGGTCAATCAATTGCTGCGACATGGTCCCTCTCGAACTGGTGCCTGATTCTGTGTTCGTTACGATTCGGGTGATGGCAACGCGGCGGTACAGCCGGCATCAGCGGGCCGGCCGGACGTTGCCAACCGACTACTCCCAGTCCAAGGCGCCGCGGCGCCACACGTAGGCCAGACCGGCGGCCAAAATGCCTACAAAGACAAACATCTCGCCAAGGGTCGCTAGGCCCAAGCCGCCGTCGGCGAGCATTTCGCGGAACAGCGATGCCCACGGGTACATGAACACCGACTCAATGTCGAATACGATAAAGAAGATCGCGACAAGGTAGAATTTGACTGAGAACCGCGACCTTGCCGAGCCGATGACGTCGCTACCACACTCAAAAGCCGCCTGCTTGACCGGATTTTGGCGGTGCGGACCGATCAGGAAATTGATCGCCAAGATCGCTAACCCGATGACCGCGACGACGGCGATGACACAGGCCAGCGAGATGTAGCCGAGTTGGCTTTCGAGCATTGGGCCTCCAGCAGCGGCACACTACCGAACTGCTGAAAAAGACAGAATTGGGCGCCAGACTGGCCTGCGATCAGCGACCGCACGGCCTAGCCTCGCCGCGCGGCGGCATACCGCGCCCCAGCGTTTCAGTCAAGGTTGGGAGGCAATAGCCAGCAATTGCAGCATTTTTTTAAGAGGCGCCGGCCGGAGTGGGCAGCGTCCGCCACGGCTGGGGACAGTCCACCCCAGCGTGTACCTGCGTTTGCCCTGCTGCGTTGCGGCATGGGGTGCCGGGGGCTAACGTAGCGTTGAGGTGTTGGCGTTGCAGTGATGCAACCGCATCCCCTTTAACCGCCCAATTTAACTTCGACATTTCCCTGCTGAGGCTACCATGCTCTTCGACCGCGGCAAGCGCGAACCGTTCAAAGTCCAAGGCGTCGTGGTCGGCATCGTCGTCGATAACAAGGACCCAGACGGCCACTACCGCGTCAAGGTCAAGTTTCCTTGGGTGCTGGAGTCCGACGCCAAGTACACCGACGCCAAGGATGAAGAAGACTTTCGCACCACTTGGTGCCGTATCGCCACGTTCATGGCTGGCAAGGACCGCGGCGCGTTCTGGCTGCCTGAAGTCGATGACGAAGTGTTGATCACGTTCGAGCACGGCGATGTCCGCCGGCCGTTCATGATCGGCTCGCTGTGGAATGGTGTCGACACGCCGATCCACGCCAACCAGGAGCAGAACGGCAAAAACTGGTTTCGCTCGATCCGATCACGGTCTGGCCACATGCTGCAGTTCGTCGACAAAAAGGATGACAAGACCGAGCGCATCGTCCTGCAGACCATGGTCAAGGCCAAAGACGAAGAGAAGGACCCCAAGCAGCGCGACGGCCACTGGATTGCCCTGGACCAGTCGGGAGCGATTGACCAGATCGAGATTTACGACCACACCCAAGAGCACTACATCTTGATCGACACCAAGAACAAGAAGATCACCATCGAGTGCAAGACGGGTGACATGCTGATCAAGGCAGAGAAGACCATCACCATGCAGTGCAAAGACCTGGTGATCAAGGCTGATTCGACGATCAAGCAGGAGTCGGGCAGCTCGACCGAGACCAAGGCCGGCTCGACCATGGACATCAAGTCGTCGAGCACCATGACGCTAAAGGGCTCGACCATCAACCTGAACTAAGGCGATACTCGGGGGCGCGCCGCCCCGAACCCCTCGGGCGACGGCATCCGCGGTCGCCATGCAGCACGCTGAAACGTTTCATGTATCGAGGGTGGACTCGTGGCGTGCTGCATCTAGCACTCGGACCTCGGCGCAAGCACTCGGCTCTCCGCGCTAGATTGGCAGCGATTGACCCAAATCCACGGTAATGTTCAGGGCTTATCGGCCGTCGCAAGGCGGTCGGTGGAGCGCTTGGCCCACCACGTCTCGGCTACTGGGGAGCTGGCGGCTGAGCCGCTGGTCGTGCGGCTGTGCGCAGTCGCGTCGCGGTTGGGGCGCCAAGTCGGCGTGCTGATTGATCGGGCTGGCCAGGTCACGTGTGTCATCGTTGGCGACGATCACCAGCTCGAGTTGCCCGATCTCGGCCGCTGGGGCAAAGAGTCCGGGCGGCTGCGTGGGCTGCGGCTGGTGCACGTTCACCTCAAAGGCGAGCCAGTCGATGCCGACGACCTCAATGACTTAGTGCGGTTGGGTCTGGATCTCGTCGCGGCGATCACGCTGCAGGGCGAGAGTCCGCATCTGGTCTCGGTGGGCCACTTGGCGATCGATCGTCAGACGGCGCCGCACTTGAGTGTGTTGCCGACCAGCGTCGCACCGATGCAGCCGTGGGCTTCGCTGCAGTTTGACTGCGGTGCGGTCATTGCCGATCTCGACGCACAGTTGGCCAAAGTGCGGCCGCCGGCGCGGATGATCGGTGCGCGAGAGCGCGCGCTGCTGGTGCACGTCGGCGCGGAGTCGATTGCACACGCCGAGACGCGCCTAAACGAGCTAGAAGAATTGGCGCGGACGGCGCAAGTCGAAGTCGTGGGCCGGGTTATCCAGAGGCGGCGCGACATCGATGGCCGCACACTGATCGGGTCAGGCAAGCTGGGCGAGATCGCGTTTAAGGCGACCCAAGTCGATGCCACGCTGCTGATTTTCGGCCGTGAGTTGACGCCATCGCAGTCCAAGTCGATTGCCCAACTGGCGGACACCAAGGTCATCGATCGCACCCAGCTGATTCTAGACATTTTTGCCCGGCGGGCGCGGACCCAAGACGGCAAGCTACAAGTCGAGTTGGCGCAGCTGCGGTACTCGTTGCCGCGGCTGGGCGATCGCGACAATTCGCTGTCCAGACTGACCGGCGGCATCGGCGCCATCGGGCCTGGCGAGACCAAGCTCGAGGTCGACAAGCGCCGATGTCGCGATCGGATCCACCGCCTGACAGATCAACTGGAGAAGATCAAAGCAGGTCGTGAAATGCGCCGCGACAATCGCCAGCGATCAGCGGTGCCCTCGGTGGCGCTGGTGGGCTACACCAACGTCGGCAAGTCGAGCCTGCTCAATGCGCTTACCAAAAGCGACGCGTTTACGGAGAACCTGCTGTTTGCCACCCTGGATCCGACGACGCGTCGCATTCTGCTGCCGGGCGGCACTTTTGCGGTGCTGACCGACACCGTGGGCTTTATCGCCGACTTGCCCAAAGAGCTGCTGGGTGCTTTCGAGGCCACGTTGGAAGAAGCGGCCGCCGCCGATCTGCTGCTGCTGGTCGTCGATGGCAGCCACGTCGAACTCGAGGCCCAGCTCAAGGCGGTACAAAAAATCTTGCAAGCACACGACATGGGTGACAAGCCGTACCGCGTGGTCGTCAACAAGTGCGATGCGATCGCCGATGTTGCTGGCGTGCGCGAGCTGGCGACCCAACGCGATGCGCCGCTGGTGTCTGCGGTGCGGCGCGATGGCTTGGCGGCGTTATTGCACACCATTGAGCAGACGGTTTTGGCCGTGCGGGACCGGCCGCTGCCGATTGTCGCCGAGCCGGCCTGGTACCCGGGGTAGCAACGGCGGCAACGAGATGCCGATGCCGCCCTATTCGATCTCGTCGACGGCCCGGTTGTCCTTGGCGTGCGAGACGTGGTGGGCGTTGGGCTTGTACTTGCCCTCCTCCATACGGACCAAGTCGCGCTCCCACATCGCTTTCATCATGTTCCACTTGGAGATCAAGTTCTGGGCCTTGAAGCGGGCCTGACCTGTCGAAAAGCCTTGGGAGGCAAACTCGCGGAACTCGCGCTTGAGTGCGTCAAACTCCAGAGTCGGCGGCACCCGCTCAAACCCGTTGAAATACATGTTGAGCTTGCGACGGATTTGTTCCAGCCGAATCTCAAGATGGGCCAATTGTTGGGCCGCTTTTTCGGATCCGACTGGGCCTCTGCCGACTGCCATCGCTGTCCCCTCGCGCGGCGTTGCCGCCGCCAGCAGTTCGTACTACCATCGCGCCCGCAGCGAATGCAACCGGGAGTGCCTGCGCGGCTACCGGGCTGGGCGAAATTGCCCGTCGCAGCTCAGCAGCCCGTCGCAGCTCAGCAGCCCGTCGCAGCTCAGCAGCCCGTCGCAGTTCAGCAATCGCATGGAGAGGACAACATGATCAACGCAGTATTTTTTCAAGGCAACTTCGTTACCGCACTCGCCCGTACCGGGTTGACGGTAGCACTGATTCTGTCTGCGCTGGCCTTGTCGGCATGTGGCAAAGGCGATCCCGACGAAAATTTTCGGTTGTGGATGAACAACGAGGCCGGCTGGGACGAGATGGCCAAGTACGTGGCCGACAAGAACCACGACACCAATTTGCGCATCCGCGCACTCGAAATTCTGGTCGCTGAAGGTGGCCAGCCGTCGCAGGTCATGCGCGTGGTTGAGAAGGCGCCAGATCGCGTCGACTTGCTCAATGCCCTGCAGCCGATGATGTTCAAGCTGTTTGGAGGTGGCCCCAAGAAGCAGGCCCACGGCAAGCGCGTCCTGTTCGACATGGTGCGCGACGGGCAGCTCCCGCCGGCCAAGGTCGCCGAGCTCAAGTCGGGGCTTGCAAAATGGGCATTTGGCGATCTGACAGTCGACGCGCCCGCGCAGGCGGTCATCGATCGGCTCAAGGATCGGATTACCCCAGAAGAGATCGAGCTGCTCGGCACCGATGCGATCACGGGCGCAGAGATCATGCTGAGCAAAGGCATCTCTAAACCGGAGATCGTCAACTTCCTCAAGACCATGAAGACACCGGAAGCCCAGAGGGCTTTGGTTGCGGGCCTCAGGCGCTACCAAGGTGGCAAGAACATCAAGATCAGCGAAGAGGACTTGGGCTATGTGCAGGCGACCGACACGATCGAGGCGTTTCTGTACTTTGTGGAGACTTACCTGACGCACAGGGATGCCAAGCACCCGGACGACAAGCGCGCGGCCGCGCTGTCTATTTCAGTGGCGATTCAGTGGGAGGCAGTCGAAGCCAACAAGGCCAAAGTCAAGGCAGCGTGGGCACAGGTCGGACCGCTAGCCGAGAAGCTCCTGCTGTTGCCCAACTGTGACGATCGCTGGCTTGCCGCCGATTGGTTGGCTCATTACGGCGGCCTGGAAGGCTTCAAGTCGGCGCTGTCCAAGCTGCCCGACGACGAGTTCTACGGCCAAGGTGAGGAACACGGCGTCAACGACGTCAAGCTGGAACTGACGCGCATGTGCAATGACTTCATCAAGCCGTTGGGAGCCGATGCGGTCCGCCCGGTCCTTGAGGCATCGCTGAAGAGCAGCCCGCGGATGATCGAGCGCATTGTTGCGACGCGCTGCCTGATGGCGCTGGGCGATCCGGCTTCGGTCGCGGCGCTCAAGGCCTTTGACAAAAAGGATCCGATGGGCCTCAAGACGGTTCAGCCGATCGTCAACGTGCCAGCGGCCTTGTCATTGTTGGACTTGGTGGCGATCTCAGCTGAAGTCGCCGACTATGTCGCCAGCGTTGACAAGCAAGCTGCCGAAGGCAAGGTCGATGCCGCTCTGGCCAAGTACATCAAGATGTATGCTGGGTTTGGCTTTGATCGCCGCGGCAAAGACATGATCAGCTTTGCTGAAGAGGAAGCCAAAGCCAAAGTGGAAAAGGGAAAAGCCAGAAAGGCTGGGGCGTTGCCTGCCGCTGCACCCGGCGCCGCGCCCGCAACTGTTGCGCCAGCAGCGGCTGCCCCGGCCGCGCCTGCCGCACCGGCAGCACCCGGGAAGAAGTAAGCAGAACCCGCGATTGGGCACAATCACCACGTCGGGCGGGGCCACAAGCTCCGCCCGATGCGTTTTTGAGGTAGCACCCAGGCAAGGGCGCGGATCAACAGTGCCGGAGTTGGGCTACTTTGGCTCGACGGTGTCGATATCGACCCGAAACAGCATCGAACCTGCGAGGATCTCATCGCCCTTGTGGAGGCGAGCAGGCAACCGCGTGATGCGGACAAAGGTGCCGTTGAGGCTGCCGACGTCGACGATCTGAATGTGCCCAGTTGGCGTCGCCTCAAACCGCATATGCTTGCCAGACATGAAGCGATCCTGCGGAAAAGACAGGTCGGCGCCTTCGCGTCCGACAGTGAGCACTTCCTTGTCAGTGGACACCACTCGCCCGGGCAGTCCGCCGATGAGGAGCTGGGTGACGTGCAGCCGCGGCGGCGGCAACGGGGTGCCAAACGTCTCCGGTGGCACCTCGCCCGGCGGCGGGTCGTCATGCGGAATGTGATCGGCCGAGCGCACCAACAGGTACTGCTCACCGGCAAAAATCACGTCGCCAGAGCGCACCAGCGTCGGCTCGCGCAAGCGGCGAAAGACGCCGGTTGGCCCCGGTATGCCGGTGACATCGAGTGTCTCAGGGCTGCGGTCGAGGACAACGTGGCGCGGGGCGAGCAGCACGTCGCCGGCAAATGCCAGCTCACCCTGACGCCCAATCGCGTTGATGCCGACCGGAATCTCGATCGTCGCACCTTCAGACACAGCACCACGCAGGACAACTAGCTTGATGTGTGCGACGGGGAGGGGCCCTTGAGGCGCTGGCTCTTGCGGCGGTGGCGGAATTGCCGACACCAAC
The DNA here is from genome assembly GCA_947499075.1 of Myxococcales bacterium. GTDB lineage: Bacteria > Myxococcota_A > UBA9042 > UBA9042 > UBA9042 > SXRM01. The sequence continues at coordinate 8,522 of CANMNA010000074.1, forward strand.
ACCACCGGCGCCAAGTTCGCAGCGTGGAGCGGGCCGCCACAGCGACCACAAAACTGGTAGGCTTGGGGCCAAGACGTTCCGCAGCGCGCGCAATTGACGTTGGGCATGCGATCTCCAGAACATCGGTGCTTGGCCAGCCTTGGACCCCAACCCGGCACCCGGGCCGCCAGCCCGAGTTGCAGCAATGTCACACGATCCGGGCTTGCGCGCAACGGTCGGGCCGACGTCGCGAAACTATCGGGCCTGCGGTGTTGGTGTATGCTCGCCCGATGGCCGCTCTCAAGCCCAACACGAAATCTGTTGCCACGCCAAGCCACAGTGTCCTGCGCGGCTGTTTGGGCCGGCTTATCTGGTTCGGCGTTGCCCTGCTCGTGTGCGGGGCGGCAGCGGTCACGGCTGGCTATTGGTGGCTCGACGCCACCTTGCCAGACGTGTTCTCGTGGAACGCCTACCGCCAGATCGCCAAGGAGTCATCGCGCGTGTACGCAGCGGGCGGCGAGGTCGTGGCGCGGTTTGGCGAGGAAGTGCGCACGGTGATCCCCGCCGAGAGGATGCCGCCGCTGGTGCGCTATGCCATGATCTGCGCCGAAGACGCAGCTTTCTATGACCATCCAGGGCTGGATTTCGCAGGCATCGCCCGAGCACTGTGGGTTGATGCGACGACCGGCAGGTACGCTCAGGGCGCGTCGACGATTACCCAGCAGTTTGCCAAGACGCGCTACTTGGACCGCGAAAAAACCGTGACACGCAAGCTCAAGGAACTGGTGCTGGCGCGCAAGCTTGAGGCCAAGCTGACCAAAGACGAGATCCTGACGCTGTATCTCAACGAGGTCTATTTTGGCCATGGCCGCTACGGGATCGAAGAGGCGGCGCGGTTCTTCTTTGGCCGATCGGCCTTTGAACTGGATGTGGCCCAAGCGGCGCTTTTGGCGGGTATGGTCAACAGTCCCAGCAGGTTTTCGCCCTTGAGACACCCGGACCGCGCTAAGTCGCGGCGGTCGTACGTGCTCAAACAACTCCACAAGCACAAGTATATCTCTCAAGCCGACTTGGAGAAGGCGGAGGCGCAGCCGTTGCCTACAGGAGTGAGCGAGAGGTGGGACGACATCGGCCCGTGGTACATCGAGGCCGTGCGCCGCCAGGTTTTGGGCAAAGTCGATCGCGATCAGCTGGCCAACGCCGGCCTGCGCATTGAAATTGCAATGGACGCGCCGCTGCAAAAGGCCGCGGAGCAGGCCGTGCGCGATGGCCTGCAGCGCATCGACCGGCATTACGCGGTAGCGGTGCCGCAGCGTTGGCCCACCGAAGAGGCGATTGGCCTTGCGCTGGCCAAGCTCGCAGCCACGCAGAAGGGCAAGCCGACACCGGGCACAGTCTGGCAAGGCGTGGCACTGGACCATGACGACGAGCGCAAGGCCTGGCGGATCGGCTTGGGCGAGACCGAGGGCTACTTGGGCGACAGCGATCTCGAGCGGTACCTAGTCTGGCCAGCCAGCAAGCCGAGCGGCAAGGACGCGGCCTTGGCCAAAGATCAGGCCAAGCCGCAGCCAATGCGCCTACAGCACGGCGATCAGATCCGGGTATCGGTGCGCGAGCTGACCCCTGACGGCATCACATTGTCGCCCGAGATGGGTCCTCAGGCGGCGTTGGTGGCGATCGAGCCGCAGACGCGGCTGGTGCGGGTGCTGGTGGGCGGCGACGACTTCGACTTGCATCCGTTCGATCGGACCCGCGCGCTGCGCCAGCCAGGGTCGACGTTTAAGACATTTACCTATGGTGCCGCCATCGAGGCAGGCTTGGTGGGGCCAGATACCGAAATGAAAGACGAGAAGCGCACGTACAAGGTCGCAGGCAAGTCGTGGTCGCCGCGCAACTTTTCTGGGGGTTATGACGGGCGCGCCTACTCGCTGCGCGACGCCCTGGCGCACTCGATCAATTCGATCGCGGTCGAGGTTGCTTCCCAGACAGGTCCCGACAAAGTGGCCCACTTTGCCCAGCGCGCCGGGGTCACGAGTCCGTTAGTCCTCGGTCTGCCCTTGGCACTAGGTGCAAGCTCGGTGACCCCGATGGAGCTGACAAACGCCTACGCCACGCTGGCCAGCGGAGGCAAGCATGCCTCGCCTATCCTGATTACCCGCATTGTCGACCGCAATGGCAAGGATCTGTACTTGGCGCCGCGCGACAATGCCACGACGGTCATCTCCGGCGCCGTTGCGCGCCAGCTTGTCGACATGCTTGGTGAAGTGGTACGCAAGGGCTCGGCAAAGGATGCGCAAGGGGCCGGTCGGCCGATCGCCGGCAAAACCGGCACCTCCAACGGCAGCCGTGACACCTGGTTCGTCGGCTTCTCGGCAGAGTTGTGCGCCGGGGTCTGGGTCGGCTACGACGACCGCAAGCCGATGCCCAAGGGCACCGGTGGTGCGCTGGCGGTCCCAATTTTTACGCAGTTTTTCAAAACGGGGATGTCGGCAGTGCCAGTGTCGCCTCTGCCGCGGTTGCCGCACGCCCTGGCGGGGCCATTGACTGGCCTGCCCGTACCGGCGGCTGATGTCGAAGTGGGGGCTGCCGATCTCGATGATCTGGAGTTGATGCCGGAGCGACCGGCGGGCCCGTCCGAGACGTTGCCTTTTTCGCCGCGCAAGCGCCCGCCCAAGATTGACGAAGACGCAGTAGAATAACCCGGTTGAACAAAGGGTTGAACAAAGGGTTGAACAAAGGGTTGAACAAAGGGTGCGTTTGTCGCTGCGCAAGCCGTGTCTGGCTAGGCCTGCGGCGGCACGTACTCGTCGACCGTAAAGAAGCCCTTGCCCACTTCGGCCTTGCGTGTCGCTGCGGCCCGCATCTGCACCAACCGCGAAGCCAGCGACCCAGCGAGCGCACGGTAGCGCTGCGCCAAATCAGACTTGGGCTCAGCGATGACGATCGGCAACCCAGCGTCGGCCGAGGGCGAGACCTGCAGCTCGATCGGCAAGGCACCCAGAAACGCCAGCTTGTGCGCATTGCAATGGCGCTCGCTGTTCGACGGTCCAAAAATTGCGTAATCCTTGCCATTGTCTGGGCAGCGGAAGTACGACATGTTCTCAACTAGGCCGACGACTTCGACCTTGAGCATCGAAAACATCCGGACCGCCCGCAGCACATCGGCAAACGCCACGTCCTGCGGCGTCGAGACGACCACCGCGCCGTCCAGCGGCACCGCCTGACACAGGCTCAAGATGATATCGCCAGTACCCGGTGGCAAATCGACGATCAAGTAATCGAGCTCGCCCCAAGCGACGTCTTCGATGAGTTGCGTCACGGCCCGGCCGACCATCGGGCCACGCCACGCCACCGCCATGTCTTCTTGGACCATAAAGCCGATCGACACGACCTTGATGCCATGGGCCACCGCCGGGATGATCTTGCGCTCGGCATTGACCGCCGGCTGGGCCCCGCGCAAGCCCATCATGATCGGCAGCGAGGGTCCGTAGATGTCGGCATCGAGCAAGCCAACCCGGGCGCCTGCTTGCGCCAACGCGGTCGCCAGATTCGTCGCCACCGTCGACTTGCCGACGCCACCTTTGCCAGCGCCAACACCGAGCAAGCAGCCAATGTGCGGCGTTTTCTCGTTGCCTTTGGGCGCGTCGTTGCGCCAGGCAAATGTCGTTTCGCTAGCGCCCTCAGCCTGGGCAGCAGCCCGCACGGCAGCTTCGATCGCCGCCTTGTGCGGCGAGGCTGGGGTGGTCGGGGCCAGCACGATCGCGACTGTGTCACCGGTGACCGTGCAACTGCGCACCAAGCCAGCCGACACGAGGTCGATCTGCAAGTCGGGTTCGATGACGGTGGTCAGCGCGGCCATCACGCTGTCTTGGGTGGGCATGGGCATCTGCGACCTGAAGCGCAACGGCGCGCGGCGGGCGGTATAGGGGCGACCGGCAGCGCTGTCAATGCTCAGGCGCGGTTGCGGCACGAATGCAGGGTGTTGCGGCCCGTGGACCAGGTACGGCGGAGCGCATCGTGGGGTGCTATGGCCCTATGGCGCTACTGAATCGCGGCAATTTCTGGGGATGGGTCCGCGGCAATCGCCAGGGTAAGGAACGGTCAAGGAACAACTCGATCACTTTGGTGCTGCAAGGAGCGGCGAGTCGGCTGTCAAGCCGCGAGCTTGCGACCCCCCAAGCAAGCACGAACTGTCCAAGCCATACTTGGACAGTTCCTAAGCGCAACTTGCATCGCGATCGTTTCCAGCGACCGCATGCGCACCGGCCTAAATTCCCCACAGAAATCTCCGGCGGCCCCCGATTTGAGATGCGCAGTGCTGGGTTGCTCGCTGCGCTCGACAAGGAACAAGGAGCTGAAAGAGCGAGGCGTACTCAGGTACGCCGCAACGAGAGAAGCGACGCAGTGACGCAGAGATGCGCTCAAAGTGGGGGATCGCGGCCGGGTTGGCCTGTTGTGACTGTCGGCTGAACAGTTTACAAAGGGCACCCTTGGAGGCGACATGCGTACAAGATGTTTGACCAGTTTGGTTTGGACTTTTTGGGCAGCCGTTGGCACCACCACTTTGGGGTGCGTCGGCGAGTCCAACCCAACCATCAAGTGTGAGAAATCTGGGTGCAACGACGGCAACCCTTGCACCGAAGATCAGTGTGTTGCCAGCAGCGGATGCAAGCACACACCAACAGACAGTGGCAGTTGCAACGACGGTTCCGCCTGCACCACAGCGGACATCTGCAAAGCAGGCGCTTGCGTCGGCGGCGGCGCGGTGTCGTGCGACGACGGCAACCCCTGCACCAACGACGCATGCAAGGCCGACAGCGGGTGCAGCGTCACCGCCAACACCGCCCAATGTAGCGACGGCCACGCCTGCACAGTCGGCGACGGCTGCACCGGCGGCTCCTGTGGCCACACCGGCTTGGCACACTGTGACGACGGCAAGCCTTGCACCGACGACACCTGCGAGCCGGTCGCCGGCTGTGTCGTCACCTTGGTGGAGGGCAGAGCCTGCAGCGACGGGGACGCATGCACCTTGGGCGACACCTGCAAGCAAGGCAGCTGTACCGGGTCGCCCTTTGGCTGCGACGACAGCAACAGCTGCACGAGCGACACCTGCGAGCCAACCAGCGGGTGCAAGTACAGCGCCAACGCC
>CANMNA010000075.1 GCA_947499075.1 Myxococcales bacterium
CAGCGGGCCAAGGCGGCGCTGCGGCTGTCGCTCGGCCCTGACTGCGATCTCAACCGCGTCGCTGACATTGCCGCGATCTTTGGCCGCGTGCTGGCCCGGTTGCGCAGCCACTTGCCCGCTGAGGTGCCCGGCGCAACGCAAGCGCAGTCGGGGCCGTAGCAAGCGGTGCGCCACAGTGCTACCATCGCGGGACCGCGGGGTGGCTTGCCGGTTGTAATTGGCTGAGATTGCAAGCTTAGTCTGGATCCGCTAGAGGTTGTGGCCGATGAGCCTGTGCAAACTGATTCGAGTCAGCAGCGGAGCCGGCCAGCAAGAGATCGTGCTGTCCGATGTGACCACCATCGGTCGCCAGCCCACCAACACCTTGCAGATTGTCGATCGGCTGGTCTCCAAAGAGCACGCCGTGATCTCGCGGCGCGCCGGCACCACCTTTTTTCTGCTGACTGACCTCGACTCGCGCAACGGCACGTTTTGCAATGAGCGGATGGTCGAGTCGAGCATCGCGCTGCGCCACGGCGACGAAGTGCGCATTGGCAGCACGACATGGCGTTTTGCCCAGGACGAGCAGGACACTGCGCGCGGCCAAGTCGGCGAGACCTATAGCGAGCCGGTGCCTCTCGAGGAACCGGCCTCGGCCAGCATCCATGCCACGATGCAAATCGACTTCGCGCATGACTTCCAGCGGGTCGACTTCATCCTGGACGACCGGATGTTGCGCGCCGACTACGAGAAGCTGCGGTTGGCCCACGTGCTGTCCCAAGATCTCAATGCCGCCAGCAACATCGATGAAGTGCTCGATCGCCTGCTCAAGCGGATTTTCGAGTGGCTGCCGGTCGATCGCGGTGTGGTGCTGTTCGTCGATACCAAGGTTCCCGGCGAGCCGGCCGACAAGCTGATCCAGGTCGCGCTGCAGCTGCGGCCGGGCGCAGGGCTGTCGGCCGAAGACAAAGACATCAAGGTGCCGCGGTCGATCCTGCGCCACGTGATCACCAAGCGTGAAGCGGTGTTGTCGACAGACGCGCGGCTCGATGCCCGGTTTGGCAACGCCGCCTCGGTGGTGCTGCAAGGCATTCGCTCGTCGATGACGGTGCCGCTGCTGACCACCGATCGCTTGCTCGGCGTGCTGCACGTCGACTCGCTGATCAGCTCAGGCCTGTTTGCCGAAAAAGACCTGTCGGTGCTGGCTTCGGTGTCGCGGCAGGCTTCGATCTCGATCGACAACGTGCTGCTGCAGCGGCGGGTGCTGGAAGAAGCAGCGCTGCGGTCGTCGCTGTCGCGCATGCTCTCGCCCAACTTGGTCGACCGGATCGTGGCCGGCGACTTGGCCATCGAAAAGGGTGGCGCCCAGCGCCGCGTCACGGTGATGTTTGCCGACATCCGCGGCTTTACCAGCCTGACCGAGCGCCTGGCGCCAGTCGATATGGTCGCGCTGATGAACGAGTATTTTGAGCGGGTGTCCAACATCATTTTTGCCCACGACGGCACGCTGGACAAGTACATCGGCGACGCCGTGATGGCGCTGTGGGGCGCACCGCTCGGCACCGATGACGACGAAATCCAGGCCGTGCGCGCCGGCATGGAGATGCAAGAGGCGATTACTGCGTTCAACAAAGAGCGCGAAGAGACCGGCGACGAGCCGATCGGCGTCGGCATCGGCATCGCCACCGCCACCGTCATCGCCGGCTACGTCGGCTCGTCGCGGACCATGAGCTACACGGTGTTCGGCCGTGGCGTCAATTTGGCCTCGCGCCTGTGCAGCGCCGCCAAATCGGGCGATGTGATGATCTCGCCGACCACGTTCCAAGCCATCGACCGCTTCGTGGTGGCCGAGCAACTCGACGAGATCAAGCTCAAGGGCATGGCTGAGCCCGTCCGGCCGTACCGCGTGTTGCAGCTGCGCTAGAGAACTCAACCGCGCGCTGGGTCAGCTAGGCGCGGCAACCCGCTCAAATCCTTCAATTCCTTCGCAGAATCTTGCCATGCCGGTGGCCGTGTGCGATTTTTAGCGGTTGCGCTCGCCGCCCCTTGTCTGGCTGCGCTTGTGGAATCGCTTGGCCACCTCGACCGCTCACCCACCTATTTCGCGCTTTTGTCCGGCCTGCGGCCGCGACTCGTCGGCGCAGTTGTGTGCATGGGACGGCACGCCCACAGTTCAGCGGGTCCAGACCGGCGGCGAGGACCTCAAATTTGCAGCCAATGACGTGGTCGCGGGCCGCTACCGCATTGAAGCCTCGCTGGGCCGCGGCGGCTTTGGCTCGGTGTACCGCGCCCGCCATGTCTCGACGGGTCAGCTGGTGGCGCTCAAGTTCATGGCGCTCGATACCGAAGATCAGGGCGATGGGCCGGTGCGCCGCTTTTTTCAAGAAGCCAAAATCACGGCGCAACTGCGCCACCCTAACACGGTGCGGCTGTACGATTTTGGTCAGGCGGACAACGGTGCCTTGTTCATGGCAATGGAGATGCTGGTCGGCCCAACTCTGGAGCGGGTGCTGCGGGAAGCCCAGCTGTTTGGCAAGGTGCTCGGCGAAAAGCGCGCCTGCGAAATCGGGGCGGCCGCGCTGCGCAGCTTGGCCGAAGCCCACGCCAGCGATTTGGTGCACCGTGATCTCAAGCCAGCCAATATGGTGCTGGCCGAAGTGCCGGGCGAAGATCGGGTGATCAAGCTGCTCGACTTTGGCATCGCGCGCATGCGCGGCAGCTCGCTGACCAGCAATGGCACGGCGCTGGGGACGCCCGCGTACATGAGCCCGGAGCAGTGCGTCAACCACGAGGTCGATGGCCGCAGTGACCTGTATTCGCTGGCGGTCGTGCTGTTTCGCTGTGCGACAGGGCAGTTGCCGTTTGATGGCGAAGACCCGCTGCAGCTGATGTACAAGCACCGCTACGAGCCCGTGCCCGACCCGCGGCTGGTGGCGCCGGGAGAAGTCAGCGACGACCTTGCGACCGTGCTGATGTGCGCGCTGGCCAAAGAGCCCAGCGAACGGTTTGCCAATGCGCGCACGATGCGCACCGCGCTGGAGGCTGCGGCGGCGATCGGGTGGCCGGGTACGGCGGCAGTCATCGATCTCGACCAAGAGCTGCTGCAAGATTGGGCGAGCAAGGCCCCGACCGAAACCGCGCCAGGCACCCCGCCGCCGCTGCCGGACATCCACGCGGCTTTTAAGCCCACGCCCGAGCTGATGACGGTGCAGGCCCGCAGCCACCCGGCACCGCTGATGGCCACGCCTGCGACGGGCAAAGCAAGCACGCCGCCGCCCGCAGCGCAGGTGACGCAGGCCTACAGCACCCAGGATCCGCTGCCTGCAGCCGCACCGCGTGCCGTGACCGTGGCGCTTGCCGACGCCGAAGACAAGACGCGGGCGACAGTCCAGCCAGCTGCCAGTCTGGTGGCAGAAGCCGTGATCACGCAGGCAGCGCCGGTTGGGCCGCGCAAGAGCAAGGCCGTTGTGTACGTTGGCGTTGCGGCCGTTTCTGTCGCCGTGTGCGCCACGCTGTGGGTGGCAACGCGGCCAGCACCGCCCGAGCCAGCCGCAGCGCCGGTGTCACCCCAGAAAGCGGCTGTTGCGGCGCCCGCCCCTGTTGCCCCGGCGCCAGCGCCCGCAGTTGCCGCTGTGCCGGCAGAGGCCTCTCCATCCGCAGCTGTCGCCCCAGCCCGGCCGTCGGCTGTGCTTGTCGCGCCTGAAGTACCCCCTGCCGCCGCTGCGCAGCCCGCCGCCGCACCAGCTAAGCCCGCGGTGGCCACCAAACCTGCCGCAAAAAAGTCGCCCAAGAAAAAGGACGGGTCGTTTGTCACGGACTGACGATCTGGCCACCCACCGGAAAGCACTGGCGTGCTCGGGACGCCCGGCGGCTCAAGCGGCGGGCTGCCATTGCCAAGCCCGGCCTGCGCCGGGTTCTGTTCCACCCATTGCGTTCGAGCTGGACCCGGGTTGTCCCAGCCCCGCGCAGGCGGGGCTTCGTAGGTGTAGCCCGCGGCTTGCAGCCGCAGGGAGACTCACCAAGCTGTGCGCACTCTGGTTGCTGATGTGCGCCAACCTGCTGTGCAGCCATCCGGCTTGGGCCGTACCCGCCGCCGAAAAGACCGCGCAACAAGCCAAATTCGCCTACGACAAAGGTAGCTTTGACGAAGCCGCGCGGCTGTACTTCCAGGCTTGGCAGTTGGACACCACCGTGGCCGGATGGCTCTACAGCTCGGCGCGCTCGGCCGAGAAGGCCGGCTTGTGGGACGACGCCGCTGAGCGCTACCAAGCCTTCTTAAAGAGCCCGACCGGGGCCGAGACCATGGTTGGCCAAGCCGAAGCACACCTCAAAGACGTGCAAAATGAGCGGGTCAAGCTGTTGAATCGAAAGGCCGAAGACGCCGCTGACCCGTCGCTGGGCTACCGGCACGCGCTCAAGGCCACGTTGGTTGCGCCAGACAACCTGCAGGTGTGGTTTCTGACTGCGGAATTGGCCGACAAGGCCGAAATGCGCGAGGAAGCGCTGGCGGCCTACAAACAGGTGCTGCGGTTGGCACCGGCGGCATCGCCAGAGAGCAAGGTCGCGGCCAAGCGATCCGCAGCGCTGAGCGGCACGTCCCCTCCACTGGACGACGAGCGGGCGCGCCGAGATGCAGAGCGGGCCGAGCAACTCAAGCGAGACACGGAGCGCAAGGCGGCCGATCAGCGCGAGGCGGCGCGGCTGGAGCGTGAGCGCCGGGAACGAGAAGATCACGATCGCCTGATGGCTGCTTCACAGCCTCGGCCCACCAAGAAGCGCCCGCCAGTGGTGTTGCCCGGTGAGACCAGTTTTCCGTGGGGGCCAATGCTGACGCTCACTGCCGGTGCAGCAGCGGCGGGGTACGGCGGCTCTCGGCTCAAGCGGGCGCTGGACGACGAGGCCACGCTGCGCGACCAGACCTGGGGTGCGCTGGACAAGAGCCCGACCAAGCTGATTCAGCTGGGGTATGTCGATGCCCAGCAGCGGGCCAAGGACATCGGCGACCGCAAGGTCATCGCCGGGTCGGTGCTGGGTGCCGGCGGCGTGGCGGTGGTGACGGCGCTGATTTGGTGGGCGGTGCGGGGGCCAGACGATCCCAGCGGGTCGGTGGTGACGGTGGCGCCTACGACGGACGGGTGGATGGCGGTGGTGCTCTGCCAGTTCTAGGACCATCTCGGCAGGCGCAGTGGCCCGCGCCGCGCCCCGCGAGCTGGCAAACCAGCGCCAAGCTGCCTTGACGCTACTCGAACTCGGCGGGTACCCTGCCTCAACGGCGTGCCGCCGCTGGAGGTTGCCATGCCGACCGCCCGGCCCATGCCTTCGCAGCCCAGGGCGACAACCACGCCACCCCCGGCCAAGCGTCCACCGCGTGTGCTGCAGGTCGTGCGCGACACCGCCAGTCCATTGGCAACAGCCGAAGTCGATTGGAGAGGCTGGTATCTGGACGAGGAGGACGACACGGGCCACTTTGTGCTGCACGGCCTGATCTGCACCCTGCTGGTCCAATTGCTGCAACGCTGGATGGCAGAGCGCGGTCAGTTGAAGCGATTTGTCCAAGGCGATGTGTTCTTTCAGTGGGTCCAGGACCAGCCCAAGGTCCAGATCTCGCCTGATGCCTTCATCATCGACGCGCTGCCAACGCCGTTGCCGGAGTCATTCCAAACCTGGCTGCCCGGCCACCTGCCGCCGCGCTTCGCTGTCGAGGTCGTTTCGAAGGACTGGCGCAAGGACTACGATGACAACCCGCCTAAGTACGGGCACTTGGGCGCCAAAAAGCTGGTGATCTGCGACCACCTGCACGACGCCCACCGCCGCCAGAGCGACCGCATGGCACTGCAGGTGTTCCGGCGGACAGCCGATGGCGCATTTGTGCGGGTGCACGCGGGGCCAGGCCCGGCCTACAGCGCGGAACTGGGCGCTTGGCTGATGGAGAGCGGCAAGGGCGCGGAGCGGCGGCTGCGGCTGGCGCGCGATGCCGCGGGCACGGATCTGGTGCTGTCAGCGGAGGAAGAGGTGGCGGTGCTGCGTGAGGAGCTGGCGCGGCTGCGCCAATAGAGACTACCAGCCAACCGTCGGCCCAAGCTTGGCCAGCGTGCGCACGTACAGCGTTTGCGTCGCAGCATTGTGATACCAACAACCCTCGCAAGCCTGGGCTTGGTCCAGCGTCGCCACCTCCGTCCACGGCAGGCTGCCGGTGCCCAGCACCGTCTTGGGCCGCGTCGCGCCCGTGATTTGCCACAGGCACCCCTTGGTGAATTCCGACCCAGCCAACCAGGTCAAGCCCAGCCCGTTGAGGTTGGTCGTGCCGACGGCGGTGCCGTCATACAGCTGGATGGACCCCTGGGCCATCGGCTGATACGCCAACCGAAGCCACAGCACGCCCGGATTGCCGACGAAGCTATCGACGCCTGGCGCTGTCGTCGTCGCCAACGTGTCGACGGAGGGACGCAACAACGGCACAATCGAGCCGGCCCGCTGGTACAACGGCAAGGTTGCCAGTGGCGCCGCCACCAGCTTGCTCAGACCGCCCGGTGGGGCGTCCACCACCTCCTTGCTGAACCAGTCTCGCCATTGACCAGGCGGGAACCACACTTGGCGCTCGGTCTTCTCGGTCAGCACCGGTGCCACCAGTAAGTGATCGCCCAAGAACCACTGGTCGTGCTCGTGGGCCTGTAGTCCGGGGTTGGCACTCAGTTCTGGGTGCATCAAGCCGAGCGCCCGCACCGGCCCTACACCTTGGTGCTTGCTAGTCCGTGTCATATCTGAATAGATCAACGGAAACAGCCGGATGTGCAGCCGCCAGAATTCCCGCGACACGTCGATGGTCTCTTGGTCAAAGCTCGACCCCGGTGCGACCTTGTTGCCCTTCGGCCCCGGTATCCACGGCAAGTGTTCGTCGCTGCCGCCGATCTGCAAAATCCCGGTCAGCGCCGTGTGCTGCAGCCAGCGAATATACAGCTCTTTGGACGCGCGGCCATGGCGATAGCCGCCCGTGTCCGCGCCATACAGCGGATAGCCAACGGTCGGCAGCGAAATGGCGGCGGCGACCGACGCCGGCAAGCCGCCGGCGTGGCATTCGCCGTCGGGGGTGCATTCGCCGTGCTTGACCCATCCGGCACACAGGTCGCCCGGCCAGATGATCGAGGTGTACTGCTGGTCGCCGATGCCGCCACAGCGCGACAGGACAAAGCCGCCGCCGCCGTTGGCGCCCTCGTCTTTGGGCAAGTTTTCGGCGTAGGGCTTGTGGTACAAGTTCTGAAAACCGCGGTGCATGGTGCGCTCGTCGCTGCCGTCGGCGAATTGCCATCCGATCTTGACCGGTCCCAGACCTTGGACGATGTCCTCGCCGTAGTCCAACTTCCAGCCTTCGACGCCTGCAAGCGCCGCCTGCTTGACTTGGCCGGACCAGAACCCGGCGGCGGCAGGGATCGTGAAGTCGATCGGCGGCCCCCACTTGAAGATGGTCGACCACATGACGTCGCTTTGGACGAACCAGCTATTTTTCTTGGCCTCGTCAAAGTGCTTGGCCTTGGGCTTGCCGCCGTAACCGGGGTCGAGGTACGGCGTGGACCACTCGCCCATGCGCAGACCCAAGGCGTGCAATTGCGCGACCATCGCTTTGGGATCTGGAAACTTCTTGGGATCAAATCCGAAGTCGTTGACGCCCAAATCAAATGGTCGGTCCAGCCAGATGCCGGACGCGGGCAAGTCCAGCTCGCGCAGCATTTTGGCGTCGGCCAAGACTTCGGCCTGGTCCTTGTTCTCGTTGCGCCAGACCAGGTTGCCAAAGGCCCAGCGGGCGGGCACAGAGGGGGCCCCGGTCAAGGTTGTGTAGCGACCAGGAATATCGAGCGGCGAGCCCGCGGAGACCAGAAAAAAGCGCAGGCCACTGTCTTCCAGTGTCACGTCGACGCGATCGGGATGGGTCGCTGCGACATCAAAGGTGGACGGTCTGAGGTTGTCCGCGAAAAGGCCCCAGCCCCGCGTGCTGACCAGCAGCGGTACGCGCACGTGGGCTTCGTTGCTGCTGCCGTCGAGGTCGAAATTGCCCTCGAGTTGGGTCACCCGAATCTTGCCGCGGTGTTGTGGCGTGTCGAACATCTCGCCCAAGCCATAGAAGCCTTCGTCGGCGCTGGCGGTGGCCGAAATTTGCAGAAACACGATGGGGTTGGCGGCTTTGTCGGCAGCCGTGTCGGCGCGCAGCTTGTCGTCTGCGATGTGCAGGTCGACCGCTACGCTGGCATTGGCGAGCATCCGCACCTCAAGCCGGTAGTCAGGGCCAATTTCTGTGGCGTTGCCCGTATGGACCACGGCCGCGAATCCAGTTTCTACTTTCATACCGCGCGCCGCGGCCGTCGGATACCATGCGGCCCAATCGATGCCCTTGACCGTCAGCCAGCGCAGCGTGTCGGGCGGCGAATCTGCCAACGTTGTCGGGGCATAGTTGACGTCCGGTTGCCATTGGTCGACCCGGCCAAAACGCCAGGAAGTGACGTCCAGCGTTTGAGCGCGGGTTTTGCACCAACTGAGGCGCAATTGGCCGGTCATCCGATTCAGCGTCACACTGGTGTGCGCGTCATCGCAGCCGACACCGGTCTTGTCGACCGACGCCGAGGTCAAGGTCGCCTCGTCGCTGCTGGGCAGGTACCCAGCCGTGTCGGCATCGCTGTCGACGGCCGTCGTGCCGTCCACGCCCGCCTCGGCGCCCACCTTCGCATCAACCGCCTGCACCGGCGCCACAGCACCCGAGCCGCATCCACCTACCAGCATCAGTGCCCACAGGCCAAGCGTTTTCACGCGTCCCCCCGCCCTGCATCCCGCTGCCGCTGCCCCAAAATCTCACGCCTGGCCAGCCGCCCAATCCAGATCGCCAAAAAAATCGTGACCGCCAACCCAAACCACATCAGCCAGGTCGCCATCGGATCGCCTTTGCCGGCGTTGAGATCCAAGTCGCGGTTGCTCTCGGCCAATAGCGACCCCAAAATCGCATACACCGCCGTCCACGGTGCGCCGCCGATGAACACCGCGATCGCCCACTGCCACTGCCGCACGCTGACCAACCCCGACAGGTAAGCCAAAAGGCCAAACGGCATCAGCGGCGACAGCCGCAGGCCCAAAATCACCCGCAAGCCCCGGGCATCGATGGTCTTGTAGATCGCGTTGGCCAAGGTCTGGCTGCGTGTCCACGCCAGCACATCCGGCCCCAGAAACCGCCGCGACAGGTTCAGGTTGACCAGGCCGCCCAGCACCGCGCCCGTCAGTGTCAGCAGCAGGCCCTGCCACGTGCCCCACAGATAGCCCGGAATCAGCGCAAGCGGACCTACCGGCGCGAAAAACGGCACGCCAGCCGCCACCGCCAGCATCACCAGCACCCGGCCCAGCACCGGCTGACTGCGCAGCCACCCGGCGATGACCGGCAGCGTATCCGGCCCCAACGGCTGCAGGGCCCACACCAGAAACACCACGACCGCCAGCACCGCCGCCAGCCGAAAGCTCAAGCGAAACAGCCGTGCGACGACCCGTGGATCGCCCGCCACCCGCGCGCCGGTCTTGGCATCGCGGAACGACGACGGCTGGTTGGGCGCCCGCGCCTCTTTGACATCGCTGACCACCCCAGGCGGCGGCGGCTCGACTTCGTAGACGACCTCGTGGACCGGCCGTGGCGGCTCCCAGTCGGGATCGGGCGGCAGAATTTCAACGTCGCTCGGTCGGCTCACGGTACACGGCCCTTGCGGCTAGAGATGGGGATGGGCCGGCAGTCCAATGGCTTGGCGCAGCCGCGCCACCACCGGCTTGGCGATGGCGCGGGCGCGCACGGCGCCGTCGGCCAAGATCGCGTCGAGATCATTGGGCTTGGCCATCAGCTCGGCGTAGCGCTGCCGCATCGGCGCGAAGTGGGCCTCGGCCACCGCCAGCAACGCCAGCTTGGCGTGACCATATCCGAAATTGCCGCCCAGGTACTTGGCACGCAAGTCTTGCACTTGGTCGGCCGTTGCCAGCAGCTTGTACAGCGCGAACACGTTGCAGGTATCAGGATTCTTGGGCTCTTCCAAAGGCGTCGAGTCGGTCTGGATCGCCATCACCCGCTGCTTGAGCTCCTTGGGCGAGGCAAACACCGCGATGTAATTGCCGTAGGACTTCGACATCTTCTGGCCATCAAGCCCCGGCACCACCGCGACGTTGTCTTGCACAATCGCCCGCGGCCGCTTCAGGCTCTTGCCATCCCATGGCGCGCTGTCGTCGACCGTGCCACCCGCTTGGTGACCAAACCACGCCACGTTGACAAAGGTCGCCATGTCGCGCGCCATCTCCAGATGCTGCTTCTGATCCTTGCCGACCGGCACCACGTCGGTGTCGTACAGCAAGATGTCGGCGGCCATCAGCACGGGATAGGTGTAGACGCCATGGTTGAGCTCTTTGCCCTTGGCCCGCGCATCCTTGACCGAGTGGGCGCGGTCGAGCAGGCCCAAGCTGGTGGCGCAGCTGAGCAGCCATGTTAATTCGAGCACTTCGGGCACATCGCTTTGGCGCCACACGATGGTCTGAACAGGATCGAGGCCGCAAGCCAGCATGGTCGCCGCAATGCCGCGGCTGTCCTCGGCCAGCGCCTTGGGATCGCGCACCGCGGTCAGCGCATGGTAATCAGCAATGAAATACATGGCATCGTGATCGTGGGCCAGCTGCAACGCCGGCCGGATCATGCCGAAGTAGTTGCCCCAGTGCGGCTGACCGGTGGGCTTGATGCCGGACAGGCTGCGCAGGCGAGCGGAAGGTGAGGTCATGCCACGGTTCTCACGGCTACTCGGTGGTAGCGATCAGCTCCACCCACGGATCGTAGGTCATGCGCTGCTTGTTGTACTCTTCGCCGCAACCGACGCTGCTGAACTTGACGCCGTGCAGGCGCTTGAAGTCGCCTTGCGGCACTTGGCCAGCGATGGGTTCTTCGCCTTTGGTCACCACGACCGAGGCGGCGCCCTCTTTGACCTCTTTGCCTGAAGGCGTGGTCATGGTCGACCAGTCGACCTTGGTCAGCGCGATCACCACGTTGGGGCCGTCGATGGCCACCGGTTTGCCGCTGAGCCGAAACTTTTGCCCCAGCGCCACGTGGTCGCCGCGGTGATCGCGCCAAGCGTCGGGCACCTTTGGCGCTTCCGGTGCTGGCTTGGGCGGCGGCGGGGCGTTGTCGACGATGAGGCCACCGCTCGACGCGCCGCAGCTGATGAGGAAGCAAGTGGTGGCGAGGAGCAAAACGGCGTGGCCGAAGGCCGAGACCGTGTGCGCTTCGGAGGACGCCCAGCGGCTAAAGCCGCGGGCTAAATCTGCCAAGCCCGGCCTGCGCCGGGCTCCAATACCCTCGTAGCGTTGAGAATCGATCTGTGCCGCCCCAGCCCCGCGCAGGCGCGGCTTCGCAGATGTAGCCCGCAGCTTGAGGCGCAGGGAGACCGAAAAGGCAGTGCACCCATTGGCTACACCCTCAAACACACGATTGCTGACCATAGAACCCTCCGCACTGTCGCTGCCGGCCGGCGGAAATTAGCGCGGTTTGGCCCGGTTGGCTACCGGCGCCGATGCCGCTCGGCGGCTGGCGCTGGCAACCCGCTGCATCTTTGCAACAATGGTCGTGGGCAGGATTTCCCCGGCTCCCAGCAGCCGCCACGGGCGCTGGGCCAGCCAGCGCAACAGCGCCATCCGGTCTGGGCTGGCGGGCCAGCTCTTGAGCACAAACCGGCGCAACTCTGAGTAGTTGCTGACCGCATCGATCACCGCAGCCGGCATGGCCCGCACGGCGATGTCGGCGATCCGTCCAGCTAACCCTGGCGCCTCGCCTGCGGTGCCGACCGCCAGCGTCACGGGGCCGACTTGGCGTTCAGCCATCAGGAACGTGCTGCAAGCGTCTGGGACGTCTGCGCTGTTGCACCAGACCTGGCGGGCCTCGCACGCCGCGAACACCGCCCGGTCGATGCCGTCGGCGCCGGTCGCAGCGAGCACCAGAAACTGCCCTGCGACATCGCTGGGCACAAACGCCCGCTGCATCCAGATGACCTCGCCCCGCGCCGCCCACTGGGCGAGGTCCGGCACAGCTTGCAGCGCCACAATCGTCACGCGGGCACCCGCTGCGCGCAGCTTGGCGCACTTGGCCAGCGCAATCGGTCCGCCGCCGACGACCAGCACCGGCCGGTCGCGCACGCGCAGCCAGACGACGACGCCCAATTCGTCATTCACGGCAGCTCCAGCGCCACGACAGGGCCAAAGATCGCCACCGCCGGGCTGCGCACGCGCTGGGCCGTCGCGTCCACCAGCGCCCCCGCGACCGTGCTGCGGACCACCTGTTGCTCGGGTCGCCCCGCCCACACCACCCACGCCATCGGCAATTGCGGCGGATAGCCCAGCGTCTGCAACGTGGGCAGCCAATGGTCGCGGTTGGCCACGCCCATCAGCACCACCAGGGTCGTTCGCGGATCGTAGGCGGGCAACGATGGCACGCCCTCGGCCAAATGCGCCGACACCACGGTAAAGGCTTCGGCAAGACCGCGGTGGGTCAGCGGAATGCCGGCCAAGCCCGGTCCAGCCAGCGCCGACGAGATGCCGGGCACTACTTCGCACGGCACGCCGGCCGCCGCCAGCGCCATCGCCTCCTCACTGCCGCGGCCGAAAACAAACGGGTCGCCGCCTTTGAGGCGCACCACCGCCAGGCCCTGCTGCGCCAATATGATGAGCTCGCGGTGGATGTCTGGCTGTTTCATGCCGTGGTCGCCGCCGCGCTTGCCTGCCAG
This sequence comes from Myxococcales bacterium, assembly GCA_947499075.1. Taxonomy (GTDB): domain Bacteria; phylum Myxococcota_A; class UBA9042; order UBA9042; family UBA9042; genus SXRM01. The sequence goes on from CANMNA010000075.1 coordinate 12,753, forward strand.
CACAATGCGCACCGACAGGTCGGCGTACAGGGCCGGGTCGGCCAGCGCGTCGACGACAGCGACATCGGCGCTGGCCAGCAGCGCCCATCCGCGCAGCGTCAGCAGGTCAGGCGAGCCGAGACCGGCGCCAACCAGGTAGACGTGGCCTTTTTGGGCATAGCGCAGCGGTGGCAGGGGCGGCAGGTACACCGGGGGAAGATAGCGCGGCCGGCGGTGGGTGCAAACTGGGGGCGCGACCGGCGGCAAGATTGAACAACAAGCAGTGGCAGTTTGGGTCTGAATCGGGCCAGATGCGGCGTGCCACCAGTGGCATCCTCGATAGACAAAACGTTGCAGTGTGCTGCATGGCCACCGCGGCTGCCGGCGCCGGTACGATTGCGCAGCCACCCGGGGCGACGCGCCCCGACTTTTCTACTTAGGGTCTAGCCCAAAAACCAACCTGCGTCAGGACACCTCAAGACCACCAATCTCCCTATTCTCACCGTCAGAATAAATTCTGCGGCTACAGGTAAG
>CANMNA010000076.1 GCA_947499075.1 Myxococcales bacterium
CCCCCCCCCCCCGGCCGGGCACCCGCGCAGGCGGGTGCCGTCACCTGTAGCCGCGCAATTCATGGCGACGGTATCCTTAGGAACTGTCCAAGAATAACTTGGACAGTTCCAGCTTGCTAGGTGGGTCGCAAGCTCGCGGCTTGACAGCCGACTCGCCGCTCCTTGCGGCACTAAAGTGATCGAGTTGTTCCTTGACCGTTCCTTAGCACGGTCCCCGCTGCGGTTGGCCAGTGGACTCAATTGGGTACACCCTCTTGGGGAACAGTGACAATTTGAGTCGATCGCTTGGAGTATCGAGCGGCGCACGCCATCAGGCGGGCGACGCGACCAGCCGGGCCCAGCTGTCCAGCCACAGCACAGCCTGTTCGGCAGCCTGCTCTAGCGTCAGGCCCTTGCCCAAACCGATCGCGACCGCAGTCGCCAGCCGGCACCCGGTTCCACGCGGCGCAGCCTCGACAGGATCTGTGCCTGCACCGCAACGCCACTGCGACCGCGGCGGCAATTGCACCAGCGTTCGCCGGTCCCACACCCAATCGGTACCCAGCAAAGCGCCCGGTGCGTGGCCGCCCTTGACCAAGGCAGGGCATGGCAGCTTGCGCACTTGGCTTGCGAGTTCAGCGACATCTTGGGCCGGCGCGGCGTTGGCAAGCCACGCCAACTCAAGCCAATTGGGCGTCACCACCGCAGCAGTCGGCAACAAATCGAGCAAAAGCGCATTGCGCACCAGCACGTCGCGCTCACCCGGCCAAAGCGATCCACCGCTCGAGCTTCTGTGCAGCGGATCGACGACGAGCGGCACGGCCAGCGAGCGCGCCCATTGGGCCACGGTCTGCAGGTTGACCACGGTGCCGAGCATGCCGGTCTTGATCGCGCCAACCGCAACGCCGCGCACCGCAAACCGCAGCGTGGTTTGGAGCTCGCCGGGCGGACTCGGCCAGCCCGCGTGCCATTCGGTCGCCGATTGCGCGGTGCGGGCCGCCACCACCGGCAGGCCGTGGCCACCCAAGGCAAAGCAAGCATGCAGGTCTGCCGCCAACCCAGCGTGACCACTGGGATCCAGCCCACCGCACAGCACAACGTGCGGCTGATTGCGGCTAGCCATCGCTGACCTGCCGCAGCCCGTGGCCGACGATGGCAACGACGCCGTCCAGATCGTCGACGTGGAGCCAATGGCCAGCGTTGGGCAGCACATGCAGGCGGACCGCGGGCGGCAACCGCGCAAACGACGCGAGCACTTCCGAGGTCCACAGCGGCGATTGGCCCGCGCGCACGACGTCGATAGTCAGCGCTGCAGGTGGGTCGCGCAGCAAAGGCCAGCTGTCCGTCGCAAAGTAGCTGTTGAGCATCGCGTCGACACCGGCAAGATCGAATTTCCACCGGTAGCCATCGGTACCTGGTTCTAAATTGGTGGTCATCCATTGGCAGACCTGCTCACTGCATCCGGCATGGCGCAAGTGGGCGATCACGTCGGTGCGGGCGGCGAGCGGCTGCGGCACAGTCTGCAAGATCGCGACCATCTGACGCGCCGACGAAGCAGAGGCATCCTGGTCGGCGCGCAAGTGCGGCAGCGTATCGAGCACGGCGAGGTACTTCAGCGCGGGCAAATGCTGCTGGGCCAACGCCATCGCAACTTTGCCGCCAAACGAATGGCCAATCACGGCCCGGGGCTGCATACCGTGGTGCTGGCACAGGCGCAGCACGTCATCGGCGCTCGCGTCCAAAGTGTGCGGCGGCGGGGCCGCGCGCGAGTCGCCGTGGTTGCGCAGATCTACGGCCAGAATCGTCCAATTCGGCGCCGCTTCGACCAGCGCCACGGCCAGCGTGCGCAGATTGCGAGCGGATCCCCAGATGCCATGCACAAGCACCGCGACCTGCCGACGATCACCTTGGGCGGGTACCCAGAGCGCTGACGGCAGCCACGCGACAGGCAAAGGCGAGGTGGCAACGCTTGGAGAGTGGTGCGGCATGGTGCGGGCAAGCCTATCACTGTTGGCTGCGCCGCTGTACCCTGCCCTCGGGCTGTCGCTCGGCTAGCGGCGCCCAATGAGGGTGATGTCCAGTCGCAGCAGCAAGTTCATCGAAGTATTCGCGGTGACGCTACTCGCCTGCGCAAGTATGGTTGGCGCCACGTGTGTCGCCGCCGCGCAGGCGTGGCACAAGACGGGCGAAGAAGAGGGCGTGGTGCTAGAGACCCGCGATGTGCCCGGCATGGCCATGCCGGAGTTCCGGGGCACCACTGTCGTCAACGCTGGGTTCTATCTGGTAGCTGCCGTTCTCGATGACCTCGATCGGTACTGTGAGTGGCAGCAGCGGTGCGTCAAAGCCAAAGAAGTCTCTCGGATTTCTGAGCTGGAGCGCATCTTTTACTCGCGCACCGGGGCGCCGTGGCCACTGCAGGACCGCGACACGGTTGTGCATGGCAAAAGTGTCGGCTTGGCCGAAGGCCAACAGGCCTGGGTGCGCTTTGAGGCCCTGACCGACACGCGTTGGCCGCCAGTCTCGGGCGTGGTCCGTATGCCCTACGTCAAAGGCCACTGGCACTTGGTCCGCATCGACGACAGCCACACCCGGGTGGCGTTTCAAGTCCAAGCCGATCCGGGTGGGCTGGTGCCGGCGTGGGCGGCCAAGCTCAGCGCCCGGCAAGTGCCGCGCGATACGCTGGCGGGCCTGCGCCGGCAAGTGGCCAAGTCACCGAGTCGCTACCAAGCATTTTTGGCGCGGTGGCGCGACAAGTCGGAGACGCCACCCGCGGTCACGCCGCAGTTGCAGGGCAGTCCCGACAATTCATCGCCTAGTAGTACCGATCCCGAATGCGCGTTGGGTTACCAACGCGGATTCGAAGCTTGGTACTGAAGGCCTGCGGCCGACCGCAGGGGCTGCAGGGGGCGGCGCGCCCCCTTCTCTAAACGAAACAACCTAGTACGGCGACGGATAAACTCCGCCATCCCAACGCGAACTTGCGAGTCGCCGTACTAGTCGATGCACGCCGGGCGATCGCCGTCTGGGCAGCGAAACCGCAAGTGAAAGTGATCGGCATGGCCGCTGGCATGGCGAATCAGCCCGCGCGGCACCGCCGGGCCAGCTGGATACTGAAAAATCGGGTCGAGCTGCGCTTCGGTGTAGCCCACGTCCAACAAGTCGTGGTACAGGGCGGCCTGTAGCTGGTAGTCCATGAACACAAAGCCTAGGCGCCCGGTCGCCAGCCAGGCTTCAAGCAACGCCCAGAGCCGCTCGTTGTCGATGCTGCCACTGTCCGTCGGGACAAACTGCCGCTGGAGCTTGCGGTCGGTGCGCGGGTAGCCGATGTCGACGTCACGCCCGGACTGGTGGCTCTTGTGCGGCGGGTAGAAGCCGCCCGACTCCTTGGCGATCGCGCCGATGACCAACGGTGGACTGCTCGGAAATTGCTGACTCATTTGGGCCGCCGCCCACTGCAGCAGCGCAATGGTCTCGTCGGTGCCGTAGCCATTCTTGTTGGTGGAGTGGTAGCCGGGACCGCTACTTGCGATGCGACAGCCGCTCTCCAAAGCGCCATCGGTGACCTGCCCCACGGACCGCGCAGGGCCGTTGCGCTCAGCCTGGTTGGCGCAGCGAGGCGCCGGCAGCGTCACCTCTGTAGCCACCGGGCGCTGTTGGCGCGATCCGCTGCTTTTAGGCCGCAGCGGCACGCGAATGCGCGGTATCGGCTCCAGCGCGCTATCGGCGACGTCGTCGTCCAGCGCTTCGTCGTCGGCGAATTCCATACGGTCCAAGCCATCGTCGCGCCGGTCGGGGCTGCTGCATCCGAACGCCACCACCAGGCTCATCCATCCGGCCAGCGTGCCGCTACGCCGCATGGCCCGCCAATTTGATGTTGCGGTGGTGCACCGCGACACGGCCTAGCCGCATGTTGCGGATGTGCTGGGCCAACATCTCGGCGATCGCGACGGACCGGTGCTGGCCGCCGGTGCATCCGATGGCGATGGTGACCAGCGCCCGACCTTCCTGGGCGTGCAACGGCAAGCTGAGGTCAAGCAAGGCGATGATCCGATCCAGGGCCGCGTCGCCGCCGCGGCGAATCACAAATTCGGAGACGGCCGGGTCTAAGCCAGACATCTCAGCCAATTCTGGAACAAAATAGGGATTATCGACAAACCGTACGTCAAAGACGTAGTCAGCATCGCGCGGCAGGCCATGCTTGAAACCGAAGGACTCGATCGCGACCATCAGCCGCAGCTCGCCGAACGCCTCAGGCTCAAACAGGCGCTGCACGTGCCGTTTGAGCTGGTGCACGTTCATGTCAGAAGTGTCGATCACCAGCGTGGTCCGCTCGCGCACCTCGAGCATCGTGGCGCGCTCCTGGGCGATCGCGTCGGTGATCGAGCCCGCCTGCCACACCGGGTGCTTGCGCCGCGTCTCGGCGAAGCGCCGCACCAGCACATCGTCCGCACAATCGAGAAACACCAACTCCGGGCGCACACCGGTCGAGCGCAGCGTGTCCATTGCATGATCGAGGTCGCCCAGCAGGTGCCCAGCGCGAATGTCGATGCCGACCGCCACCGGCGCGGCAACCAACCGCTCGGCGATTGTCTCCACCAGCGAAGGCAGCAGCGCCGCCGGCAAGTTGTCGACGCAGTAGTAACCCAAATCTTCCAGCGCCCGCAGGCTCGTCGAGCGCCCCGAACCGCTGATGCCCGTGACGATGATGACCCGCGACTTGACTGGCATCTGGCTCACCTTGCCGCGCTGCGGCTAAAACGACTTGCGTCGCTTAGAGCTGGACTCAATGCCCAGTTGCTCTCGGTACTTCGCCACTGTGCGCCGCGCGATCGTCATGGGCGACACCGGCCGCAACGCGTCGATCTGCGCCTCGGTACCGGCGATGCGCGCCAGCATCCGGCCGCGGTCCCAGTCACCCTGCAAGATGTCTGCGATCTCTTGGTCTGACAACGGAGCAGTGGCATTCTCTTTGTCGATCAGACGCTTGATCGCCTGCTTGACCGCTTGGGCCGCCATGTCCTCGCCGATGCCTTGGCTGGAAATGCGCGCGCCAAAGAAAAACTTGAGCTCGTAGATGCCCTGCGGGGTATCGACGTATTTGTTGGTGGTCACGCGTGACACAGTCGACTCGTGGAGGCCCACGATTTCGGCAACTTCGCGCAACACCAGCGGCTTGAGCTTGTCGACACCGCCATCCAAAAAGGGCCGTTGAAACTCCATGATCGCCTTGGTCACACTTTGGATGGTCGATTGCCGCTGGTGAATCGAGCGGATCATCCAAGTGGCAGCTCGCAGTTTTTCCTGTAAATATTCGTTGGCTTGGGTACGCTGGGCATTGCCTTGGCCGTCCGGCGCCATCGCGCCTTGGTAGTACCCGGCGATGCGCAGCTTGGGCAGCCCGTCTTCATTGAGCACCACCTCGTAGCCGTCGCCCACTTTGACCACCGACACATCAGGCGTGATGCTGCGCGCGATTTCGCCCGAAAACCGCCGCCCAGGCCGGGGCTCCAGGGACCGCAGCACGCCAATGGTCGCCTCCAGTTCGTTGGCCGTGCAGCGGATGTCGCGGCGAATCCCCGCGAAGTCGCGCTGCTCAATCCGCTGCAGGTGCAAGTCGATCAGCCGATGCAGGCGCGCGTCGTCGGCGAAAAGCACCTCGGCCTGGACCAGCAGGCAATGCCGCAGATCGCGGCTCGCAACACCGAGCGGATCCAGCGACTGGACGATCCGCAGCGCCGCTTGCACTTCCTCAACTTGGGCATCACACAGTTCGCCAATGACCTGGAGCGAATTGGCGTAGTACGGCTCGGCATCGCAGCCCGCCAGCTCGGCTTGGTGCATCCACCGGTCGATCTCGAGATCTCCGAGCCAGTACAGCACCAGCGAGACTTTGTCGTCGACAACTTCGACGCCCTCGGCCTCTGCCTGCCGAAGCAGCACTTTGCGCAGACCATCGGGCACTTGGCGCAGGTGCAGCGAGCCGGGGCGAAAATAGCCGTCATCGTCCAGGTTGCCCACGATCTGCTCTGCGATGGTGCGCTGCTTGTCGGTCAGCCCGGCAGTCGCGAGCTGATCGGTCAAGTGCTCAGGCAGCGTATTGGCCTTAGTCAGCGTCTGGGCGTACCCGGGCCGCTCTTCATCGGTGTCGCGGTAGCTCCCCGTGCCTTCGCTGGGCGAGCGCGCCAAATCAGTGAAGTAATCCTGCCAGTCGATCTCGGTCCGCTGCGGCACCTCGGCAGGCGACTCGAAATCGGTCACCGTGCCCTCACCCGCAGTGATGGCACTGGGCGACTCACCGGGCATGTCGGCTGGCGGCACCTCTTCGAGCACTGGGTTGGTCTCCAAGGCTTCAGCAATATTTTCAACTAGTTCCGTCCGCGACAATTGCAGCAGCCGGATGGCCTGCTGCAGCTGCGCGGTCATGACCAGGCGCTGGTCTTGAACGAGGCGGAGGTTGAGGTGCTGCTTGAAATCCATCCCGGTCCGCAGCCTGCGTTCGTGGCTGGGATGGAGCATAGCGGGGGTCGGCAGCGGCCGACAAGCAAGTTTCGTGCCGAAATGACAAGGTGCGCAAAATTTTCTGAACAAGCCGTGGCCACCGCCAGCGGAGACCTCGGATACGACAATGCTATTTTGGCGACCCACTTGGTGCTTGACACTGCCACGGCGCTGTCACACGCTACGGAGCAGGTGGGGCAATGCGCGCTAACCAGCACAAGCAAAAAAACAACCTGAGTTGGCGGCAAGCATTTGGCCAAGGCCAATCGGTGCGAACGGTCCAACCAGCCCGCGTCTGGCTAGCAACCGCAGCGCTTGTGCTGTGTGCGGCACCCGCGTATGCGGACGCCCCGATGTGCCCGATCGACCCACCGCTGCTCTCGGCCGCCGCTCACCTGCGTGCCGTGAGTCTGGACTTACGCGGCACAATTCCGGACATCACCGAGATCAGCGCGCTGCCGCCAGCGGCGCAGATGGCACCCGAGAGCTGGCTCGATAGCTGGCTGGCGACGCCAGCGTGGTCGGGGCAGGTCGTCCGTCACCACCGCGAGCTCCTGTGGAACAGCCTGGCCAACAGTGCCGGTCGGTTGATGCCGCCGTCGTCCAGGATTCGTATAGAAAACGGGCTGTATTTCCGAACCTTGCTTGCGCCGGCTGTGCGCGGCCAGCAGGTGCCTTGCCTCGATGAGCCGGTAACGTTGAGCGACAGCGGCGACATCGTCTACAAGGCGCAACCTGATGGCACCAAGCGCGAAGGCTGGGTCATGGTCCAGCCGTACTGGAACCCGACCGCGTGGATCAAGGTGTGCGCGTACGACGCGCAGGACAACGAACTGAGCCCAACCGGGACCAATTGTGCCGCATCTGGCGCAACGCTGGACATGGCCTGCGGATGTGGCCCGAACCTGCGGTCGTGCATGATCATTGAGACCAGTACGGAGATCGTCTTTGCGCTAGCGGAGTCGCTCGATCGTCAGGTCTTGGCATGGGCCAGCGAAGGTCGCCCGTATACCGATCTGCTGACTGAGGAGGTGCTGTGGGTCAACGGCCCGATCGTGCATCACCTCAATTATCAAGCGCAAACCCCGGGACAGGTGAGGCTGGTCCCGTATGCGGTCGATCTCGCGCAGCTGCCCAAGCTGACGTTTGTCGACAAAGACAAGTGGGTAGCGGTGCCAACCGGTTCGTACCACGCTGGCATTTTGACCCATCCCGCGTACTTGCTGCGATTTCAGACCCAACGGGCCCGCGCCAATCGCTTTTTCAATGTGTTTCTGTGCCAGCCGTTTCAGGCGCCGGAGACTGGGATTCCGGTTGCTGGCGTGTCGGCGATCGGTGAGCCCGACTTGCAGAAGCGCGCGGGTTGCAAGTACTGCCACGTGCTGCTTGAGCCTGCGGCCAAACACTGGGGTCGCTGGACGCCCAATGGTGGCGGCTACCTGAATCCTTTAGAATTTCCGCCACAACGCGACGACTGCTTGACCTGCGCCAAAACTGGCGCCGGGTGTAGCAGCGCGTGCAAGCTGTTCTACCTGACCAAAGCCTATGCCGCGCCTGAGCAAGATTGGCTGGGTTGGCTGGTGCCCTACAACTACACGGCGCCGCAGCACATCAAGAACATCGAGAGCGGTCCAGAGCTGCTGGTCAAAACAGCGGTTGCGGATCATCGGCTGTCGCGCTGTGTCGCGCGCTCGACCGCCGAGTGGCTGCTGGGGCGGCAGCTGGTTCCAGACGAAGCGATTTGGGCTGACCAGCTGGCCATGGTGCTGGCGACCAACAAGTTTGACTACCGCAAGCTGGTCAAGGCCATTGTGCTGTCCGATGCCTATCGGAGGGCGCCGTGAAGGCTGTCACCGCGACATCGGCTGTCGTCTGGGTGTTCGTCGTCGCCAGCGCTGCCGCGTGTGGTGGCGAGACTGGGCCTGTCGTTGCGGCGAGCACGAACTTGGCGCCGTCGATTGCCACGCCGCAAACGAGCTATGTGCCGCCGGTCGCCATTCCAAGCCAGTCGTGGCAGCAAACTGCTGTTGATCACCCGGCTTTGGAGAACTGGCGCCCGGCGCTGCGCGACTTGCCGACGCCAGCAAGCGAGCAACCTACTGGCAAGGGACCGCGCGCTGACTTGGGTGATCTGATTCCACTGGACGGCGCTCTGGGCGCGGGCATTGCCGTCAGCCGCATGCCTGATCCCGAGATGCCAACGCGCCAGCGAAAGCGCATGAACATCGATCAACTCGATGCCGCCCTCCAAAAAGCCTCAGGTGGCATCGGCTGGATGATCGGGACCAAGAACCAGTTTGCGGTGTTGGCTGCTACGCTTGGCAAGCCAGACTTCATCGATACCACGCAAGAAGATCTGACGATCTCGACGCTGTTTGAGAAATTTCTAGGCGATGCGGCTGTTCATATCTGCGCCAAACTGGTCGCTGCAGACGCCAAAGCCGTCAAAGCGGATCGGGTCTACTTCGTCAAGAGTGACCCAAACGCGATTGCCACCAAAGATGCCGCAGCAGTCAGCAACAATTTGGCTTACTTGCTATTGCGTTGGCACGGCCGGACCGTGGCAGCGAGTGCGCCCGAGGTCAGCCAATGGCAGTTTCTCTTGGCCAGTGCTCAAAAAGTCAGTACGCCGGCCGAGGGATGGCAGGCGGTGTGTATGGCATTGATTGCGCACCCCAATTTTTTCACGTACTGACGCCGAGGACGATGGCCATGCCCGACTGCGACCACGCGTTGCCCCAACTGCCACCGACGGTCAACCGGCGCGGTCTGTTGCGCATGGGCCTTTTCGGTGGCGCAACGACGGCGGCGTTTGGCTCACAAGCGTTGTGGAGCCAGCTGGCGCAGGCGGCAGAAACAGCTCAGCCGGAAGCCAAGATCAAGGACCGCTACTTCCTGTTTGTGTACTTCACGGGGGCGTGGGACGTCCTGCTGTCCCTCGATCCGCGCGATCCGGTTCAGTTCCACGAGGGCAACGTGGGCAAAACCCAGATCTTGCCTGGCTACGACAAGCTCAAGACAGGCACGGTCGCGTCGAACACGCCGCAGCTGGTCACCGGGGCAGACGGGCAACCGGTGCTGTTGGGACCCTACTTTGGCAGCATGGTCGACCAATTCAAGAAGGGCCGCGTGTCTGTGGTGCGCGGCATGTCGATGGATACGCTGACGCACGAGGTCGGTCGGCGGCGTTTCATCACGGGCAAGCCGCCGTCGGGCCTGCTGGCCCGCGGATCGTCTGCGGCGACCGTGCTGTCGACGCTGCTGGGCAAGGGTGAAGTCGTGCCCAACCTCGCGCTGCGGTTTGAGAGCTACAATGTCGACCAGCCCAACTATGCGACTGGCCTCAAGGTTTCATCGGTCGCCGACTTGGTGCGGGCGCTCAAGCCGGCACCTGACGGCATGTCAGTCAAGTCAACCGCGCTCGTCGATGCGTTCTTGGCCCAGCAAGCAGCTTGCCCGGCAGCTGCGGCGAGATCGACGTGGACGACCGCTGAGGCTTCGCGACTCAAAGCCAAGCAGTTGACGTCGGGTGGCATCGACAAGCTTTTTGACTTTCAAGCCAAGACCTTGGAGATGGAGAAGATTCGCGGCCTGTACGGCATCTCAGCGACCGACGCCAATGCGCTCAGCGGCTTGCCCGCCCAAGCGGCCATGGCCATCACCGCACTGACCGCAGGCGTGTCGCGCGTCGTCAGCATCACGATTACCGAAGGCTTGGACACGCACTTCGAAGACTGGACAACCACTCAGGGCCCCAAGCAGCAAGCAGGCTTCGAGTTGGTCGCCAAGATGCTCGACGACCTAGCGAGCAAGCCTTACCCAGGCGGCAAGGGCGACAGCTGGCTCGATCACGTCACCGTCGTCGGGTTCTCGGAATTCTCGCGCGGCCCGGTCCTCAACAACTACAGCGGCCGCGATCACCATTTGACCAACAGTTGCTTTATCGCCGGTGCGGGCATTGCGGGTGGCCGGGTATTTGGCCAAAGCAGTGATGTCGCGATGGCGCCGCAGCCGGTCCACCTGCAGACCGGCAAGGTTCATCCAGCCGGTGAGATCATCTTGCCGGAGCACATCTACATGGCGCTGCTTGGGCAAATCGGCGTTGAAGGCGACCCGTACGATCTACGCGTCAAGGGCCTCAACGCGCTGCTGAAGAGTTGACGTTGCGCAAACACGTGCTGCGGACGTAGCCTGCGTCCATGCACACCCTGTTTGAATCTCCAGAACTGCTCGCTATCGACAAGCCGGCGGGCGTGCCGACAATCCCGGATCGCTTTGGTTCTCCCAGTGTCTACGGCCAATTGCAGGACCTGCGCGGTGAAAAGCTGTGGGTCGTGCACCGCCTAGATCGCGAAGTGACGGGCGTGCTGGTTTTCGCCCGCAATTCGCAGGCACATCGCGCACTTTCGCTGGCGTTCGAGCATCACCAAGTGGTCAAGCGCTACGAGGCGTGGACAACGGGCGAACCTCCGACGGACGGGCAGGCTTTTCGTTGGGAGAGCCTGCTGCTGCGCGGCAAGAAGCGGTCTTACGTGCATCCGGCGGGCAAGCAAGCGATTACCGATGCGCAGTTCGTCGGCGTGACCACTGACGGGCGGCTACGGTTCGCGCTGTCGCCGCAAACAGGACGCAATCACCAGTTGCGCGTGCACCTGGCGAGTGCGGGCTACGTGATCTGCGGGGATGCGCTGTATGGCTCGACGGTCCCGTGGCGGGCAGCGGAGATCGCGTTGCGGGCGGTGTCGCTGCGGGTGCAGGCGGGGGCGTTGGGACCAACGGACCTGACCATCGAGGCGCCCAGTTTGGCTGATGACCGACCTACTCGCGAGTAGGTTGCCAAGATCGAACGCACCGTTTGTTCAGACGCCGAGAATAGTTGAATTAGCCGAACGACGAGTGGGCACCGCTGCGAAAAAGTCTAGCTACTCGCGAGTAGACCAATTGAACGTACCCTCTGTTCAACTACCGACCAGCAGTAACAATTCGCTGCCGACCGTCAACCCGGGACTCGACAACGACGGTGCCGTCCCATCCGGTGCCGTACAGCGCCGCCTCCAGGTGGTGGGGCTCGAAGTGCTCGCCTTTGATGCCAACCATGATGTCGATTGGCTTGCGCTTGCGCACGATGACCGCTTCGAGCATCGCCACGATCTCGCGCCGCGGATGGCCGTACTTCCACGCCGACCACGGGATCTGCCAATACGACGGACCTACGGCAAATACCGCGACTTCTGGCGTCATCGCCTGGCACAACGCCGGCAACGTGCCATTGATGGAACCGTGATGTCCGACCTGGTAAATGTCAATGTCCAGCGCGCCAGACGGAGCCGATCGCGCCAGCAAGTCCTTGATTGCAGGCTCCTCCAAGTCGCCGGTGAATAGCCCGCTGGCCTTGCCGTAGGCGACCCGCACCACCACGCTGTGGTTGTTGCTGTTTTGAAATGGTGTTTTCCCGAAGCGCATGCCCGGCCATCCGGGATCGGTCGCGACCCTGCCCCACAGCACCCGAAAATCGGGGTCGGCCGATGGACAGCGCAGCGGATCGATGACCGCGTCGCTCAAGCCCTTCGGATCAACGATATCCGCCAGTGCAATTGCCCGGTAGTGCACGTCCGCGTGGCTGCGCGGCCAGGCCTGCAGGAATTTCTGACCGTCGGCGCCTGAGCCAAAATCTTGACCGTTGTCAATCAAGTTACGCACTTGATAGCGGTCCAGCACGGCTTCGACCCCACGCGTGTGATCGACATGCGGGTGGGTCAACAGCAGGGCGTCCAGCGTGTTGTGGAGGTCCGGTCGGCGCGCGAAGAAGGCATCGAGATAGGCGACCAGCGCGGCGTTGGAGTCGAACTTGTCGTCGTGCTCACCACCGGCGTCGATGAGGTACGCGCCACAGGGAAATTCGTGGAGCACAGCCAGACCTTGACCGACGTCGATGAAGTGCGTCCGCCACACTTCGGCGCTGTCCTCGGCCTTCAGCTCGCCCGCCAATGCTTCAATACTCTTGGTTAATCTCGGAGAATTGGTCCGCTGTGCCGCCGTGCAAGCGGGCATAATTGCCAGCGCAAGTACCAAGAGGAGGCGATGGGTCATCATCGGGTGCAGCTCCAGCCACGGCATCGTCGCGCTAGGTGGCAAAATTGGGCGCAAAAACGCCGACGCCGACGGATCTTGCGATCGCGCCGGCGCCGGTTGCGAACCCTGAAGGTCCGAGCTACGGACTAGCCGCGCTCGAGTTTTTCCACGGCCAGCTCGAGCTCTTCGACGTTGACGTCGGTGCCCTTGCCGTCCAAGGTGAAGCCCTTCCACTTGGTGGGCCAGCCTTCAAAGAAGTTGTAGCGCATGATCTCGGTGCCGTCGTCGGCGCACA
>CANMNA010000077.1 GCA_947499075.1 Myxococcales bacterium
CGATCCCCCGCTTTGAGCGCATCTCTGCGTCACTGCGTCGCTTCTCTCGCTGCGGCGTACCAGAGTACGCCTCGCTCTTTCAGCTCCTTGTTCCTTGATCTGCATCTCAAATCGGGGGACGCGCGAGATTTCTGTGGGGAATTTGGGCCGCTGCGGCCCAGATCGCCGCACGGCGCGCTACGCGACCACCCGGCGCGGCAGGTGCGCACCGATGCGGGTGACGACTTCGTAGTGGATGCTGCTCACCCATCCGGCCATTTCGTCGGCGCTGATCGCGTCGCTGATGCCAGCCTGCACATCGGCTTGCTGGCCGATCAGCACCACTTCGCCGCCCGGCGCCGCGACTGGACAGTCGGTGACGTCGACGACCGTGATGTTCATCGCCACCCGGCCCAACACCCGTGCCCGCTGACCGCCGATCAGCACTTGCCCCACGTTGGACAGCCGTCGGTCCAGGCCATCGTAGTAACCCAGCGGCAATACCGCGACCCGCATCGGTCGGACGGCGCGAAAGGTGCGGCCATAGCCCACGTACTCGCCGGTGGGCACAGGTCGGACTTGGGCGATGCGGGTCTTCCACGTCAACACCGGGTGCAGTTGCACCGTGCGGCGGCCGAGCTGGCTGGCCGACAGCAACGTCTCCTTGGACGGCCACAGGCCGTAGGCGCCAATGCCGAACCGGACCAAGCCGCCGCAGACCTCCGGCCATAGCAGCAGCGCCGCCGTGTTGCTGGCATGGCACAGCAGTGCATCTTGCGGATGGCCCGGCGGCGCCAGCTGCAGGGCTGTGCGCACGGCCGTGCAAGTGGCCTCGAAGCGCTCCAGTTGGCTGCGGGCAAAGCGGTGATCGGTGGTGTCCTCCACATCGGCAAAATGGGTGGACAGCCCTTCAAGCACCAGATCGGGGTCTGTGCCGATCGCAACAGCGAGCGCAATCGCTTCGTCGTGGCGCAGGCCTTGCCGGTTGTTGCCCGTTTCGACCTTGACGTGCAGCCGCGCTGGCACGCCCATCGCTTGTGCCGCCTGCTTCGCCGCGGCCACCACCGCCGGGTCGTAGACCACCAGCCGCGCACCAAGTTGCACGGCCAAGGCGGCGTGGTCAGGGGGCAAATAGCCGACGTTGTAAATCGGCGCCGCAATCCCGACGGTGCGCAGCGCGGCAATCTCGCCAATGTCGTGGGTTCCCAGCCAGTCGGCCCCGGCCGCCAGCAACTCCGTGGCCATCGGCACTAGGCCATGACCGTACGCATTGCCCTTGACCATCGCGCACATCAGCGGCTGCCGACCGCCTTCACGGCTGGCCTGGCGCAACACTGAGACGTTGTGGCGCAGCGCGTCGCGCGACAGTTCGACCCAAGTCAGCGGCGATAGGTCAGCGATCATGGTCCGGAATCCGTGGCAGTGCGCAGCGCGTCGCCGGCAAACCTGGCCACGATGTCGTAAACCCGCGGATCGCCATCTGCCGGCAGGTTCAATTGGGCCGCGAACTGGCCACCGGCGTCGGTCGGCACCACGCCCAGCAACTCACCGCGGCCGGGCTGCGCTGGGTCGATCAGCCAAATCTCGATCGCAAGCTGTGTTGCGGCGACCCCGCTACAGTGCAGCAGCCCAGCGACAGCGAGCGGTTCACCCAGCCACGCCATCGGCTGGAGCGGCGCAAGGGTCAGCCGAGTTGCAGCCTTGGCGGATGACTCCCTCGCTGCGGTCACTTGACCCGCGGCGGGCGGTGCGGGCGGCGCGGTCAGCGCAGCGGCACGCTGTTTGAGCCAAACGCGTCGCGCTTCGGCCACACCCAGTGGTCGCGCCGGCTGCCCCGCCGTCTGGCTTGAACCGGCATCGCCGCCTTTGCCCGGCACAGCCCTGTCCCCACCGCCAGTCCGCAGGCCATCGGCGCCTTTGACTTTGGCGGCCCCAGCCCATGCCTGCGCGACCGGCGCACCATCCGCCTTGATCTCACCGGTCGCGTTGGCATAAGCCGGTGGCTGTGGAAACGGATCGCGGTGCAGCGGCTGATGCAAGTGCTTGCCTTGGGCGTCGTGCAGCTCAAGCGAGTCGGCGCCGCCACCCAAGTCGATGCGCTGCCATGCCCCTCTGCCGTCGCTGCCTGGCGCCCAGACCTCGGCGAACGCGTGGGCATCGTTGCTCACATAGTGGGCGCCAATCCCCAGCGACCGGGCCAAAATCACAAAGCCTAGCGCGCGGTGCCGGCACACGCCTTTTTGGCCGAGCACCAAATCCGCCAACGTCTCGCCGGTCTCAGGCGGCGGAGCGCCCGGCTCAAAGGCACGGAAATACTCGACAAGGCGCGCGATCGCCGCCCCGCGTTCGCTGTGAGCCGAGAGCCCCAGCTTGGGCCACAGGGCCATCGCTGCCGTGCGCACGGGCCCGGGCAGCGGCGGCTGCGGCGGATCGTCGCGACCGGCGCCGACGCCGAGCGGTGCGGCAAAATACCCAGAGGGCGCGTCCATCAGGAACCGCAACTCAATGACCCCAGTATGTGGCGAAGTCACTGTGAAATTGCCAGCGTCGTCGCGCCAGAGCTGCAGCGGCACCGCCGGCACCGGTTGCCACGACAGCACCTGTGAGGTCGGCGCGACGCTGGGCAGCGGCACGTGCGCCGCACCCGTTAGCCGCAGCTGCAGGTGGCCCCAAAACAGCTCGTGGCCGACCCGAGCAAGTTGGCCGACCGCAAGCTGCACCAAGCCGCGGCCGCTGGCGTGCATGGTCAAGTTGCCGGCCACTTCATCGAGCGATGCTTCGCGTTTGAAAGGAACGACTTCCGGGTCGAACACCATGTGGTAGTGCAAGTCCAGATCGCCTCCCGTGCGGCGATCTGGACCTGCCGTACGTGGCGGCTGTGGCTGATACAGCGCCAGTTGCTGGCCGGGCGAGGCTGCAGGCGGCTGATCAATGCGACCCAGCGCCGTCTCGATCGCTTGGGGCAACGCGCCAGCCGCCGCCCCGGCGGCGGGAATCGCTTGATCGCTGCGCCCAGAGGCGCCAAGCACCGCGGGCAACGGCTCGTGCAAGACGGGTTGCCAACCGTCACCAGCCGCCGCGTGTGCCCAAGCGATTGCGAGTAAAGTTGCTAAAATAATTGTTGATTTTGCCTGCATCCTGATCGATACGCGCGGGAGGCCGCCGGCGGATCGCAGCACATTGTGCGCTGCGCGCGCAAGCGATCAGACGTACCTAAATTCCCCACAGAAATCTCCCGCGGCCCCCGATTTGAGATGCAGATCAAGGAATAAGGAGCTGAAAGAGCGAGGCGTACTCAGGTTCAGGTACGCCGCAGCGAGAGAAGCGACGCAGTGACGAAGAGATGCGCTCAAAGTGGGGGATCGCGGCGTACGCGCCACTCGTTGGGCCTGCCAATTGCCCCGACGCACCAAGGGCGGCTACCCTTGTCGCCGGAGGTGCCTCTGCAGCCTGAGCCCATCATCGCCGCCGTGTTCGCCTTGGTGTGGGGTAGCCTTTGGGGATCGTTCCTCAATGTCGTGGTCTACCGCTTGCCGGCCGGGCTGTCTGTGGTCCGGCCGCGCTCGCGGTGTCCGCAGTGCCTGACCCCCATTGCCAGCTGGCACAATATCCCGGTGCTGTCCTGGCTGCTGCTGCGCGGGCGCTGTGCGGCGTGCCAAGCGCCGATCGCCGTGCGGTATCCGGCGGTAGAGTCAACGGTGGCGGCGCTCTCGCTTGCGGTGGCGACCCCGTGGTTGCCGCTCTGCCTGGCAAGTGAACCGGTGGGGTGGCAGCCGGTCTTGGCGCTGCTCGGCGAGCAATTGTTCGTGTTTGTGTGGGTGGCGATCGCGCTCATCGACGCCGACACCTTTGTCGTGCCTGACGTGCTGTCGCTGCCGCTGCCGCTGCTGGGTCTGGCGCTAGCGGCACTGGTCGGCGACCTGCGTGGCGTCACGTGGCAGCAGTCCGGTGCTGGCGCTCTGGTGGGCGGCGGCGGCCTGTTGTTGGTGCAATGGCTGTATGGTCGCCTGACAGGGCGCGAAGGCCTGGGCACCGGTGACATCAAGCTGCTGGGCGGCATTGGCGCGTTGTTGGGGCTGGTGGCGCTGCCGGCGGTGGTGCTCGCGGCGGCGGTGCAGGGCCTGCTTTTTGCCGCGGCGTTTGCCGTGCTGCAGCGCGGCAAGGCATTGCAAGACCGGGGCTTGCAGTCAATCCGCCACTTGGCGTTGCCGTTTGGGCCCTTCTTGGTGTTGGCGGCGGTGCAGTGGCTGCTGCTGCACCGCTGGCTGGCCCCGCTCTTGGGCGGTTGAGCCGATGACCACCGTTCGCCGCCGGGTGCGCACAGCGATCGCCGCGTGCATCGCGCTGGCGTTGGTGGCGTTGGTGGCCTTGGCCGACATGTTGGTGGCCCAACTGGGTGACCAGATGATCGCCAATCTGGGCGACACGGCGCTGCCCTTGGGGGTGCAAGCCGCGCACATTCGCAGCCAAGTGCGGGCGGCAGAAGTGATGCTGTGGCTGGGCGCAGCGGCGGTCGGTGCGTTTGCCATTGCGCTGAGTTGGGCGGCCTTGCAGTTGGCACTTTTGCGTCGTCTCGAATCGGCAGCCAGAACGCTTGCGGCCGGCGAGGACGCGCTGACCCACTTGGGCCATTGGGACGAAATCGATCGCTTGAGCGCGGCCTTGGCCGCCTACCGTCGGCAGTTGGCCGACGAGCGCACCGATCGCGCCGACCAGATGCAGGCGCTGGGGGTCCTGCGCGGTGCGGCAGATGCCATCGCGGCGCAGTTGCAGCAGTCCGACCGCCTCGCGCTGGTCGGGCGCGTTGCGATGGGCATGGCACACGAGATTGGCAGTCCCTTGGCGATTGTAGTGGGCTTTTTGGATCGTTTGCAGGCCCTGGAGCAAACCGATGCGCCACTGGACCAGCGCCTGCGCTGCATCGATCAGGCCAGGCACGCCGCTGACCGCATCCATGCCCTGCTGTCCGACATGGCCCAGCCCGGGCTGCCCCAGCCACGCGACATCGACCGTCCTTGTGACGCCGCTGCTGTGGCGGTGCGCGTCATCGGCCAGTGCGAGCAGCATCCGCGGGCCCGGCTGATGGCGCTCGAGTTGCACGCCAGCGCCAGCCAGAGCCCCTGTGATGCCTCGGCCAGTCACCTGGAACAAGTGCTGATGAACCTGGTGGTCAATGCCGCCGACGCCGTCCATGGCCCAGGCACCGTGCGCATCTCGGTGCTGCGCGAGGGCGACTGGCAGGTCATCCACGTCGACGATGACGGTCCAGGCATTGCCCCTGCCGACCGCGAGCGCGTGTTTGATGAGTTTTATTCGACCAAGACTCAGGTCGGTTCCGACGCCACCCGGCGCAGTGGTTGGGGGTTGGGTCTCGCGGTCAGCCGCCGCATTGTCGGCCGGTACGGTGGCTCGCTGGTGGCCGATGAGGCGCCCGGCGTAGGTGCGCGCATGACCGTGCGGCTGCCGGTGCCCGGCGGGCTGCGCAATGCGTCGCGTCAATCCGGCGTGCGCGCAGTCTGACGCACTTGCCCCGGATTGCCCGACAGGTGCTTGTCGGTACCGGGGCCACCGCGGTAGCATCGAGGCGCGAAAGATTCGCCTCGGCCTGAACTTTGCGTCCACCTCCGGCCACTGACTGCGTTGCGCCCGCGAGGGCCCCTTCTGGCGATTTCTACGCCAAGCGGTTCCTGCCCGTGCGCGGTGGAGCATGAACACTGTCCTTACGTTAGTCGCCACGTTGGTCATGGCCACGCTGGTCATTGAACTGGACTTGTCGCTGTACGTCGGCGTGGCTGTCGTCGCCATTCCTGTCTACGCGTACATCTTGCGCCGTCCCGCGCTGGCGACCGCCGTTCTCGCTGCGGCGCCCTGTATTGTCTTTACCACCTGGGCGTCTCCGGCCAAAATCTTGGGCCTCGCGCTGATCCCGCCGCTGATGTACCGCGCGATTCAGCGTCCCGCACAGCACGTAGGGGCCCCTTGGTTGCACTTGGGCATGGTGGGGGTGCTCGGTTGGCTTCAATTTTGCGACTTGATTGGCACTTCGAGCGCAAACTACGACTATGTCGTGACGTTTGTCGGCTGCGTCGCCACCATCGCGATAATGCACCAGTTCTTGACCACGCCCGCGGCGCTGGCTGTGTTCATATGGGTTCAGGTTGCAGTGTTGGCCCTCGTGTCGCTGACCGTGCCGCTGTTCGTCTCGTTGTCTGACATCGAGGGCATGAATCGCACGGGTGGCCTGGTTGGCGAGCCCAACGGGTTGGGCCTGACCGTCGGGCGCCTGTTTCCGTTCACCCTAGCGTTGCTGTCGTACCACAAAGTTCCGAAACATCTCAAATTGTTGCTGTTGGTGGTGCCTCCGGCAGCGATCTGGGCACTCTTTGCGTCCAATTCCCGGTCAGGTACGTTGGTGCTGGCGACGGGCGTCGTCGGGTTTGCGCTGATCGCCTCCAAGTCGTGGTCCGGCCGGGCCATCGCCTCGGCCGCGGTGGTCATAGGCGGCTTTGTGATCCATGAAGTCGCGCCTGATGCCTTTCACCAAAGAACCATCGACATCTTGATGTCTTCGGCCGGACTGACCGAATCCAAAGTCGACATCGCGGAGGCGACTTCGGGTAGAAGCACGATGAATTTGTTGGCAATAGAGGCTATTGTCAAGAGCCCGTTCGTGGGCTTGGGTGGCGGCGGCTTTTCGTCGGGCAATTGGAGTGCTGATTACACCGGCACCGCCGTTCACAACGTCTACTTGAGCCTGGGGGCCTGGGGCGGGCTACCCGCGATGCTCGGGGTCGCCGCCATGCACGTGGCCGCGTTGGTCAACGCGTTGCGCGTCACTTTCCGGGCCGGCTCGGACCGTCCGCTCGCCGCTGGCTGCCTCTCAGCCGGCCTTGCGACCATCGCCTCCGCAGTCAACTCGCCGGTGGTTTTCTCTGTGACAGACTGGACGACCTTGGCGCTGTGCGCGTTCTTGCCCAACGTGTTTTCGGCAGCTGCCCAGCGTGTCGCTGCCGAGGGGTTGGTCACGCGGTCAGCTCAAGGTGATCGCGCAGACGGGCTGGGTCCGTCGGCGCCGCGGATCCCGGCCATGCCCGTCCAATCTGTGCGCGAAATTTGACACCGGGTGGCCTTTCGCTCTACACGGCTGGCACGGGCGCAAGCCCGCGTACGGTTTGGGTGGGTGCACCTTGGCGCGATGGCGAATGGCTCTCTGGGTGATGACCGTCTGCTGCGCAGTCGCGATGCCCGGATGTCGGTCACCTCAGCGCAACATCGCCCATCCCCTGCCTGAGCCCGTCCGCGACCCGGCGTGGGTTGACCCGACTTCGGTGCTGGTCGATGTCGCTGGCACCGCTTTGGCGGACGAGGCTACCCCAGTGGTGCTGTCTGGGCCGCCCACCGCCACCGAATTGCCAGAACCGGCGAGCCGGGTCGCCGCCGAAGTTGTGACCAAACATCTTGAGGCGTTGGGTCTATCGATCGACCTGCCCGGACCGGTCTCTGAGACTGCCGCTGGCGCTGGGCTGAGCGAGACCTGGCTGTTCGAGCGTTCGATTGGCGGTTCGGCCTATGCGCTGTCTGTCCAGGTGTCGCGCCGCGAACGCACCTCTGCTGTCCAGTTGGCCCACGCTGCCACAGAGATTGGCGCCGAGACCTTTGTCGAACAGGGCGAGCAGGGCGACCTGATTTGGGTTGTCAAACTCGCCGACGGGCCGATTCAGCAGGTATGGGCGGCGCGCAGCCGCGGTCAAGCATCGCTGGTCGCCATCTGCAGTGCGCCTCCCGCCTACCTGACGATCGCCCTGTCCGCGTGCAAGACCGTCCGCTTCGATTCTGGGCGAAATTAAGGGTCCCGGCGAAATTAAGTCGATCGGCAGTAGGTTCGGCACCGTTGCGGCGCGTCGAACGCTTTCGCGAGCTTGGCAACCAACGAAGCAAGCAAACGAGCCACCAACAAAATCGAATGGGTGCGGCTCCTTTGCGATGACGACATGTTCGTTCATGTGAAATGGTACAAGTGCTTGCCATAACTAAGATTTGCTGCCGTGGTTGCCCGGGCCAGTGTTGCGTCTCGCATTTGGCTTGTGGCGGCAGGGACCACCAGATCGCAGGGACAGCCTGACCGCAGGGGTCGCCTGGCCTGACAGGAGCCCCTGGTCGTGCGACCCCTGGCCGTGCGTCCCCTGGTCGTGCGACCCCTGGTCTGACAGGAGCCCCGGTCGAACCAATGCCTGTCACGTTCAGTTTTGACATGACACATGATTGTTGGCGGTCAGCCGACATGAACCTGATAGGTGGCAGCGCGACTATTACTCCCGGCGGCTGAAGCCGCGGGCAACAATTACAAAGCTTTGCCTGCGCAAGGCTGACTTGCCCCGCGGCGAAAACTAGCCCCGCGCAGGCGGGGCTTGGTAGATGTAGCCCGCGGCTTTTAGCCGCAGGGAGAAAGAACAATGTCGGTACATGCAGTTGGGTCGTTCGCACTGGACCGCAACGGCGGATCACCCGATCAGAAGGGGCCGGAGTTGCTGTCTGAACAAGCACTTGCTGGCAGACAGTCGGTGGCAAGCCGCCGAGGCCCGCCCGTGATTCTGGTGTTTGCAGGCTGGCTCCGCAAATGCCACGGCGAATCCCACTCGTCGTAGCGCGGTGCGCTGCCAACCCATTGAAAAATCGTGGTCACGGCGTCGTTGCAAAGGATCCGGACCCTAACCATTTCTCAGGGGTATAGTACCTTCAAGCAAATGTACGTCCCATGCGCCGCTAGGCGATCCGCGGCGGCTCCGGTTGGTCGTCGTTGGCCGACGGTGGACTGTGGCGTGCGGCAGCGAGCGTCATCGGCTCAACCGGCAGCTCGCCGCCGCCGCGGCGCAGGTGCGTCAGGCGCAAGCGCTCACGGTCTTCGTCGCCGTCGTGCAGCCAGCCCTCGCGCTCGATCCATACCCAGATCAGCCGCGAGTCCGGAAAAATCACCAGCGGCCCGGCCAGCAGCAAGATCCCGATGGTCACGGCCAGCGTGGTAGCGACGCTGCCAAAAGCCAGCCAAGCGGCCAGCGCCACGCCAGCGCCCAGCAGCAGGAACAAGCTGTAGCTGGCGTACATGGCGCCGACGAAGTAGCCGTGGCCGCGGTCGAACCGGTAGCCACATCCGGGACATTGGGCATTCATGCGCAGTGGCGACCGAAACATCGGGCCCTGCCAACACGCTGGGCAGCGCAACCGCAGGGCGGCCTTGAGCTTGGCGGGCGACGGCGGGCTGGGCGATCATCGGCGGCGGCGCGCCCTAGCGGCGCCCAGCTAGACGCGCGCGGGCCCGCAGTGCGGCTGCGTCGTCCTGGCGCTGGGTGCGCTGCTCGGTCGCTTGGGCATAGGCGCGGCGCACTGCGGCCAGGCCGCACTGCTTTTCCAGCCGACGCAAGCGAAAGTGGTGTTCGGCCACGGTGTTGAAGTGCTCGGCGAACGCGCCGTTGAGCGCGGCGCCCGCCACCGCGCCGATCAGCGGCACCGACTGGGCCACCGCTTTTTCAGAAACCACGATCTCAAACCGGGCGCCGATCTTGGCCAGCAGTTGGGCGATGACCGCACCGCCGCCGCCTTTGGCCAGTTCAGTGGCGGTCAGCCTGGCGGCACTGCTGCCGACATGGGCGGCAGCTTGCTTGAGCGCCAGCGCCAGGCCGATCCGCGCCGTCCAATACGCTGAATCCATGGCACTGCCATCGAGCGCGTCGCCTTCGACTACCGCATCGATGGGGGCCGGCAGGTGGCTGCCGAGCGCCAGCACGGTCAGGCATTCCAGCCGTACCGCCGGATCGCTCAGGTCGGCGCCTTCGCGCCGGGCGATCGCCGCAATGGAGCGCAGCATGACCGCCGTCGACAGTGGCAGCTCCACCGCCAACCCCGGCAGCCCGAAAAAGCCCGACGCAGCGCCGAGCGCCGCGGCGCCCGCCGTGTGGGCGCTCGGGCTGCTGTTGTGCTCCAGGGCCAGTGTTGAGATCGCCAGATCGAGGGCCTTGTGCATGGCCGCGTCGACCGCCTTGGTCACCGCGGCATGCGCCGACTTCGGCAGCCGCCGCAGCAGCGCCTCAGCGGGCCGACCGACCATGTCAGCGACCCGCATGAGAAATTTTGGGTTTTCTAGGTAATCAGCCGCGGCGGCAATGGCCCGCAGATCGTCGTCGTCTAGCGTTCGCAATTTTCGCCAGCCGCAGCGCTAGACTTTGACGCGCTGGACGTGGCGGACTTGCAGCTCCAGTTCTTCGACCATCGCCTCGTTGCCCATGCCGTCCAACTGGAAGCCCTTCCACGACGAAGGCCAGCACTGGGTCAACTCGTAGCGGGCAACGTCGGTCTGGCCGTCGTCGTCCATCAGCACCACGCTGACGTTTTGGAAGGTGAACTTGCCGTCCATGGTGTCGCGCATCCAGCTCCACAGCGCGGCGTTGACGACCCAGCCCTTCTTGAGCGTGATCGGCGCAACCTTGGGGCGGCCTGGGATTTGGCGAGCGAACATATCGCCGCCGCCTTGGTACTCAATGAGTTCGGTGGTGACGCCCAAGCCGTCGATGGCCCGGAACGCGCCGGCCGACACGCTGCCGATCTCAATGCGGAACTTGAAGTTGCCGCGGTGATCAAACGGCCGGTTGCCGCCGCTCGTCTCTTTGGGTCCCGAGCCTTTGCCCTTGCCGCCGCCCAGAATCGACAGAATCGTCTCAAACACGCCCTTGACGATCTTGGCGACCGTCTCGACGGCTTCCAGAACCATTTGCTCGACTTCTTTGACGTCGTCGGCCAGTTCTTTGGCGAGCACGGCCGGCGGCTTCGACTTGTCGCTCGCACCCGCGGCCTTGCCGTCGGGGCCGCCGCCATCGGTGGGCTTGAGCTCCATCGCCTTGTACTCGGCCTTGAGCACGGCCTTGGCCATGTCGGCGCGGGCGGCAATCGACTTCTTGGCGGCCTCGGCGATCGCGTCGGACTTGGCCTTGGCGTCGGCGGCAGCATCCTGCTTGGTTTTCTGGCCAGACTTGACCGCGGCTGACTCTTCTTTTTTGACGGCTGCAGTGTCCTTGGCGGCCTGATCTTCGATCGCGGCGATGTCGGTCTTGGCGTCGGCCTTGATTTGCGCTGGGGTGGCCATGACAACGTCCTCCTGCGGCGCGCCCCGGGGCGGCCAGACAGGAG
Organism: Myxococcales bacterium; assembly: GCA_947499075.1. GTDB lineage: Bacteria > Myxococcota_A > UBA9042 > UBA9042 > UBA9042 > SXRM01. The sequence continues at coordinate 11,158 of CANMNA010000077.1, forward strand.
TAACGTGCCCCGGGGCGGCGAACCTGTCAACGCCAAGAGCCCGCGCCGCCGCGCTCATGGGGTGGACATGCCCCAGCGCAGCTCAACTGGCGCTGGCGCGGCGCGGTGTGCGCGGTTGACCCGAGCTGAGCCAGCGCCTACGGCCGCAACGCTTTGACGGCCATCTCGAACTTGTTGAACGGCGGCATCAACTGATCGATTTCGCGCCTGTTGGCTGCTCGGCGTGCTGCGTCGGCGGCATCTGGCTCGACGTCGGCCATGTCCAGAACATCCTCGACCACGCCGAGGTCGTGGCGGCGCTGCTGCCGCCCGATCGCCGGCGTAATGACGTCGCCGTCGCCGAGCGTGGTGGTGCCGACAACACCAGGCCGGCGTCGGCACCGAGTGGGCAGGTGCCCGGCAGATCTCCAAGCGCGTCTATGCCATTCACTATGGCAGCAAGCTCAACTTACCGATGAAGACCGTCGGCGGCTTGGCCCCACCGCCTCGCGACGGCGATCACCCGGCAGGCCACAAGGTCTTTGATGCGCTGGGGTGCGGCAGCTGCCATCGGCCCCAGACGGCCAAGGGCGTGCCGGCGTTTACCGACCTGTGCCTGCACCACATGGGGCCGCAGTTCGACACCAGAGCCAAGGACATTGAGGCGCAGGGCGACGAGTTTCGCAGCGCGCCGCTGTGGGGCCTGCGGTTTCGCAAGGCCTATTTTCACGATGATCGGGCCAGTGAGCTCGGTCAGGCCATCGAGATGCACGGCGGCGAGGCCGAGCGGGCGGCGGGCAAGTACCGGGCGCTCAGCGTGTAGGACAAATCGGATTTGTTGCGGTTTTTGCGGACGTTGTAGGGACGGGGAACTGCGGTTGGTGTAGCCGGACATGGCGGTCGCCGATGTGGACGACGATCTCGAGTTCTCTGCCCAGCGCCCGCACCACCTTGCGCAGCGTGGACAGCTTTCAGTGAACTGACGCAAGCTCAGCGAGATAGCGCTTCCGAAACGAAGCGATGCTGTCGTGGCCTGGGTGCTGGTTTGTCGCCAGCACGCGGTAAGGAACTGTCTAAGTATAACTTGGACAGTTCCAGCCTGCTCGGTGGGTCGCAAGCTCGCGGCTTGACAGCCGACTCGCCGCTCCGGTCGATAACCCATTCGATCGACTTAAATTTTCACAGTTCCTAAGGAACTTCATCGTGCGTCGCACGTTCGATACGGCGGAGCTCGGCTTGCCGGTGCAGTAGCCATAGATCACCGGCCAGGACATCAAGCGTGGGTCGTAGGGGCGCAATATCTTGCTCACGAGAGATTAATAATACAAGATTGAATGGTTGTCAATCAAAATAGACGAGAAGACAGCCTCGATCGCCCAAGGCCCGAAAAAATCGCCGCACCCTGCTTGGACCGCGTTTTTGTCGCCGCGAAGCAAGTCCGCCCTAACCCATCCCAAGGCTACGCCATGCACCCCAGCCGGCGCTGGCGGGGCGTAGTCCTGTTCCGGGC
>CANMNA010000078.1 GCA_947499075.1 Myxococcales bacterium
ATGTAGACCCAAAGGGCGGCGTCCCACGCCGGTCGCCGCTTCGGCGACTCACAGCCCGGTCGCCGCCTCGGCGACGCGCCCGCAACCGCCATCACGACCCAACGAGCGGTACAGAATTCTCGTGGATTAGGGTTCTGGCTGAAATTAGGGCGGAATCAGGAGCTTGTGTCGTGGCTCATTGAAATCTTAGTTTCTGATCGGTGCTCTAGCGGGCTCATCACCACATCCGGCCAAGCCAAGCCACGCGGCGCCCGCCAATGTCACGCGCACCCAGATGCGATTTTTGCCCACGCTTGTCATCGCGTCCTCACCACTACTTGCAGGCCCCGACCGCAACGCTACGCAAGTCGCCTCGCGTCGTCAAGCGCGGCCAGCGCACTTGCCCCTTTTCGTTGGACCGCCACAAGCGCACAATGATGCCCAGGCCGCCTGTGCCGCACCAGGAACCCATGAGCACCGAAGCCTTTCAGACTGGCGCCCTACTGAGCGAAGACGTCCTGATCGGCGCCCTGAAGAACTTGGCCAGCCGCCAGGCCCAAGTCGCGGCCCGCGTCCGCGTCGCCCGCGGGCTGTTGCCCGCGCCACCAGAAGCGATGGTGCCGGCGCTGCTGTACTTGAGTCAGGACCCCGAAGTCGAAGTCAAAAAACACGCCAGGCAGTCGCTGGCCGAAATGCCAGGCGAAGTCTTGTTGCCGGTCATCCAGACTTTTAAGGACCCGATCCTGCTGGACGCCACCGCCCGGGCCTTGGCCAAGTTTGACAACCCAGCCCGCGAAGTCGTGCTCAACAGCCACACCGCCGATGATACGGTGCGCTGGCTGGCGACGATGGCGTCGGGTGATGTGTGCGACACCATCTCACGCAATCAAGTGCGCGCGATGCGGGCGCCGGGCATTGTCGAAGCGATTTACTTCAACCCGGGTGCGACCCAAGGCGTGGTGCAAGGGCTGCTTGAGCTCGCCGTGCGTTCCAATCTGGCGCTGGATCACATCCCAGGCTTTCGCGAAGTGCGCGCGGTGCTGTTGGGCGAAGAAGTCGAAGAGGCGGGCGCTGGGCTGTCGGACCTGGAGTTCCAGTCGGCGATGCTGCTCGCTACCGGTCAAGGCGAGCTGGCTGCAGCATTGCTCGAAGGCCTGCCGCCGGAGCAGCGCACGCTGCTCGAAGACAAGGTCACCCACAACCTGACCGCGCTGATTTCCAAGATGAGCGTGTCGCAAAAAATCCGGATCGCGATGGTGGGCGACGCCATGACCCGCAAGATCTTGATCCGCGACCCCAAAAAGATCGTGTCGCTGGCAGTGCTCAAGTCGCCGCGGTTGGGTGACAGCGAAATTACGGCGTTCGCGGCCAACAAGACGCTGCCCGAAGAGCTGCTGTCCACGATCGCGCGCAACCGGCAGTGGACCAAGGACTACGCGACGCGCAAGGCCTTGGTGTTCAACCCCAAGTGTAGCATTAGCTTTGCGTTGACCTATTTGCGGACGCTGACGGCCAAGGACATCAAGGCATGCGCACAGTCGCGCGAAGTCAACCAGACCGTGGGCAGGCAGGCCAAGCGGCTGGTCGAGCAGGCCAACGAGCGCTAGGGCTCGCCTCAGTTGCCCGCGGTGGCGCCCGATGGTGCCGGCAAACGCCAGCCGATGCTGTGCTGGCCGCCGCTGTACGGCGGATGCCCAACAAGCGCCGCCGCAGCATCGCCGTCGGTCTGGCGCACCCAACTCTGGCTCGGCATCGCCTGCGGGTAGGTCAGTTCACCCAAATCTGTGCCGAGCACGCCCTGCAACCGCAACGTGGCGCCGCTGTCGCGCAATTCGAGCGGGTGCCCCAGCCAGATGTGCCGGGCCTGAGGCTGTACGACGACCGGACCCGTCTTGGACCCGGTCAGCACCACCAGCTGCCCCGGCTGCAGGCACGCCCCGTCGCTGATCAAACCCCGCTGCTTGTCGCCCAGCCACAGCGTCGCCCCTTGCAAGTGCCCCGGCTGGCTGCCTGCGTAGATCAACTCAATCGCTTCGTCGCGGCTGATCGACAGCCCATCGCCGTCCAAGTCGACCCCAGCTGGCTTGGCCAGCACCTCGTTGAACACCACCTCGCCCGTGCGCGCCGGCAAACAATTGGGCGGCACCGGGGCGCTGTCACCCAGCCATACCCGAGCGTCCGGATCGCCAAAATCGGGCGGTTGGCTGACAAGCGAGCAACTTGAGGTGCACATCGCCAGCACGCTGAGCCATTGTCGCGCAAAAATACGATCCATCTCCATTCTCCCGTGCGCCAAGTTGGGGCGCCAACCATGATCGTCAGCTGGCGGTTTTTTCCGCGCCAAAATGTTTTGGGTCGGTTCGGTCTGCCCAAGCGCAGCGCCTTGGGCTAGACTGGCGGACCCTGCCCAGGAGGCTGCCATGCGACAATTGTTTCTTTCAGTTCAATCTATTGCGACTCTAGCCGCGCTCGCGCTTGCAGCGTGCGGCAGCCCAAGCCCTGGGGCATCGTCCGTGATCGCCGCCGGATCCGATGTCGGCGTCGCAGCGGACACCTCCGCCACCGACGTGGCCGCCGAGGTTGCCGTTGACCCGTGGGCTCTGGCGCCGCCCGAAGTGTGCAAGCCCGCGACCCTGTGGGACGGCAAGTCAGCAGCCTGGATCGACAAAACTGCGTCAGCAGGCCTAACGGCAGCCCAGGCCGTGGCGATCCGCCAGTCCACGGCAGACTTGGATGGCGACTACCGCCCCGAACTGTTCGCGCGCAGCATGGCCGGCATGGGCGGCCGCGAGGTCTACACCGCCGGCAAGCGCAAGCTGTTCTTGCTCAAAGCCAAAGCCGGCCAAAGCGGCGGCTTTGCCTTTGACGACATCACCCAAGCCAGCGGCATCTTGGCCACCCGAGACAGCGCGGACGGACGGCAAGCCCACATTGTCATCTACGGCGACGTCGACAACGACGGCGATCTCGACGCGTTTTGCGGCATCTCGGTGCCCAGCGACCCAGCCAAGGACTTGTTCCCGCAAGACAGCTCCGAGCTGATGCTCAACGACGGCAAGGGCTCGTTTTCGCTCACGCCGGCCACCGTTTTTAGCGATAAGGTGCTGCGGCGCTCGCTCAGCTCCGCCAGTTTTGTCGACTACGACAAGGACGGCAACCTCGACCTGTGGTTGGGGTACACCAGCTGGCCGGGTCCCAATGGCGACTACCCGATTCAAAGCCAGCTGTTGCGCGGCGACGGCAAGGGCGGCTTCACCAACGTCACCGTGGTCGAGGGCCTCAAGACCAAGGAGTGGGCCAAGATGGTCGATGTCGAAGACGGCAGCGCCCACCGCCACACCTGGGGCACCGCCGCCTGCGACATCAACAACGACGGCCTGCCCGACTTGTTGGGCGTGTCGTACGGTCGCTACTTCAACTCGGCGTGGCTCAACGGCAAGCTCGGCGAGTCCGGCAATCGGTTTGACGACGTCAAGGACTATACCCACTTGAGCCGCGACGACGACGACGACTGGACCACCAACTGGAACGCGCAGTGCTACTGCCAAGACGTGCCCACCGCCGCCGAGTGTGACAAGTGCGGAAAACCCGTGGTCAACTGCGTCCAGCTCAAGGCGGCGTTCAAGGGCAACTACCGCTGGAACCATGCCAGCGACCGCAAACCGTGGCGGCTGGGCGGCAACACCGGCACGGTCCAGTGCGCCGATCTCGACCGCGATGGCGACCTCGACATGGTGTTTGGCACCATTGTGCACCCCGACGTCGGCACTTCGAGCGACCCTAGCCGCGTGGCCAAAAACGACGGCGCCGCGATTCCGGTGTTCACCCACGAAAAAGGCAAGGACAATGGCTTGCAGCACACGTTCCCCGCGGGCCAACAAGGCGACGTCGGAGACATGAGCCTGGCCGTGCTCGACTTTGACAACGACGGCCGGCTAGATATCGCGCTTGCGTCGTCGGACTACCCGGGCACCCGCGCCAAGCTCTTTCAGCAGACCGCCGACGGCAAGTACACCGAAGTGACCAAAATCTCTGGGTTAGACTTCTATCACGCCGCCAGCGTGTCGGTTGCCGACTGGGACCGCGACGGCGACCTTGACCTCGCCTTTGGCCACTCGCTGGCCCGCTGCGGCCTGAGCCCGACCGAGTGCCTGAAGTCCGAAGAATTGCATGTGTTTGAGAACACCGCCGGCAACCAGGGCAATTGGCTCCAGCTTGCACTTGTCGGCGGCGCCGGCAGCAACAAGAGCGCGATTGGCGCGCGCATCAGCGTCACGGCCGGCGGCGTGACCCAAACCCACGAGATCGGCGGCGGCTACGGTCACTTTGGCTTGCAGCAAGACTTGGTCGCCCATTTCGGCTTGGGCATTGGGTGCACCATCGACAAAGTGGTCGTGCGCTGGCCCGATGCTGCCAACACGGTGCAGACGTGGACCCATGTCCGCGCCAACTATCTGGTGCGCCTGACCCAAGGCCAAAGCGCAGCCGACTACCCGTTGGCGAAGAAGTAGCAAGGATGGCGCAGTACCAGTACGACAATGCGTTTTTTCGCTACACCACCGCCAGCAACGACCACTCGGCACAGCGGGTGGCCGAGCTGCTGACGGGATGGCTGCATCCGCACAGCGTGGTCGATTTTGGCTGCGCCCAAGGGGCGTGGCTGGCCGCGTGGCTCAAAGCTGGTGCCGCAGAAGTTGCCGGCGTCGATGGCGACTACGTGGATCGCCGCCAGCTGCGCATTGCCGCGGACGCATTTACGGCGCGTGATCTGGTTGTGCCCATCGATCTGGGCCGCAGCTTCGACTTGGCGATGAGCGTCGAGGTGGCCGAGCACTTGCCGCACACCGCTGCGGCCCAATTCGTGGCAACTCTGTGTCAACATGCAGAGATCGTGCTGTTTTCTGCGGCGCCTCCCGGTCAGGGCGGTGAGCATCACATCAACGAGCAGCCGTACGCCTACTGGCGCGACCTGTTCCAAGCGCAGGGCTATGCTTGTCTGGACGCGGTCCGGCCACGCCTGCGGGGCGATCTGGCCGTACAGCCATGGTATCGCTACAATATTTTCTTGTATGCCAGTGTCGCCGGGCTCAAGCGCTTGCCGCCAGAGGTGCTGGCGACGCGCATTGCCGCGGGGGCTGCGCTGCCTGACCTTTCGCCGTTGCGCTATCAGGTCCGCAAGGCGGTGGTGCGGCAGTTGCCCGCGCCGGTGGCTGATGCCCTGGCGAGGCTCAAAGCAAGGGTTGGCGGCGGATGAGGCGCCTGTCTACTATTGAGTAGGTGCGGTCATTAAGCTGATATGCGCCTATTTCAAGCCCTTACATGCCCAAGACCAGTCTACTTGAAAGTATATGGTAAAATTTGGGTTTGCCCTTTGTATTCAAGGTTCTGAACAAACGGTACCACCGTTCAGTGACCGTTCAGTGACCGTTCAGTGAAGGTTGGTCCGAAGCCGTCTGCGCCGGTTGGCTGTGCGCCGCCACGCCAGTGCCTTGGTGCTTCCACGCCGACTCAATGTCAACCATCACCGCCTGAGCCTGCTCGTAGCCAGCTTTGGCGATCTCATGGCCGCGCATGACGTCGTAGACGTTGTAGCCGCGCACTTCCAAATCAAACACATAGTCGGCCAACTGGGCGCGATCGCGGCCCGATTGCGACATCAGCAGAAACAGCGACCGCATCAGGTCGTCGACGCGGGCCAGGCCAAACCGCGCCAGGCCCATGCTGGCCGACTTGGCGCCGGCAGCTGCGAATGGAAAATCGGGAATGATGTTGCTGGCGATGATGAAGTGAGCGCCCGCTTGCCAGGTGACCGAAGCCGGGACGTTGTTGTGCATGCCGCCATCGACGATGCGCTGCCCGCCGACCACCAGGCTCGGGAACGCACCCGGCAGGCACGACGACGAGCGCACGCCGTGGCCGACGCTGCCGTGGGCGCGCACCACCTCGCGGCCGGTCTGGATGTCGACGCCGACCGGAAAAAACGGAATCTCGGTCTCCGACATCATCACTTCGCGGCCCAGCCAGTGCTGCACGGTGTACTCAAAGGGCTTGGTCGAAACGAAGCCAGCCGCCAATGTCGGCACCACCAACCAGCGCTCGGAGACCAAGCGCTCAATCGCGTCGCGCCGGCCCGCCGCGTACATGCCGGCTACCAGCGAGCCAAAGGACACACCCGCGATGTAGTCAATCGGGATGCGCGCCTCTTCCATCGCCCGGATCAGGCCAATGTGGGCATAGCCGAGCGCGCCGCCGCCACCCAGCGCCAGTCCGACTGTACGTCCCAGCAGTGCCCGCGCCAGCCGCCGGCAGGCCCGGCCGATGATCGTCGCTTCGGTTGACAATAAGTTCAATTCGCTGGTGTTTTTAAAGCGCGCCAGCGTCGGGGCGTCGTCGGGAATCCGCACCGCTCGGCTAGTCGACTCCAGCGGCAGCACGCCGCCCTGCAGCCGAATCGCGTCGATGCGGTACTGGTGGCGCTCAGCCGCCGTCTCGTGGCTGCCATCGCTGGAGCTGCGGACCAGCACCACCGACTGCGCATCATGCAACACCGCCTTGTCGTGTTGATCCTGGCTGCGGGCCGCCACCAGAATCCATCCCTCTTTGGGCACTTGCTTGCGCAACTCTTCGACCAGTTGCGCGGTCTGATCGGGCTGCAGCGGTCGAATCGCGCGGATGGGCCAAGCTTGTCCCGCCGGTGGCAGCAACTCTTCGCAGCGGGCTTCGCCAATTTCAATGATGCGCGTGGGCAGGCCCCACGTCTGGGCTGAGCTCGCCCCGCCCATGTCGATGAGCACCACGTTGCACTTGGACCACGGCCGCGCAGTGTCGCCCACCGCCGACGACTGGTCGCCCAGCTCGCGCGTCAGTGCTGCCGCCAGACCCCAGCCAATACTGGTGGTGCCCAGGCCGCCGCGGGTACCGTAGATCGAGACCAGCGCGGCTTGGCGCGCCGCCCGGTTGGCAACGCTGACGCCGGTGGTCGCCAGTTCAGTGTACAGTTGGCGGTTCAGTGTCGGGTTGCGGGTGACGATGCCCATCAGCACCGAAGCCGGCACCTTGAGCAGCTCGGTTGCCTCCAGCGCATCGATGTCGGCGGTGCGCGCAACTTCGAGCAGCACGGCGGCGTGGCCAAACATCCAGCCTGGTCCCTTGGTTGCAATGATCTCCCGCGTTCGACCTTCGCCGCCGACTACGCCTACTCGGCCGCCGACCACGACGTAGACATCGCTGGTTCGGTCGCCCTTGCGGACGACCTGTGCGCCCGCCGGCAGCTTGATCAGCCGCCCAGCTTCACAGAACCGCTGGATGTCGTCGCGACCCAGCAAGCGCAAGAACGGGTGGCGCAACAGCAAATCGGTGATCGTCGCGGCCTTGCCGCGCATCTCAACCAAGCCGTCGATGTAGTCGCGAAACGCCTCAATTTCATTGACTGCTTTGTCAAAGGAGTCGACGCCGATCTGCAGCGTCCGCAGTGGGCTCAGCGACCGCACCGTGGCATTGGTTGCCGTGTTCAGGCGCAGCGAGCGCTCGCCAAAAACATGGCCAGGCGCAAGCTTGGCCACCACGGAGTCGCCCGTCTCGGTGCGGGTGGTAAAGCGAGAAAACAACGTATCGCCCGAGTGTCCTGCCGGAATGACGACCTGGGCTTCACCCTCAGCGATCAAGTGCATCGCGTCGTTCTTCTTGCCTGCCTCGACCAGAACACTGTCTTTGCCGTACGACCGCCACGTCATCAGGCTGAGCAGTTTCTCCACGTCCGGAGCATCGAGCTGATTGAAAAACGTCGACTCAAACAACCAAGCATAACCATTGTCTTCCAACGACTTGCGGGTGAGGATGGCAGGTAGTTTGTGAGGTTGTGCCATTGGGCAACTGTGACGTAGGCCTTGCGTGGCCCCGTTTGAGGTTGCCCCGGCGGGCCTCAGGACGCAAATTTCGTGGCCGACAGGCGGGCGCTCCGTCTATAGTCTTATGTAATAATACGAAAAATTAGCGCGTAGCTGCTAATGCTGGGCATCAGCGCCGGCCTTGGCCCGATTGACCGGTTCGGCCGCCGGCTGGCGCGTTACCTTGGCGGGCGCAATCCGGCCCGCTTCGGCGACTTCAATCTGGGCCTTGGCCCACTGCGCCTGCTTGACGTCACCGGCCTTCAGCGCGGCCGCATGCAGGGCCTTGAGGATCGCCAATTTTTTGGATGGATCCACAACTTTGTCTGCTTGTTCCCGCAGCTTGGCAACTTGGGAGTTGTCGGCCGCGTTGTCGGTTGGCTTGTTGTCCGCAGCACTATTGGGCAGTGCGGCCTTGGGCGCGGCATTGGACGGTTGCGATCGGTAAGCCTGGTTGGCGCGCTCTTCGTTGGCCTCGGCCTTGACCTCAGCAGTTTTCTTGAGCACGGCCTGCTGGCCCTCGCGATTGGCCTGCGGTGCTGCGTCGTCGTTTTGGGCCGCCTGCTTGTCCTTGCTTGCGTAGTTGGCGCCGGAGTTTTTGGCCACGTCTGCTTTGGCGTTGTTGGCTTTGCCCGCATCGACAGCGCCCAGCATGGCCTGGGCCGCGGCGCGCTTGTCTGGCGCCTGAGCGAAGCCCTGTGGCCGGGCCGACTCTGCCTCGTCCAAATTCTTGACCGTCTGAGGCGGCGGCTGGGCAAACGCTTGTTGCGGCTCGGCTTTGGCCGACGCAGCGTGGTTTGCGCGGGCACGGACTGCGCCGCCAGCGACCTGCCCAGCGACCTGCCCAGCGACCTGCCCAGCGACCTGCCCAGCGACTTGCTCTGCGGGCTTATTGCTGCTGTCTGGCGCTACCGATGCCGCTTCCGCAGCAATTGGCGCGGCGTCACGCCGCAGCCCTTCGTCGTCGACCCCAGCGTGATCTTTTGGACTGCCCGTGGCGGGTGGTGCCTCAGCCCGTGGCACTGCTGCTGCGGCAGCCTCGTGCACTGCGCCGGCGCCGCCCGGTTCTGTCGCCGGCTCCGGCGCCGCCGGGGCAGCGGCCAAAGCGGGAGGCGGGGCGGCCACTGGTTGCGGTGCCGACGGCGGATCAAGTGCGGCTACTGGCCCAGATACCGCAACAGGCGCCGGGGCCTTGTCTGGCCGCACGGCTACCGCCAGCGCCAAGGCAGCGGCCATTGCACCCACTAGGATCGGCCCCGGCCGGAACAAGAACTGGGCGATCGTGGCGAAGAGCGACTTGGGCTCACGGCTCTCCGCTGCAACTTGGGCCGCCGCCGTCAGCACCACAGAGCGCACCGCTGGCGACACTTCAGGCATCGGCAGCGCCGCGATCTTGGCGTGAATCCGCGCCATTTGCTCGATCTCTTCGCGCCATTGCGCCGGCAGCGCCGCGCTGTCGCCGCCAGCGATCCGCCGCTCGTACGCATCGACAAAGGCCGCGTCGTCGGCAGAAGTCGTGGTGTTGGTTGTCGTGTTCTTGTCAGTCATGGTCTCTCTCCCTGCGGACCCGCTCAGGCGGGCCGTCGCGGCCGGGAGCCTGGGTTGCATTCAAGCAAAATCCGCCAGCGCATCGCGCAGAGCTTTGAGCGCATAGCGCATCCGGCTCTTGACGGTGTTCTCGTTGGTCTGCGTCGCTTCGGCGATCTCGGCGAAGCTCAAGCCACTGATTTCACGCAATGTAAAAACCTCGCGTTGCTCGTCGGGCAACCGATCGAGGGCCACATCGTAGACCTTGCGAAACTGCAGATCCGCGGTGTTGCGGCTGGCATCGAGGCCCACCGCATCGCTGGCAATCCGCTCGCCCAAAGTCGGACCATCGTCGTCGCCCATTGGCGCATCCAGCGAGGGCCCGTTGCGGAACCGATCGCGCCGCGAAGCATCGACACACAAGTTGCGGGCAATCGTGAACAACCACGTGCGAAACTTCGCCTGCCCCTTAAAACCTGCCGCATTGCGCACCACCCGCAAGAACGCGTCTTGCACGACATCATCGGGCCGGGCTGCACCCTGCTGAATCGCAAACGCTTTGAGGGCCCGGGCGTGGCGGTCGTAGAGCAAACCGAGTGCCCGACTGTCGCCACCCGTGAAGCGCTCCATCAGCGCTTCGTCGCCCAGCGTCTCGATGGCCACCATGGCCAGTATCAGTGCGATGCCCAGGAGCCACATCGGCGCCCTTCCTTGTGACGCGCTGTGCGCCAATCTGATCTAAGCGGCGGTCAAAATGCGAAGGTCAGTCGTACCAGCGAACGGCAGCAACTGCCTGTCGCTGCGCCGCAGTAGCCTAACAGGCAATCGCCGGGCGCTCAACGCGGTTGCAGCATTGCGCCAGATTGGGGAACATCGCGGCCGGCCCTGGTGTTGCAGCGGGTCCGGTGGCGGCTGGCCGCCCTGGCAAATCAAAGCATGGAAATCGTGATCAAGACCCTGGCGTTCGTGTTCGTGTTCGGCTTGCTGGTCGTGTTTCACGAGTTCGGCCATTACATCGTGGCGCGCTGGATGGGCGTGCGCGTGCTGTCGTTTTCGGTGGGTTTTGGCCCAGTGCTGTGGGCGCGGACCCGCGGCCACACTGAGTACGCGCTGCGGGCGTTGCCGCTGGGCGGCTATGTGCGGATGCTGGGCGACGATCCGACCGCGCCGGTCGACGACGAGATCGCCCGCGATCCCGAGTCGTTCCACAACAAGCCGGTGTGGCGGCGCATGTTGATCGTGGTCGCAGGCCCGGTCTTCAACTTCATCTTGCCGCTGGTCGTTCTTTTCGTCGCTGCGCTGATTTTTGACGGTCGCTTGCTTTCAGCACGGGTCGGTACGCCGATCGCGGGCGGGCCGGCCGCTTCGGCCGGGCTGCTGCCGGGCGATCTCATCGTGCGCGTCGCCGGCCGGGACGTGACGACCTTTGACGATCTCGTCCGCGAGATCGGCAAGCGCGCCGACCAACCGACGCTGCTGGACATCGACCGCGATGGCAAGCCGGTCCAGGTGACCGTGACGCCGCGCGAAGTCGTGCACGCGGGCGCCGCCGAAGTCGGCATCGTCGAGCGGGTCGGCCGCATCCAGATGGCGCCGGCGGAGCAAGTGCCGACGATTGCGGTTCAGGCCGGCAGCCCACTGTGGCAGGCTGGCCTGCGCTCGGGTGATCGGGTGCGCGAAGTCGGCGGCAAGCCGGTCAAGACTTGGCATGCGCTCAACCTGGCGCTACAAGCGGCGTCCGGTCCGGTCACGGTGCGCTGGACGCCGTTGCGCGAGAAGGCACCCGTGCCGCGCGCCAAGGCCAGCCAGGCCATGCAATCATTGCACAGCGGTGCCAGCGAGCAGGCGACGGTGGTGCCCCGCGGCGACCCATCCCCTGCGCCGGGTGCAGCAATCACGCAGCGCTGGGGCGCGGCCCCAGGCCACCGCTTGGTGGGGCCAGTGCTCTTGGGCGGCCCGGAGTCAGAAATCGCTGGGCTGCTACCGGGCGACGAGGTGATCGCGCTCGACGGCGCGCCGGTGGCCGGCATGGAGCAGCTGTATGATCGGCTCAGCGCTCCTTATCAGCGCGTCATGCTCGATCCAGCTTACCGGGTGTGGTCGGCTACCGAGCGCGTCCAGCGGCTGCAGGCGGCGATGATCGGGCACACGCTGCTGGTGCGCCGCACGCTGACTGTCACCGAAGTGCAGGCCAACCTGCAGTGGCGTGCGGGTCTGCAGGCCAGTGCGCCGCCGCCCAAAGGACCTTGGCAAACCTACTTGGCCGGTCTCGCTGCCGCCGATGCGGCCCAGCAACTGGCGACCGGTGAGGTTCAATTTCCGACCCTACTGAAGATCCCAGTTACGCTAGGCAAAGACGACCGGCCGGACCTTGCGCTCGAGCTCGCACCGCTGGTCGACCGGGTGCCGCCCGACCTGATCGAGAATCCACACCTGATTCGCCACGCATTTTCGGCCTCGTGGTCTCAGTTCTTGCGCGGCTCGACCTTGATTCTGGCGACCACTGCCGAGCTGTTCAAAGGCAACGTGGCGGTCAAGGAGGTCGGTGGCGTGATCCGGATGGCGCAGATGACGAGCGAGGCGACCGAGCGCGGTTTGGAGCGCGTTCTGCAGCTGCTGGCCGCGCTGTCGATCAACTTGGGCATCCTCAATTTGCTGCCGATTCCGCTGGTCGATGGCGGCCACCTGTTGTTCTTGGCGATCGAGGGCGTGCGCCGCCAGCCGGCGAGCCTGCGGGTGCGGCAGGTGGCCTCTTTTGTCGGCCTGGCGTTCTTGGGCATGCTGTTTCTGGTCGTGATGAAAAACGACTTGCAGGCGCTGTTTGCCAAGTAGGCTGCCGTGGTGACTGCGCCGCTGCCAGGTCGCCCGGTGCTTGCCGTGACGACTTCTGGCCAGCGCTGGGGCGTGTGGCTACAAGGCGCGCAGGCAACGGCCAGCCGGGTGCTTGCTGGCGGACGTGGCGAACCGCGCGACCTTTTGGGTGCGGTGGATGCCGTGCTGGCTGAGCTGGGGTGCACGCTCGCCGATCTCGGTGGATTCGCACTCGATGTGGGACCGGGTTCGTTTACCAGCCTGCGCGCCGGTA
>CANMNA010000079.1 GCA_947499075.1 Myxococcales bacterium
GGTGCCCGGCCGGGTGTCGGCGCAGGCCGACACCATTACCTGTAGCCGCAGAATTTATTCTGACGGTGAAAATGCCGGAGTTTTCGGTCCTGGTGGGCACTCGCGCAACTGGGCCTTTTTGGCTACACCCTTTAAGGCTTGTAGCTCCACTTTTCGCAATTGCGTGCGACTTCATCGGCCGAGGGCTGGTGGGTCTTCTTGGCCTTGGCCACCACGAAGTCATCGATCGCATCGACAATGTCGGCGTTCGTCTTGATGTCGGCTGCGAACAGGGCTGGCACGGCATCGGCTTCGAAAATGGCCTTCCATGGGCATGCGGGCTCGCAGTTGGTGCAGTCGATGCACTCGTCCGGGTTGATGAACAACTGGTTTTGGTAGCCGTCTACACCGCCCTTGACCTCGTAGATGCACTCGACCGGGCAAACGTCGGCGCAGGCGGTGTCTTTGCAGTCAGTGCACAGGCTGGTGATGATGTAGGGCATGGTGGTCCTCCAAATCGGGTAGAACAGGTTGAATCAGCAGTTGAATCTGCGCTCGGGCGGCGTCACGGCCGCTGCGGAGCGCGCCAATGATGGCGCGGTGATGAACGGTTGTCGAGCGCCAGCCGCCTCGGTTAGGGCCCAGCACAAGACGCCAGCCCAGTGATCCAGTCGGCAACGAGCTTGGCGCCAGCCACATGCGGCACGCTCACGCCAACCTGCGGCATCAACCACCCTGACTGGGCAGTCTGGGTCATCCTGAGCCAAAGCGTGGACTTTTGGGGCACACCGGGCAAGACGATCTGCGCGTCAGCCACGCCCAGCTTGCCGGCTTGCGGCGGCTGACCGCAGGCATGCGTCTTGGCAAGGCCGGTGGTGAAGCGCAAGTCTAGATCGGACGGCGAGTCGCCTCCCGGGCGATGGCAGTGCGCACAGTTGGCGTGCAAGTACGCGCGCGCGGCCGAGCCTTGCTGTGGCACGGCACCACCAGTGTCCAGAGCGGTCAGCGAAGGGAATGGCGCGCTGGCCTCGAGATCGATGCCAGGCTTGGAGAGCAAGCCGCCTTTGGCGAAAACCTTGACCTGATTTTGACCCTTGGTCCAGGCCGCGACACGGTCCAGTTGCGCCGTTTGGACGCCCAGTAGCTGGCTGTCCTGGCTGGGGCCCTTGTGGCACATCGCACACTGTCCCAGGCTGGGCATGGTCCACGTCTGCGTGGCGCCGCTGTCGACCGACTTGATCGGATAGGCCGCGCTGCCACCGCCGGGCCAGAAGTCGGCGTCGGTGCCGGCCTTGTTCCAGCGATAGGTGAAGAATTTCCAGCCGTCGGCGTCGCGGCGCATGAACCGCGTCTCAACCGGTGTCTTGCTGTCGCCCACTGCAAAGTGCTTGATCAGCAGCGTACCCGTCGGTACCGACCAGCTCTGCGTGGCGTCATCAGCGACAACCAGCGGCCCGACTGCACTGAGCTTGGGCGCCGGACCCGGTGGCAGCACGACGTAGCGGCTCTTGTGTGCGCCGTCGCTCCACAACGGCACGTTGACCTCATACGGCACCACGCCTGTAGCCGGCACCAGCGGCTGCAGCTGGGCAAAACAGCCGGTCTGGCTGAGCTTGCTGGGCAGCACCGTGCCGGCGGGCGGCACCACGGTCTGTTGCACGATCTTCCAGATCTTGGGCGGAAACAGCTGGGTCACATACAGCTCTCCGTCGCGGTCTTCGCCAAACGACACCGGCGCATCCGCAGTGTCGAGCAGCTCCTTGAGCGCATAAGTACCCGGGCCGTTGGGTGTCAGCGACCAGTACTTGCCAGTCGAGTAGTCGTTGAACAGGTACGCGCCATAGAGCGCCGGATTCTGAGAACCGCGGTACACATAGCCGCCATTGATCGAGTTGGACTGCCCGTGCGGCAGTTCGGCGACGGGCATGGTCATGCCGGCGGTGATGCATCCTGTCGACGGGTTGTAGCAGTGGGTGCCTTCGAGCTTTCGCCACCCGTAATTCTTGCCTTTCTCGATGATGTCGACCTCCTCCCACAGGTTTTGGCCGACATCGCCCGCCCAAATCGTGCCAGTGACCCGGTCGATCGAAAAACGCCAGGGGTTGCGCATACCCAGCGCGAAGATCTCTGGCGCATACGCCGCGTTGCCCACAAACGGATTGTCCTGAGGAATGCCATAGCCCTTGCCCGATGCGGGTTTATCCACGTCGATCCGCAACATCTTGCCGAGCAAATTCAGCGTGTCTTGCCCAGTGTTGAGGGGGTCGCCAGACGAGCCACCGTCGCCCATGCCAATGAGCAGGAAGCCATCGACATCAAAGTTAATTTGACCTCCGTTGTGGTTAGAATACGGCTGAATGATGCTCAGTAGCTGTTTCTCACTTGCTGGGTCAGCCACTTCTGGATCAGCGATCTTCATGGTGAATTCTGAGATCACCGTCTTGAACTGCCCGGTAGAGGTGTAGTTGACATAGAACTTTCTGTTTTGTTTGAATTCGGGATGAAACGCCACCGACAGCAGGCCGCCTTCGCCCGCTGTGCTGACCTTTGGGGCAATGTCGAGCACCAGCTTCTTGGTCGTGACCGCCGGGTCGTTGACAAACAGGCTGATCTGGCCTGGCCGCGACACCACGATGATGCGGTCGCTGTCGTCAGGAAAATGCGTCAAGTAGATCGGCTGCGACACGGCCAAGCTGGTAAACCAAGGCACCACTTGAATCGCTGAAGCTTTGGGCAGGTCGCCGGTCAGCTTGCACGGCGAAGCGCCGATGCCCGGTGGCAGCATCGACGCGCAGCTGTCTGGGCCGCCTTTGCACTGGCCGAGCGAGCACCTGTCGGGCAGCGTGCAGGAGTCGCCGTCGTCACACGCCGTGCCGGCTGCGGCGGCCGGGTGGCTGCAGGCGCTGCCATCGCAGGCATCGAGCGTACACGGGTTGCCATCAGAGCAAGTGTACGCAATGCCATTGCACGTGCCGTTGGCGCAGCCATCGCTCTTGGTGCACGCGACCCCATCGTCACACTGAAAGCCTATGGGCGACGGCGCTTGACCGCACCCCGTGGCCACGCAAACGGCCTGGAAGCACGCTGGCGCTTTGGGGCACGCAGCGACGTCGCACGCAATGCCGCCGTCCAGCGGCACCGATGTGTCCACCGCACCTAGACCATTCACGACTGTGGCATCCCCTGCGGCGCCTCCGCCATCGGGTTGCGCGGCCAAGTCCGTGCCCACTGCCCCAAGGCCGACTTGCAGGCCTGGGTTCGCTGCAGTGCACGCGGTCAGCGCCGCGACAAACCCTATCCATGTCAATGCTCTGCCTGCCATGCTTCCCTCTCGGGCAGCAAGGGTAGCCGTTGCCGCGGCGCATCACAAACGCAGCGGACTCGGGGCAGCCATGGCTGAGGAAAAAGATCGCGCTACGGCGGAGCACCTGCCGCGATCCAAGCCTTGAGCGCAGCCACTGCGCAGTCTGCATCGAGAGGCTCGGACACACCCATCGGCATCAGCTTGCCTTGGCCACTTTGCGGCTGCGTCACTTTGACAAACAGAAACGAGTCTTCCGGTTTGCCAGGCAGGACCCGCACCCAGCCCGAAGCGCCAGGGTGCAACGCCGCGACGCCCACCAGCTCGGCGTAGCTTTTGCCGGACTCGAGCACGAGCTGGCCGGCCTTTTTCGCAGCGCTGTGACAGGAGCCAAAGGCACATGACGCACCAAAGTAGTCCTTTTCGAGCGACGCCAGCGTCGGCTTGATCGTGCACTTGCTGGTCTCGGCTGGCGTTCGAGGGGCATCGACCAAAGCGTCTGCGGTCGGCTGGACAAGGGCGTCTGCCGCTGGGGGCACATCGGCTATGGCGGCGATGTCAGCACCGGGCGTCGCATCGATGGCACCGGCGGCAGTGTCGGCAGCGACGTCCGCCTTGGATCCGGCCGGGCCAGCTGCGCTGCACGCGGTCGCCCAGGCCAAGGCTGCAGCCCCAGTCCACGCGCGCGCCGGACTCATTCGTCGAAACCTGGGCCCTTGGTCTCCAACAGCGCCCGGTACAGCGTCTCCTGGATTTTGCGGTTGATGCGCGGCCACGCCACCACCACTTTGGCAAACTGGCTGGGTGCCAGCACTTTGCGCAGTGCGGCGGTGCGTTCCGCCTCGACTTCTTCGAGCTTGCGCCGTCGCGCGATCAAGTCATCGGCCACCCGTAAGATCGCTGCATCGTCTGGCTTGGGCTCCTTGAGTAGCTTGTCGAGCTCCTGCCGCTTCTGGCGGGCTTCTTGCCGAGTCACGATCAACCGATCCTCGTAACCGGCTGCAATTTCGACGACTTTGACCACGGCGGGCGCGTCAGGCTTGAGCACTTCGGCCAATTCCTGCGCCCGAAGCGCGCGGATCCGCTGCAAGAGCTTCGTCCGCGCCTGCTCACGCTGCTTGGGGTCCTTCTTGACCGCAGGTGGCTTGGCGGGCTTGGCACCAGGCGCAACCGCAGTTGGTGGCCGCGCGGGCAGACCTGCAGCTGGCGCGACAGACGGCTTGGCAGGTACAGGCTGGGGTGCGGTCGGCTGGGGTGCCTGCGCAACTGCGTCACCCGGGCCAAGCCCCGCACCCGAACAACACAGCACGCACGCCGCGGCCATGACACGCCAGGGCGTGTTGCCGCAACGGCCCTTGATCTGGAGAGCACCCATGCGGCTACGCTCCCTGGCCGGCGGCGGGTTCATCATCGAGCGCGGTGCCTAGCGCGTCGAGATCGACGTCGTCCAGATCATCGAGCTCATCGAGCAAGTCAGCCGGGTCGTCATCGCTGGCCGCGAGATCGTCCACAAATGCGCGATCATTGGCTACCGCCTCTTTGGCCGAGCCCAACAACGAGCGGGCATCGACCGCCTCAACAGCTGCGGGGGCGTGGCTATCCAACAGTTGTGTCACCGGACTGGCGAAAAGCGCAGCGAGTGCTGCAGCCATCGCCAAGCCACCAGCCCACCGGGTGCGCGGCCGCTGCCACCAACGTTGGGCCGCCTTGGCCGGCGCAGTTGCAGCGACGATGTCGCCGTGTAGGTGGTGCCAAAAAGCCGCATCCGGTGTCGGCCGGCGCAGTTGTCCATGATCGTGCAGCGCGGTCATCAACTCGCGCAACTCAGCCAACTCGCTGGCACACGCCGTGCACACCTGCACGTGGTGCTGCACCTGAGCTTGCTCCGCCTTGGTCAGCGCATCGTCGCCGTCTGGGCCCAAGGGGAGGCAATGCAACGTCAGCGCATACAGCGACAGCATTTCGCCAACGGCGGCGCAGTCGTTGCTGACCATCGGCAAGCTCGGACCCAATTTGTCTGCTGGGCGCGGCATTGGCAGCATATCTGGAAAATCTCTGGACATCTCAACCTCTTTGCTTGCCCTGGCAAGCTGGCGTGGTCGGCAACTGGTGGTCAGTGGCTGACAGAGCCCAATACGCTGCGCAATCTCTTGAGCGCATGATGAAAATTGGCCTTGGCGGCATCTTCGCTACACGCGACGACGTCTGCCACTTCCTTGAAGCTCAGGCCTTCCTGGACGCGCAACTCGACGACTTGGCGCTGCCGCGTCGGCAGAGTCTCGACCGCTTGGCGCAAGCGGTCACTCTCTTCGGCATTCGCGAGCAATTCTCCAGCGCTAGGCGCGCGGTCGCCATGCTCGTCGTCGAACTGGTCGCTGGGCCAGCGGCCACGATCGCGCACGAAGTTGAGCGCCAGGTTGCTTGCGATGCGCAAGATCCAAGTCTTGAACGAAGCATCTCCTCGAAATCCCTCGGCGTTTTGCCATGCTTTGACAAATGCCGCTTGGGTCAAATCTTTGGCGTCCTCTTCGTTGCGCACGTAGCGCCAAACGACAAAGAACACCGACCTCTGGTGTCGCTTGACCAGTTCGCTAAATGCAGCCCGGTCGCCTTGTCGAAAACGGACCGCCCACTGTGCCTCTTCGGCCCGATTGCGCGCGGTTTCCGCGCTGTCGCCGCTCAGTCCGGCGTCCAAAGTGACTTGGGGCTCGCTGGGCTCGGTCACTTCGCTCCCACCCGCGGCACTGGAATTCTCCACGGTAGCGTCATGTTGAGAATCCGATACGCCGGGCAAGACAGCCTGCACCCGCATCTCTGGGTGCGCGTGGTCCGCAACCACCCGTTCAACGCCGGCCACGCCCTGCCGCACGTCTGCCCACACGCCTACACCTGACCGAGCGTCGCCCCGCACGTCCACGCGACCGCCTGGCCGCTGGAGGCCGCGCGCAGTGACGTGGTCGGCGCAAAACTCTGTGCTGGCGATCGCTTGCACCACACCGGTCATCTGGCGTCTCCCCTGCACTGGACACCCGGGACGCCAGAAAGTGAAAACCCCAGTCAGAGCATAGCCAGATTGTCCGCACGTTTGCCACGTCAACGCCGCCGTGGCAAAACTGGAGGTTGCCGGTGTGCGCCGGTGGGTTGGCCATGAAGCACGAAGCACCCAAAGCCCGCGGACCCCAGACCCCGCAAACGCAGCAGCGTGGCACCGGTGTTGGGCCGCAGCAGGGGCAAGGGCGCGCAACCGATGCCGCAGGTGGCCACCGCTACGCCGGCGGCGCAGCCATGCGCGCGACCCAGCCGGGTGGCCAAGCGGCCATTGCCACGCCAGGCGTCGGCCCGTCCAGTGAACTTGAGCGTCAAGCCACAGAATTACAGGGAAAACATGGCGAGCAGCTGGCAATAGGTGCGCAGCGCCTCGGTGTGCCTGAAGAGGCCCTGGCGGCGGTGCTCTTGACAGAGCACCAATACTTGCCGAGGTCTACGCCGGCGACCGCCGACAAGATGCCGGTGCGGTTTGAGCCCTATGTCTACTTTGTGCAAACCGGGCGCTGGCTGGCGGCGACCCACCGCGATCAAGCCGCAGAGTACGGCAGTTTTGATCAGGCACGCGGACAGGACGACACTGCAGCCCACCGCGCGCTGCGGATGGGAGTTGGTCAAGTCAGCGGTATTGAGGCAGAAAGTGCAGGTTTCTCCACGCCGCAGGCCATGCACGAGGCCCTGCAAGGCGGCGCTGCGGCGCAAATCGAAGCGCTGCTGACCTTGGTGCAGGCGCAGGACGGCTTGCGCGGCGCGCTCGGTCAGGGAGATTGGGCCCAAACGGCGCTGCTGCGCGCGGGTCCAGGCTATGGCGCGCTGGCCTATGACCAAACGCTGCAGGCCTCGGCAGCGGCGTACCGCAGTGTCAAGCCAGGCGGCGGCGACGATTCGGGCGACGATAAGCCCAAGAAGCGCAAGAAGTCCTGAGAGGTTTTCAACAGTTCGCGCCGCCCTGTCGCCGCCCGGCCAATTGTCGGCCCTGCCCGGTTAGTCGTCATCTGTGCCCGGTTAGTCGTCATCTGTGCCCGGTTAGGAACTGTCCAACATCAAGTTGGACAGTTTGCGCTGGCTGGGTGGGTCGCAAACTCGCGGCCTGACAGCCGACTCGCCGCTCCTGATGAGCCAAAAGTGATCGGGTAGTTTCTTGACAGTTCCTTAGTCGTCATCTGTGCTGAGTACGGCCAGAAACGCCTCTTGCGGCACATCGACCGTGCCGACCATCTTCATGCGCTTCTTGCCCTCTTTCTGCTTTTCCAACAGCTTGCGCTTGCGCGAGATGTCGCCGCCGTAGCACTTGGCCGTCACGTCTTTGCGCAGCGCCTTGACCGTCTCACGGGCAATGATGCGCGGGCCGATCGCGGCTTGAATCGCCACGTCGAACTGCTGGCGAGGAATGACCTTGCGCAAGCGCTCGACCAGCGCCCGGCCTTTGTCGTAGGCCTTGTCTTTGTGCACGATCACGCTGAGCGCATCGACCACGTCGCTGTGCAGCAAGATATCGAGCTTGACCAGATCGTCGGCGCGAAACTCCTTGAACTCATAGTCCAAGCTCGCGTAACCGCGGGTTGCCGTCTTCAGCTTGTCGAAGAAGTCGAAGATGATCTCCGCCAGCGGGATCTCGTACTCGATGACCACCCGCGTCTGCGACAGGTAGCGCATGTCCTTCTGGTGACCACGGCGATCGGTGCACAGCTTGACGATCGGGCCAATGTACTCCGACGGCGTGTGGATCGTCGCCCGGATGATCGGCTCAGTGATCGCCTCGATGTCGCCCAGCGACGGCAAGTCGCCCGGGTTGGAGATCTCGATGACCTCGCCGCCGACCTTGATGATGCGGTACACCACCGACGGCGCAGTCGTGATGAGCTCGACGTCGAACTCGCGCTCCAGGCGCTCCTGAAACACTTCCATGTGCAGCAAGCCCAAGAAACCGCAGCGAAATCCAAAGCCAAGCGCCGACGACGTCTCTGGTTCCCACGAGAACGCAGAGTCGTTGAGCGCCAACTTTTCGATCGCGTCGCGCAACTTCTCGTAGTCGTGCGACTCCACCGGAAAAATGCCGGAAAACACCATCTGCTGCACGGGCTTGAAGCCCTTGAGCGCGACCGTTGCCCGGCGCTTGGCCAGCGTAATCGTCTCGCCGACCGCGATGTCGCGCACCGTCTTGATGCCGCAGATCAGCACGCCCGTCTCGCCAAAGCTCAATTGCTCGACGATCACGTCCTTGGGGGTCCTGACCTTGATCTCGAGCACTTCGTACTCAGTGCCCGACTCCATGAAGTAGACTCGGTCGCCTTTCTTGACTTGCCCATCAAAAATACGGACTTGGACGAGCACTCCCCGGTAATTGTCGTACTGGCTGTCAAACACCATCCCGCGCAGCGGCGCATCGGGATCGCCATCGGGCGGCGGAATATGGGCGACCACGGCTTCCAGAATTTCCGCGACGCCTAGCCCGGTTTTGCCGGACGCGAACACGGCGAGCGACGCGTCAATGCCGATGCCTTCCTCGATCTCGCGCACGACCTCATCCGGACGGGCGGCAGGCAGGTCGATCTTGTTGATCACCGGCACCAATTCCAGGCCCTGATCGAGGGCCAAGTACACGTTGGCCAGCGTTTGTGCTTCGACGCCTTGCGACGCATCGACCACCAGCAGCGCGCCTTCGCACGCGGCCAGCGACCGCGAGACTTCGTAGCCAAAGTCGACGTGGCCCGGCGTATCGATCAGATGAAAAACATAGTTTTTGCCATCATTGGCGCGGTAGTTCAGCCGCACTGCCTGCGACTTGATGGTGATGCCGCGTTCGCGCTCAATGTCCATCGAGTCGAGGTACTGCTCCTGCATGTCGCGGGCCTCGACGGCGCCGGTCATCTCAAGGATGCGGTCGGCCAACGTCGACTTGCCGTGGTCGATGTGGGCGATGATGCTGAAGTTGCGAATGTGGTTGGCTTTCATCGTGCTCTGCCGCCACAACACACCGGCGGATGGGGCGCGCAGCGTGCGGCGGCAGGGCCAAAACGTCAAGCATTGGTGCAATTTTGCAGATCTGCTGGGCGCTTGGCTTGCATGCCGCTGCGCAAAACGGGACAACCTGCGCCCGCCCGGCTGCGACCGGACTGTGTGCCACCGATGACTGACCCCGCTCCTGTTGCAGCTCCGGATCGCGAAGAGCTGCGCGCCAGCTACGATTTCAAGACATTCGAAGCCAAGTGGCAGCAGTACTGGCTGCAGCACAAGACTTTTCGCACCTCCACGGAGCCGGGCAAGCCCAAGGCCTATGTGTTGGATATGTTTCCGTATCCTTCGGGAGCGGGTCTGCATGTCGGCCATCCAGAGGGCTATACGGCGACCGACATCTACTGTCGCTTTCTGCGGATGCGCGGCTACAACGTGCTGCACCCGATGGGGTGGGACGCCTTTGGCCTGCCCGCCGAACAATACGCGATCCAGACCGGGACCCATCCGGCTGTGACGACGCGGGCCAACGTTGCGACGTTTCGCCGGCAAATTCAGGCGCTTGGATTTTCGTACGACTGGGACCGCGAGGTCGACACCACCGATCCGCGCTACTACAAGTGGACGCAGTGGATCTTCTTGAAGCTGTTCGAAAAAGGCTTGGCCTACCCGGCCCGCGTCGCCGTCAATTGGTGTCCGGCTTTGGGCACCGTGCTCGCCAACGAAGAAGTCATCGACGGCAAGAGTGAGCGCGGCAACCACCCGGTCGTTCGCATGCCGATGCGCCAGTGGATGCTGCGCATCACGCACTATGCCGAGCAACTGCTGGCCGGCGTGGACAAATTGGACTGGCCCGAGGGCATCAAGGCCCAGCAGCGCAATTGGATTGGCCGGTCGGAAGGCGCCGAGGTCGACTTCGCGATCGAGCAAGGGCTGGGCACGCTGCGTGTCTACACCACGCGGCCGGACACGCTTTTCGGTGCGACGTACATGGTCGTGGCGCCGGAGCATCCGCTGCTGGACCAGCTCGCGACGCCGGACCAAGCGGCTGCTGTGCAGGCTTACGTGGCGGCGGCGCGCTCCAAGTCAGATCGCGATCGGCAGGATGACAGCCGCGACAAGACGGGTGTGTTCACGGGCCGCAACGCGATCAACCCGGTCAATGGCCAGCCGGTGCCGATTTGGGTCGCGGACTATGTGCTGGGCGGCTACGGGACGGGCGCGATCATGGCGGTGCCTGCCCACGACGTGCGCGACTTCGCCTTCGCCCGCAAGTTTGGGCTGCCGGTGGTCCCGGTTCTCTCGCCCGATGGGCAGCCGTTCAGTGGCCCCTTGGAGCAGGCGTTTACCGAAGACGGCATCAGCCTGAATTGCGGAGATTTTTCGGGCCTGGCGACCCAGCAATGCCAAGCGCAAATGACCCAGTGGGTCCGGGACCAGGGTATTGGCGAGCGGCGCGTCAACTGGAAATTGCGCGACTGGGTGTTTTCCCGTCAGCGCTACTGGGGTGAGCCGATCCCGATT
This sequence comes from Myxococcales bacterium, assembly GCA_947499075.1. Lineage (GTDB taxonomy): Bacteria > Myxococcota_A > UBA9042 > UBA9042 > UBA9042 > SXRM01. The sequence continues at coordinate 10,805 of CANMNA010000079.1, forward strand.
TATTACCCGGTGCTGGCTGATGGCGCAGCTCTTGTTGCCACCGGTCAGACGTCGGCAGAGATCGCAGCGCTGGTGGCCAGCGGTGCGGTCCAGCTCGACCACGACAAGCCGCTGCCCGTGCCGGTGGACCAGTTGCCGCTGGTGCTGCCACCGACCGACGATTTTGCGCCGACCGGCAACGCTGAGCCGCCACTGGCCAAGTGTCACGCGTGGCGCTTTTTTGTGCAGGACGGCGACTGGTTCGCCCGCGAGACCAACACGATGCCGCAGTGGGCTGGTTCGTGCTGGTACTATTTGCGCTACCTCGATCCGAACAACGATCAGGCGCTGGCCGGCCCGGAAGCGATTGCCCACTGGCTGCCGGTCGATCTGTACGTCGGCGGTGCTGAGCACGCGGTGTTGCATCTACTCTACGCTCGATTTTGGCACAAAGTGCTGTACGAATTCGGGATTGTGCCGACCGACGAGCCGTTTGCCCGGCTGATCAACCAGGGCATGATTTTGGGCGAAGACGGCGAGAAAATGTCAAAGTCGCGGGGCAACGTCGTCAACCCCGATGAAATATTGAGCGAATTTGGCGCCGACGCTTTTCGCTTGTACGAAATGTTTATGGGGCCGCTCGAGCAGGTCAAACCGTGGGCGACTGCGGGCTTGCACGGCACGCGGCGCTTCTTGTCGCGGACGTGGGCGCTCTTGGACAAGCCCCTGTCAGCGGAACCGCCTGACAATGCGACGTTGCGGGTCCTGCACAAGACGATTGCCAAAGTCACTGACGATTCTCAGCACTTGCGCTTCAACACAGCGATTGCCGCGATGATGGGTTTGCTCAACGAACTGACGCGGTTGCCCGTGCTTCACCGCCAAGTTGCCCAGACATTGGCGCTGCTGCTGGCGCCGTACGCGCCGCACCTGGCAGAAGAGATGTGGGAGCGGCTCGGTCAGCCACCGTCGGTTGGTCAGGTGGCATGGCCTACTTTTGACCCAAGCCTGTGCGTGGACGACACCATCGAGGTGCCGATTCAGGTGTCCGGCAAAGTGCGGGCTAAGCTGTTTATTTCCAAGGACTTGCCCGCAGAACAGCTTCAAGCAATGGCGCTCGCCGACGACACCGTGCAGCGGTGGCTCGCGGACCGGGAGATCGTCAAGGTCATCGTCGTGCCCGGCAAGATGGTCAGCATTGTCGTCAAGTAGTTAAAAGTACCCAGCTATCTGACCGTCAGCGGCTATTGTCGGCGGCGTGCTTGCGTACCGCGGCCATCCTGAGCAGAATCGCGCGACGGCGACGACCGCGAGGCTGCAATGGCGCGCATCTACTACTACAGCGACGAAGGCGAGTTGATGGAGGTGGTCCTCAACGCCGCCCAGCCCGAAGTCGTGATTGGCCGACAGGCCTCGTGTGCGATCCGGTCTTCTGGCCAGAGCGTGTCGCGCCAGCACGCGCGGGTCGTCTACAACGACGGGCAGTATGTGCTGGAAGACATGGGATCTTCCAACGGGACATTCTGCGCCACCATTCGGCTCGATGCGCACCAAGCCGTTTTCCTCGAAGACGACGTCTTGTTCGCTTGCGGGCAGTTTGAGTTGCGTATCGCGTTTGATGAAGAAGACATCGCGCGGGCCGCTGGCGAGTGGATCGAGCCCGAGCCGGCAGCTCCGCCCCC
>CANMNA010000080.1 GCA_947499075.1 Myxococcales bacterium
GCCCTGCTCGAAGGCGTGATCAAAGCCAAGGCCCGAGACAAGGACTCCGCTGAAGAGGTGGCCAAAGCCCATGTACGAATCGTGCAACTGCATACAGCCAAGGGCGACGTTCGGGCTGCCCAGACGGTACGCGAGCACCTGGTCGAGTGGTTTGATGCCCAAGGCCATTCGCGTGACGGCGGTCCGTTGGCGACAGTTGCCGCGGAAGCGCGCTATCAGTTCTTGCTGCCAACCATTGAAAAGGAGCTGACACGCAAGCTCGTGATCGAGGGCAAACTCGTGCCGGATTGTCGCAAAGTCTTTGACAATTGGCACGAAGTGGTCATTGGTCCGCTCAAGCTCGCCGGCGTTGCTGGCAAAGATGCGAAGCTGCCCAAGGGCAAGCCATTGGTCGACCAGGTGCTGGCAGTTCGGGACTATGCGGCTCCGCATTGGTCGCGCGCCGCCTCGCTGCAAGGCGGCCGCTTGGCGATGGCGCTGTCGCGTGAGGTTTCGGCAGTTGCGGCGCTTGAGCCCCCAGACCTTCAGCCGGTGTGGGTGGAAATGTCCAAACGCTACCGCGACATCGCCGGCGAAATTTGGGAGCGCAGCTGGAAGCAGGCCGATGCGGCCGGTCAGCGTGAGGGGTTTGCCAACGACATCCGCAAGGAGTTGGCGGCGATCAAGCCGGCCGAATACCCCGCGCTGGACCGCGAGCAGCTGGAGACCTCGACACCGCAGCAAAAAGAAGCGTCGCGGTTGGCATCGCTGGCGCAGCAGACCGACAACCTACAGCTGCGCGTGCTGTATTTGCGCAAGGCCACCACGCTTGATCCGAGTAACCCGGCGCTCAAGGAGCTCCTGCGCGTTGCCGAGGCCGAATTAGAAGCCCAAGCGCGCGTCCCGCGGTAGCCCCAACCGCTGTCGCGTTGCGGTGCACAACCGCTGCAATTGGCCTAGACTCCGGCGCGCGCGGAGACTCTCGCCGTGGCCAACATCGGGCCGATCTTGAAAAAGTTCCTGATTACACTGGTGGTCTTGGCGCTGCTCGCGGGTGGACTCTTCCTCGCCTGGAAGCTGTTCGTCGATGAACCGCCAGACAAGTGCGTGCTGCGGGCTGCGTCGGCAGCGATGCTCGGCGACGAGCAAGGCTTTCTCGACGGCTTTACCGACGACTCACGGGCGCTTGTCGCTCCCGTTTTGGCGCTGTCGCGGGGCGAAGACATGGCCAAGTCGCCGCGCCATCCGTACTACTTTTTGGCGACCGAAAATATCGTGTCGGTGGAGCGAGACAGCGCTGAATTCGCGCGCGTACGCGTCAGGCGGCCGGGCGACGACAAAAGCCAGGGGTACGACATTCCTATGAGCCGCGGCTGTGTTCCGAAGTACCTGATACTTGAGCGTATCTGCCTGGTGCCAACCTGGCAAATCGACGCCAAGCGGTTCACCGGTGGCAGGCTCGACAACAAAGCCGACAAGTAGAGAACGCGGCTGGTCAGGGCCGTTGAGGATGGGCCGGTAAGATGCGCGACAGGCCAAATCATCGCAGGATCATTGGGGTGACTGCCAAATGAATCGGCCGGTCGGCGTTTTTCCTGACGAGCGCAGCGCGCGGCGGCAAATCGCCATGGCTGCCCGCGAAATCTATGCACGCAAGCTGTCGGGGGCGACTGACGGCAATTTGAGCTTGCGACTGGGTCCCGACCGCATGGCCACGACCCCGAGCGGCGTGCACAAAGGCCGCTTGGATCCGCGAGACATTGTGATCTGCGACATGACCGGCGCCGTGATCGGCCGCCCGCCCCAGCGTCGCGATGGCACGCTGCTCCGGCCTTCCAGTGAGTTCGCGCTGCATGCCGAGGCCTATCGGCAACGCCCGGACATCGGCGCTGTGGTCCACGCCCACCCGCCGATGGCGATTGCGTACGCGCTCGCAGGGGGTGATCTGGCCCAAACCCTGGTTAGCGAAGTTGTCTTTGCTTGCGGGCAGATCGCGACTGCGCCGTACACCACGCCGACGACCGTCGCCGTGCCAGCAACGCTGGCGAACTACCTGCGTTGCTACGATGTCATTGTGATGCACCGCCATGGCTCAGTCACCGTGGGCGTGGACTTGGACGCAGCGATGGCCAAGCTCGATGCCTTAGAGCACACCGCGCACATCTACTGCATGGTCCGCTTGATGGGAGGCGCGGCGCCGATCGCTGCCGGCGAAGTCGATCGCCTGTTCGGATTGGCCCACCCAGTCCCGCCACCGTACCGCCAAGCAGATCAGAATTGTCCGGCCGCAGACGGCGCCATCGGCACTGAAGAGCGCATCGTACACGCTGTGTTGGCGCAACTCGGGCTTGGCCGATGAAGCCAGGCAAACCTGAGACTACGCGCGAGCAACCGCTCCGGATCGCGCCATGGGGCCAGATCGTGTTGGTCGATCGCGGCAACGGCGAGCCGGCGCGGCTGGTCGAGACCGTACACGTCGACGACAGCCACGCCGCTGCCGCGCTTAGCGCTGCCGACAGTCGCTTGCGTATGCGCCATCCATCTTTTCTGCCGGTGCTGCAGGCCGACTCGGTGATCGACGTCGGTGTGACGCGGGCGGTGCGCTGTGAGTTAATGAGCGTGCGCGGTACTGCGCTTGCCGACATGCTCGACCGCACCGGCAAGCTGGCGGAACCGGTGATTGCGGCGCTGGTGCGCGATGTCATGCGTGGGTTGGGCGAACTACACAGCAAGAGCTTGATCGCGGGGTCAGTGAGCCCCGACCACTTGGTTTTGTGCCCGCCTGGTCAGGAGGACTTGCCACCGCTGCGGTTGGTCCACGCCGGCCTAGCGACGCTGGTGGCGGCGGCACGGGGCGCGACGCTGGGCATGGATGCGGCTGGCTTTGCCCAATTGCATCCAACACCAGAGGTCGTCGCGCCCGAGGTTCTGGCAGGCCAAGACCACTCTGCGGCATCAGACACGTATGCGCTGTGCGCAACGATCGCACGCTGTGCGCTTGGGCGACACGTGCACGATGCGGCGCAGGCATCAACTGTGCGCGCACTGGCACAGAATGGCCTACTGCCTGCGGCAGTGACGGAACTCGAAGACTGGCTACCCAAACTTGGCACGCTCGTTGTGCGCGGCCTGCAACCCAACCCGTGGGCGCGCGCAGGTGTGCTGGCCGAGTTGACCCAGCTGTGCGACGCAATCGTCTTGCCGTGGCCCCACGCCGAAGTAGCCGAGCGCCAAGTGCTCGCGCCATGGGGACGAGGCTCCCCGCTCGTACCGCTTGCAGCCTATGCGACGTCGGGCCAATGGGCTGAGCGTTGGCTGGCACGGGCGCAAGCGGGCACGCCACTGCGCTTTGACGCGGTGCGCAACGCCACGCAGAAGCAAGCTGCGGCCCAACTCAATGAGTTGCCAGCGGAAAACCAGATCAAGCTGCGCGCGGCGATGGCACGGTTAGAACACGAGAAGGCAAGAACCCAACACCAGGCTGCGGACCGCGACAAGAGCCGCTTCACCAAGGTGGCCGTGCTGATTGCGCTTACGCTGCTGGCCTTGGTGCTTGGGGCCCTGGGCGTGCGGCAGGTTCGCCAAGCCGAGGACCAAGTGCTCCCAGAATTCCACCGAACGCGCGGGCCCAAGCAGGCGCCACCGCCGCGGCCAAAGTCACTCACGATCACGCCGGAGCAAGAAGGAGAACGCTAGCTGATGGACGCGAATACCGTGGCATCTCGAGCGATTGTCCAGGCACACCAGATGCTTGTCGAGGCTACGCCTGGCGGCTGGCCATGGTCTCAGACCGAGCTTGTCTGCACGGCTGGGCAAATCGCGGCGTCGATGACGATCTGCCAAGACGTGCTGCCAGCGCTCGAAGCGTTGCGACAGCAGTGGCTGCCGCTGGATCGTGGGCGCGCCACCCGGCTACAAGCTTGTGCCCAGGCAGTGCGCAACGCAGTCACCGCGCTGCACGACCTACCGCTCAGCTCGCGACCGATGGTAGAAGCAGAGGCCCTGATGTGGCACCTGCTAACGGTGCATCGGTTGCGCTTTGCGGTCAGGCTGGGCCTGCCTGCGACCGCCGACGCCCTGGCAGATGCGGTCGTGGCGCTAGGTCGCGCGGCGTTTGTAGTAGGCGCTGACTCTAACGCGCCGCCGGCGCTGGCAACGTGCCTCGCATTGGCTACATCCGCGCTCACTTGCGAAAACCCTGAACAAGCAGCGCAAGCCGTGCAAGACAGTGCCGCGGCGTTGCGGCAAGCGTGCGCCAATCAGCGCAATGGCACGCCGCGGTGAGGGCAGTCGCGGCCAGTTGCCGTTGCAGCCACGGCAATCAGCGGTATGCTTGCGGCATGATCTGTCGAAGCCAATGGGGTGTCGCGCGATGGGTGGTGCTGGCGTCACTTGCCGTGGCAGCTTGCACAAAATCCTCCCCGCCCACTGTGGTGCCCATGCCGAGCGCGGATGCCCTGGGCTTGGAATCTCACGCTGCAACCTTGGCCGCAACGCCGAGCGCTACTGCCGCTGTCGCTGAGCCGCACGAAGCGCTGTGGGGGTGGTCAGGCTTGGCCGCAGCGACCGCGGCGACGCCCATAGACGTGCTGGTGCGTGCTGGCGCACCTGGCCTCGATGCCGCAGCCGTCGAACGGTTTGCCGCGCCAATCGCTGCAGCGTGGCGGGGCTTGGCGGGTGTCGAGCACGTCGTCACGGTAGCGGACGCCGGCGAATTGCGAGCGCTGGTGCGATTTGGCCAGACTACACCCAGCGTGGCGCAAGCCGCGGTGCTCGGCCAGTGGCCGTCTGCCACGGCCGGCGCTTTGGTGCTACGAGAATCAGCTGCAATTCAGCGAGGCAATCGGGCGCGCGTGGCGTGGGCTTGGACATCTGACCGCGGAGACCGGGCAGCCACCTTAGCCGCCGAGCACCAAGTCTCAGGTTTGGCAAAAGTATTGAAGGGCGTTGCCCAATTCCGACTGGCAGGCGCGGTGCGTCCAGTTCTGTTTGCCGACGTGCTGACCAAAACAGTGGGCGACAATCGGACGACGTTGACCCACACCCGCGACTGCGTCTTGCGCGCGCTTGCCGGTGCTCAACCCGAGCCAACGCAAGACGCTGTGGCCGCTCAGGCGTCGTTTGCTGCCATGCTGGAAAAGACCTCGGTTGCCGGCTCTGGGCCAGCGGGTGGCTCGGCCAGCATGATTTCAGCCGGCCGCCTGATCGCCTTGCGAAGAGGCCTCGGAGAGCCCGTTCAGGCGGCAATTGTCGGCCGCAACGCCGCCCCTGTGCTGTTCGGTGAGGCCGGACTAGGTGCAGCGGTCGATCACCTCGCTAGCGAGGAAGCGGCGTGGCGGCGTGATCCGACAACCAAAGTCAGCTTGGGTGATGTTGTTGTGCACCCGCAAACCGTCGAGGCCGCCTACCGCTATGTTTTGGAGCCCAAGACTGCCAGCGCTGAACCCCCTGCAGAACTCGCCAAGCGCTTGCTTGCGGTGCGAGAAACCCCCTCTATCGTCGCGGTTGTCGCGGCAAACGGCCTCGATGGCGTACCGATGGCCTTGCAAGCTGCTGGCCGAAGCGACGCGGTGTGGACGGTCTGGGTGTCGGTGTCTTCTGCAGGCGCTCCGGGGGAAACAGCTTTGCGTAGTGCCGAGTTGACGCTGAGCAGTGGGCCATGGCAGGTGCGCGCGGTGCCAGCGAACCTAGACACCGGACTGGCGTGGGTTCTTGCCACAACCGCCGCCGCTGGAGCGCTCATCTCGGCATCGGATAGCTTGGCGGTGCAAGATGCCGCACGCACCATTGGTCAAGCGCTCCTGGATCGCAAGTCGCTGATTGACATACGCAGTGGGCCTATCAAGCGGCCACTCCCACCCGCGGCAACACGCTGGCGGCCTCAAGCATGGCAAGCCGCAGGCGTGCCTCCGGCTGCCGCGCAGTTCGCGGACGCCCTACTTCAAGGTCCACAACTCGCAGGAGAATTCGCAGGCATCACGGTTTGGTTCGATTTGCCGCACGGCATCATGCAGGCCGAGCAAGGCAGCTTGCCGCTCCTCTGGCGCCCCACTGCCTCGGACCCTGTGCCGACGCGCTTGGACGACTTGCTCCAGCCCGCGTCGGCGGTGGAAGGCATTGCCCGGGTGCGTGTTGATGGCCGGCCCGCGCTGTGGCTCGCGGCAGATACAGCGACGACCGCCCCGGCTGGAAGCGCGAGCGTGTTCCGCGACGCCGTAGAACGCTTTGGCCGTGTCAGTGGCGCGCAGTTCCTGTCGCTGACCTTGCCGCATGCGTTGTTGAACAGTGAATCGAGCGTACCGTGATCAGGCGTCCGTCCTTCAAAGCTGCGGTGGTCGGGGCAATTGCCGGTGTCCTCAGCAATTGTGGTGCAGCGGACGATTCCGCACCGCCCGACCCAGTGCGAACCCACTGTAAGACCATTGATGAGCGCTTGGGCCCGTTGCTCCAGTTGGCCGAGGATGGCAAGACCGGTCACTTGGCCGCCGTCATCGCGACACGTCTGGATCACGCCAGCCAGCGCGCTTTCGTCCAATTGGTGCTCGATGTCGCCTACGCCATGCCCGCCGGCACCGCGGAGAAGCTGCCCAAGCTGTTGGCACCTGAAGGCCTGGGTGCACTTTTGCCCTTGATTGTGGCCTTGTTGGAGACACTGCCAGGAGATCCGACCGCGCAGCCGCCGCTGCCGCCGCACATCGCAGAGCTGACGGCTTTTGCTGCGGTAGCGCAGAGTTGCCTGTCCGGCGAGCTGTTTGTGCTCGGCGCGCGCGTGTGGCGCGACCCCAAGACCTCGACTTCGCTCAATGTGCTGCTCAGCGCTGGCCCGCAAGGCGCAGGGCAGCTGCTGGGCGCGGTCCAGAGTGCCGGCGCGCAAGGCCGGGTAGGCTTTCAGGCCTTGGTCAATAACCTCTCGACTTCACTGGCACAGCCGACGTTCGATGCCCAGCCATTGCTGGCTCTGCTCGATCGCTTGGTGGACCCGATTGTGCCGGGTGTCATTGGAGCGCTGCGCGACCTGTTGCGCGTGGCAACCGTTGGCGATACGCCCAAGGACAAAGTCCAAGCCGCCAAGGCGCTGCGCGGTTTTGCGCTGTGCCTGCTGGGCCTCGATCCAGACCAATTGATTGCTGGGCACCTCTACGATGTGCTCGCCAGCGCCGACCCGACAGCTGCGCGCCTGCCTGCGAACATTGACTCGGCCGACTTTTTGCCGCTGTTGGCCACCGCAACCGAAGTGCTCGCGTCCAAGCCCGCCGCAACAGATGCGTGGAACGAGTTGCTGGGGCTGATACTTCGTCCGGACGTTGCTGTTGCGGCTTTGCCGGAACTAGTCGGCTTGCTCAAGTCCGATGCACTCCCCGGCGCCTTTGCCTTGCTGGGCGACCTGGTGGCTCAGCCGTGCCGCACGCAGGCGAGTCCATGATCAGGCGTCTTGCCGCCGTAGCCGCGACAGTGCTCTTCGCGCTACCGGCCCAAGCCAGCATCTTCGAAGTATTTGGGGCAGGCCCGCGTGGAACAGCCATGGCCGGCGCGCTGACAGCCGCTGCCCAAGGCGGCGAAGCGGCATTTCACAATCCGGCCATGCTTATGGCTTCGCCGCTGGCGGGTGCATGGGGCGCAGCTACGATTACGCAGTCGCAGTTGTTCGTTCACTTGCAGCGCCCTGTCTGCACCGGCGCGTACTTGGCGTGCCAGGGCAAGCATCCGGATGGCTTCTCGGCGCGCATGCCTGTGACACCTAGGGACACCGCGGCGTGGGCGGTGGGCTGGCACTACCCGCTTGGCGGCGTGCTGCGCGATCGCATGGCCGTTGGTATGGCGCTCGCGGTGCCGAACGGCCGCATCATTCGCATCGCCGGCGCTGATCCGCAGGCGCCCAACTTTCCGCTGTACGAAGGGATGCCCGAGCGCCTAGCGTTCCTGTTTTCGCTGGCAGGTCGCACAACAGAGCGGTTGTGGCTTGGCGTCGGGGTGCAAGTTCTGGCGACCCTCAACGCCGCGATCGACTTGCGGGTCAATCCGACCAACCACACCATGGATCGGGCGACGATGACGATCGGGCTCGAGCCGCGCACCAGCCTGACCGCCGGTGCTGTGTTCGACGCCAGCAAGCAGTGGCGCCTCGCTGCGAGCTACCGACAGCAGTTGTCGCTGGAGTATGGCATTCCAAGCGACGTGCATGTGGGCGACAGCGCGCTGCTAGGCATCGGCCTGTCGCATCAGGCGCTCTACACCCCACACGTGTTCAACGCCGGCATCGCGTGGCGCCAACCCAGCTTCCTTTTGCTCTCCGCCGACCTGACCTTGGCGCGGTGGTCCGATGCCCCGGATCCATCGCCCCAAGTGTCGCTCGATGTCCAAGGCCCGGCAGTTCGGGCATTTGGCCTGCAGGACATTGTCGACGTAGGCACCGACACTAAGCCGATACAGTTGGGGTTTCGTGACACTTTGAGTCCTGCGCTGGCCGCGGAGTGGCAGGCGAGCGCCCAATGGTTGGTCCGCGCGGGGTATCGCTACCGGCCGTCGCCCGCGCCCCGGGCGACTGGGCCGTTCAAGTACTTGGACAGCGACGCCCACGTGGTGGCCGCCGGCCTATCCCTGCGACTAGGTAGCTACGCGCCACGGCTGCGCGACAGGCTTGCGGCGCAAGGCACTGAGCCAACTGACACGCCCGGACCATTTCACATCGACCTTGGCCTTCAATTCCAGGCGCTGAATCGCAGACTTGCGATCGCAGTTGATCCCAACGACCCGGTCGGCTCACTCGAACACGGCGGGTCGGTGTGGCACGGCAGCTTGGGTTTTGGCGGCTCGTTTTAGCCCGCCAGCGCAACCACCCAAATTCCCAATAGAAATCTCCCGCGGCCCCCGATTTGAGATGCGCAGTGCTGGGTTGCTCGCTGCGCTCGACAAGAAACAAGGAACTGAAAGAGCGAGACGTACTCAGGTACGCCGCAGCGAGAGAAGCGACGCAGTGACACAGAGATGCGCTCAAAGCGGGGGATCGCGGACCGCGCGCCTTCTCGACACGGCCCACCTTTCAGGCCACACTCCCCGACGGCGGCCAGCGGAGGTCGCCTTGAGGTCGATAATGGCGCGCACACTGGTGATGATCATGGCCGGCGGTAAGGGAACACGTCTGGCGCCGCTCACGTCGCACCGGGCCAAACCTGCTGTCCCTTTCGGCGGGCGGTACCGCATCATCGATTTCGTGCTGTCCAATTTCGTCAATTCAGGTTATTACCGCATCCACGTGCTGACCCAGTACATGGCGAGTTCGCTGATTCGTCACTTGAATCACACTTGGAACTTGGGTGGCATTTTGCCGGATCAATTCATTGAGCCGGTGCCGGCACAAATGCGGCGAGGCGAGCACTGGTACGTTGGTACTGCCGACTCGGTGTACCAGAACCTGAATCTGATCCACGACGACCACGCGGAGCACGTCGCGATTTTCGGTGGTGATCACATTTACAAAATCGCTGTTGACCAAATGGAGGCCCACCACGTCGCGCAAGATGCCGACTTGACGGTAGCGGCCTTTCCGGTAGCCAAAGAAGAGGCGCACAGTTTCGGCGTCATTCAAGTCGATGCCACCGGGCGGATTACCGGTTTTCAAGAAAAGCCCAAGAAAGACGCAGCCACGATTCCTGGCCAACCTGACATGTGCTTGGTATCTATGGGCAACTATTTTTTCAAGCGTCAAGTGCTTGAGGAGGTTCTGCTCAACGATGCGGCCGCGCTCGACAGCTCACACGACTTCGGAAAGGACATTATCCCGCAAATGGTCAAAGACGGTGCCAAGGTGATTACCTACGACTTTTCAACCAATCGTGTGCCTGGAGAAAGTGCCGATGCCAAGCCGTACTGGCGCGACGTGGGGACTATCGACTCGTATTTCGAAGCAAACATGGACTTGCGAGCCGTACTTCCGGCGTTCAACTTGTACAACCGCAAGTGGCCCATCCGCAGCGCACCTTACCAATTGCCGCCTGCCAAGTTTGTGCTCGCCGGCAAGCAACGTGAGTTCGGTCAAGTCGTCGATACCTTGGTTTGCGAAGGTACCATTGTGTCGGGTGCGGTTCTGTCGGGCACCATCGCGGGTGTCGATTGCTATTTTCATCGCTTCGCCAGCATCGACAACAGCGTATTCAACGGCCGCGATCGGGTCGGTCGACACTGCTGGATCAAGAACGTACTCGCCGACACCAACGTCGTCGTGGCCGAGGGCACGACCATTGGCTTCGATCCGGACAACGACCGCAAGCGCTTTCCGTTCGTCAGTAGCAAGGGCATTGTGATGCTGCCTAAGGGCACTTACGTGCCCAAAGACGGTCCCATCGAGATCGCACAAGACATGGTGTCCATGCTCGAGCAAGACCCAAGCACGGCTGACGTCATCAAAACGGCCAGTGATTTGTTCGTCAAAGTCAGCCGGCACAGCAACGACGCCATCAAGGAAAGGTAACCCGCTATGCGGATAGCTTTTGCCGCTGCAGAACTGACCCCGTGGGTCTCGACCGGTGGCTTGGGCGAAGTCGCGGCGGCACTGCCCAAGGCGTTGGCCAAACTAGGTTGTCAAATCGCCGTTTTTGTGCCGCTTTACCGTCAAGTTCGCCAGAATGTGGGCAGTCGCGGTGCACGCCTGATCGATACCGGCGTCACGGCACAAGTGTGGATCGGCGATCACCGCCATGACAGCCGGGTGTTTCGCATTGACGAAGGGCCCCGCCAAGCGGAGATCGAGGCGGACCCAGCGGACACCAAGTCCGGCAGCTTGATAACCTATGCTGTTGACTGTCCTGCGCTATTTGACCGCGACGGCGTGTACGGCCATAGCGACGACGCGGTGCGCTACTCCAACTTTTCGCGTGTTGTCCTGTACACAGCGCATCGCCTGCTGGGCGGGCACCCTGATATCTTTCACGCCCACGACTGGCACACCTCGCTGATTCCGCTGTACCTTGAGGGGCCTCTGCGTCGGGCACTGCCCAACACCGCGAGCGTGCTCACGATTCACAACCTCGCGTACCAGGGCGTGTTTCCCGCAAGTGAAATCACGCACCTAGGCCTCGATCCGAGCTTGCTGCGCATGGAGCGATTGGGATTCCACGGCGGCTTGAATTGGCTACAGGGCGGTATCGCGGCAGCTGACGCAATTACCACGGTCAGTCCGCGCTATGCCGACGAAATTCGCACCGACCAGTACGGCGAGAACTTGCAAGGGGTGCTCGGCTACCACAGCCGGCGCCTGTTTGGTGTACTCAACGGCATAGACACCGAGGTGTGGAACCCAGCGACTGATCCATTTCTGACCTCCCACTTCGACGCGACCAACCTGAGCGGCAAGGCAGCGTGTCGCAGAAGGGTACTGGCGATGGGCCAGCTCGACGCAGACGATCCGCACCCTGTGTTTGGCGTCGTGTCGCGCTTTAGCAAGCAAAAAGGCCTCGATCTGGTGGCTGATCTTGTGCCGTACTTGGCCAGCCGGTCGGTCCGGCTGGTGCTGCTCGGCAAGGGCGAGCCAGCGCTGGAAGATCGCTTCCAGCGGTTGGAGCGCGATCCGCATTTTGCCAAGTATGTGCGGGTACGCGTTGGATTTGAGCCGGATCTTGCGCACGTCCTGCAGGCAGGTGCCGATGCGATGCTGATGCCGTCTCGGTACGAACCGTGCGGGCTGACGCAGATGTACGCCATGCGCTACGGAACCGTGCCAATTGTTCGGGCGGTCGGTGGCCTGTTCGACACCGTGGTGCCTGCGACCGCGCGCACGATTGCCGAGCAGACGGCCACTGGTTTTACGTATGAGCACGACACTTTGGCCGGGCTGCAGTGGGCGGTCGACCGGGCCCTAGATACGTTCTATGGCAATCCGCCTGTCTGGCGCCAGCTGCAGCAAACCGGCATGGCCACTGATTTTTCGTGGCAGCAATCGGCCCAGCACTACCTAGACATCTATGCAATGGCGCAGCGGCGGGTTGCAAACCGATAAGAGGGTGTAGCCAATTGAGTCCACTGGCAAACCGCAGCGGGGCCATTCCGAGGACACCATCGCAATGAATTGCGCACCTGCAGGATCGGGTAGGGGCGCCCGTCGCCGGGCGCCCCTCCCACACCACCGGCTTGGCCGCTGCCGAAAAACCAACCACCTCTGCTGCCCCAAAACCAACCACGACACCTACGAGCGTCGGCCAGCGCGTCGTACTGAGCCAATCGACGTAAAATCAAGCTAGTCGCTCGAACAGGCCTACGCTGCGTTCGCACGG
>CANMNA010000081.1 GCA_947499075.1 Myxococcales bacterium
AAGGGCCGCAAGGTCAGTGACGTCGAAATGGCGTCGATTAATTTGCGGCCCCATAAGTTTCATGGAGAATGGAACTACACTATTTCGCCGCGCAGTGAGGTCTGACCGTGGACAGCATTCGATCGACTAATTTTGTCACAGGTCCTTAGGCTTCTCGCCTTCCCAAACCGCTGCTGGCGTGGCCATCACAAGAAAGTGCTCGCTGCCCGCGCGAACAAGGAGGTGGGCAAAGTCGAGGGCACGCACGATTTCTGCATCCAAAACTACCTGATGACCGATCCGTGACGGCCAGGTCACTGCCAAAGCGTGGGGCGTGTTCGCGTGGGTCCTGAGACAATCGGCGATCTCGCGCTGTGTTCGGGGCTGGACGGCAGCAGTAAGCGCAGAAGTATTCGGCTGCATGTCAACTGCAGTGTTGTTCACCACGGGCGATACACTGGGCGTCACTTGCGGTGGCAATGTGGCTGACGGCGTTTGCCTGCAATTGGCGGCGACGACCACAACCGTGCAGCAAAATGCACGCACGGCGGGTCGCCAAATTGGGAAGCAAACAATCGAGGACAACCTTCTGCATTGTCTGTGGACGGAGTCGGCGTTCACAAAATTCATGCTTCTGCCACCGGGCGAGACAAACTCAGCCAACTTCGGCAGCCATGGCGCCGCTCGGAGAGAGCAACGATCTTTCACGCCGACTGCATGGAGTCAAGCACGACCGCACCCGCTACACCACCAGCCCGCCAAACCGCCAAAAATCGCGCCCAAAGCGCTCCCCCCTAAAATGGGCATAGATCATCGTCATCTGCGGGTCCCCTTGCCCCATGATCTGCGGTCGCGGTAGGGACGGCCGTTTGCTCCGACCGCTCCCCGCGCAGATCCCGGCGTGCGCTGCTAACGCACCGGGCTTTTACCTTGGAGACGACTGGCAAATCGCTCGTGCGGCCAAGGGTGCAGGATCTTTGCCGCTGGCAACCAGCGGACGGCAAGCGCGTGCATTCGCGACCGAGGAACCGTGCCGCGCTGACTTCGGCGCCGAAGCGCGTGTCGCCAGTGCTTGGTGACCTCGTCGCGAAGCATGGCCAGAGAGCGGATGTTGGTCGGCACGGCATGGTAGTTGAAGTACCTCTGCACGACCGACCGAAGCCACGTGCCCTGTTCCACGATCGACAGATGGCGGCGCTTGAGGCATTCCTCACGAATTGCCTCAAGCTTGGCCCGCAGCCGTGGTTTGGCGGTGCGCATTGCCTTGCGGGCCTCGTGATGGCGCTCCTCTGCTGCCTTCAGCGCGTCTGCCCACAACTTTTGCCGCCGCGCCAGTTCCTCTTTGCCGAGCATGACAATGCTCGATTCAGCATCGTCGACAAGGCCGGACTCGACGCCGGTTCGCCCAAAAACCATGCCCCAGCGGCGAGCACCTGGGCAGTCGCCCCGAGGCCTCGGTCCGTTGCGCGGCCAATGGAGGCAATAGGACGCAGTCCTGCACCAGCAAGGACAAAGTGCCGCGACGACGCGGACGGCACGGCAACAAACTACGCCGAAACATCATCTTGCATCGCAAACCGAGCTCGCCCGCCCACCCTTGCATCCCCAGCCAAATCGCCCACAATCGCCATCGTCGCCCCCGACCGCAAGGCCACTCCCATGCCCGCACCGCCCGCCCCTCGGCTCGCCGTCACCCTCGACCTGGTCCCGCGTGTCAACTTGGCACTCCAGCAAAACCACGTCCCGTGCCTGCGCCGCTTAGAACTGACAAACACCACTGAAAACGACGACAGCACCCCAGGCGCCGCCAAAACTACCGTCACCGACATCACCATAACCATCACCGCCCACCCGCCGTTCTGCGCCGACTGGCAACTGCGCATCGAAGCCATCGCCGCCGGCAAGACCCACCTCATCGCCCCGGTCCCGCTCGTCCTGCACCCCCAGTTCCTCGCCGCGCAGGTCGAAAACGAAGCCGGCTACCTCCAAGTCCGCATCGAAGCCGCGGACATGGAACCGCTGACAGTCCAAACGCCGGTTGATGTCCTGTCCCCTCATCACTTCGGCGGCATCGGCGTGCTGCCTGAGCTGCTGGCGGCGTTCGTGCGTCCAAACGCGGCAGTGCTCGCACCCGTACTGGTGGACGCCGCAGCCCGCCTGGGCAAAGCCACCGGCTCCAACAACCTCAACGCTTACCAGACCCGCGACCGCGTGCGTGTGCACCAGATGGCACGGGCGCTGTACGAGGCGGTGCAGGCCTACGGCATCACCTACATCACCACCGCAGCGGGATTCGAGACCACCGGCCAAAAGGTCCGCACCCACGAACAGGTCCTGCAGCAAAGGCTGGGCAATTGCCTCGACATCACGCTGTTGTTCGCGGCGCTGCTGGAGCAAGCAGGGCTGCACGCGCTGGTTATCCTCGTCGAAGATCATGCCTTCGTCGGCGTGTGGCTGACCGAATTCGCCCTGCAAACTCCGGTCCTGGACGACCCACGGCCGATTCGCAAACGCATCGAATTGGGCGAGGCCCTGGTGTTCGACTCTTCACCGGTCGCCGGTGCCACGCCGTTTGAGCGAGCGCGCGAGCTGGCCGAAGGCTACCTCAAGGTGGAACCCGAATTCCGCTTGGCCATTGATGTGCACTGCGCCCGCAGCCACCGGATCCGCCCGCTGCCGTTTGACCGCGACGAAAGCGCCGCACCGCCGCCGCTGCCCGTACCGCCGACGTCCCAGGTGCCAACCGGAGGCACCCTGCCCGCTGAGCGCTTTCGCTTTGCCGAAGGGGCGACGCCAACCCTGCCCGCCAACGCCCGCATCGAACGCTGGAAGGCGCATCTGTTGGACCTGACACTGCGCAACCGGCTGCTCAACTACCGAGACGGCAAGAAAAACTGCCAACTACCCCATGTCGATCCGGCAACTTTGGAAGACACCTTGGCGGGCGACGGGGCCTACGCCTTGGAACCCAAGCCTGCGTTGCGCTCGATGGGCGCGCGGATGGCGACGGCGGGCGGCGAGCTGAACGGCGCCGCACTGGCGGAGTTGGCCAAAGAACAGCAACGGCAAGGAGTGCTGCACACCGACATGCCTCCGGCCGAACACGAGAAGGCCCTGACCGAGTTGTGGCGGCTGAGCCGACTGGCGTTCGACGAGTCAGGCGCGATTCTGCTGTATGTGGCGCTGGGCATGCTCGAGTGGTTCGAGTCGCCGTCGAGCAAGGAACCGCGGCGTGCCCCGCTGGTGCTGGTTCCGGTGCAACTGCAGCGCGGCAACGGCGGCAAGTGGTCGCTGCGACGGGCCGATGACGAAACCCGTGTCAACATCACGCTGCTCAAGAAGCTGGAAGCCGATTTCGGCATTGTGGTCGCGGGGATGGAGGTGCTGCCTGAGGACCAGTCAGGGGTCGATATCGCGCGGGTTCTGCACAATTTCCGCCACTTGATCCGCGATCGGGACCGCTGGCTGGTCCACAACGAGGCCCACTTGGGCCTGTTCTCGTTTCAAAAGTTCCTGATGTGGCTGGACTTGCAAGCCAAGCAAGAGGCACTGCTGCAAAACCCGGTGGTGCGCCACTTGCTCTACGGGACAGGCAACCCCTATCCGCTGGCGGCCGAACTGGTGGCCGAGGACAAGCTCGACAGCGCGCTGGACCCCGCGCAGACCCTGCACGTGGTGGACGCCGATCCCAGCCAGAGCGCGGCGATTCAAGCAGCGCTGGCTGGTTCCTCGTTTGTGCTGCAAGGACCGCCGGGCACGGGCAAATCGCAGACGATTACCAACCTGATTGCCCAGTTGCTGGCCCACGGCCGCTCGGTGCTGTTTGTTTCCGAGAAGCGAGCGGCGCTGGACGTGGTGCGCACACGGCTGGAGAAGGTCGGCCTTGGGCCATTTTGCCTCGAACTGCACTCGCACCAGGCCAGCAAGGCGGCGGTGATGCAGCAGTTGCGGGCGTCGTTCGAGGTGGCGCGGACCCAAAGCAGTGACGCGTGGCAGCAGCAGGCGGCCGAGTTGAGTCGGGCACGCCAGCATCTGAATGCCTATGCCACTGCGCTCGCGACCCCGTCGCCGTTTGGAGAGTCCACGCGCGGGGTTCTGGCATTTCTTTTCGGCAAAGAAGCGTGGCCGCACGTGAACTTGCCGGCGCTGGACTTGGCCGCGCTGACTGCGCAACAAGTCGGCGACCAGCAGCAAGCGGTGGACGAGTTGATGGTGGCCATTGGCCAAGCGGGCGGACTGGCGAACCATCCGTGGCGGCAAGCGGGTTGTGTCGACTGGAGCCCGCTGTGGCAGCGCGACGTCGAGGGGGCGCTGGCGAATCTGCACGCGCGAGCGGTGGCGGCTGAACAAGCGCGCCACAACATGGCTCAGCTGCTGGAATTGCCACATAGCGTGGGGATTACCGAGCTGTCAAACGCTGCGGCTATGCTGCTGACCACGCCGGCCCCGCCGCAGGCGTTGCTGGACGCGACTGGCTTTAACCAGCGGTTGGCGAATCTGCGCCAGTGGGTTCAGCGCGGCAAAGCGTGGAGCGTGCGGCGCGCCGGGCTGCGGCAGGGCTGGCGCGAAGGGCTGTGGCAGGTGGCGTTGGCCCCGCTGCGGGCACGGATCATCCAATGGTCTACCGCCTTTGCGCTGCTGGCGTGGATGATGCTGTGGGGCGTACGCCGGCAGCTGCGACCACTGGCGGAGACTGCGTTGCCCGACTACCCCAAGCTGGTCAGCGACCTGGACGAAGCGATCTGGCAGCAGGGCGAAGGCGAGCAACTCACCAGCGTTGGCAACGCGACGCAGTTGGGCCAGGTCTGGCGCGGCACCGACACCGACTGGACCCAGGCGACTGCGGTGCTGGACTGGGCAGAGCAGTTTCACCGTGCGTATCTCGCGATCGCCGGTCAGGTTGACTCCGTGACAGCGTGCCAGCGGTTGCTGCACCTGGCGACAACCGATGCCCCGCTGCTGGCCAGCGGCTCGCCCAAGCGCGAACTGCTCAGCCAACTGGTTGCGACTGCGGAGGCCTTGCGCATGGCCCAAGCGGACGTGGCCAAGCGGCTGGAGCTGCAAGTCGACGCTTTCGGTCCGCGGTGCATGCCGCAGCAGTCCATCGAGATGGCGCGGCACTGGCAAACGGAACTGCCGCAGTTGCGCGACTGGTGTGCACTGTCGGCAGCGCTGCAAGGAGCAGCCAAACTGGGGCTGGCACCGCTGATTCAAGCCTGTGAAATTGGTAAATTTGACGCAATCGACCTCCGTAAGGCACTGGACCGCAGCCTGCGCGAGGCGTGGTGGGAAGCGCGCTTGCACAACGACCCGCAACTGCGCGGTTTCCGTGGGGCAGCCCACAGCGAGCGCATTGCCGCTTTCCGCGCCCTGGACACCAAGCTGTTGAAACTCGCCCAAAAGGAGGTGATAGCCCGGCTTGCGGCCCGCGCGCCCGATGCCGAAGCGCCCGGCGACGAGATGGGGCTGCTGCGTCGCCAGTTGCAGCTGCAACGCCGCCACATGCCGATTCGCCAGTTGTTCGCCAAAATTCCAACGACGTTGCGCCGACTGAAGCCCTGCGTGCTGATGAGCCCGCTGTCGGTGGCGCAGTACCTCGACCCGAGCATCGAGGCCTTTGACGCGCTGGTGTTCGACGAAGCCAGTCAAATTCCGCCGTGGGACGCCGTCGGGGCGATTGCGCGCGGCAAGCAGGTCATCGTGGTGGGCGACAGCAAGCAGCTGCCGCCGACCAGCTTCTTCGACAAAAGCGATGGCGACGACGACGACCTGCCAGACGAGGAGGCGGTGGAGGACACCGAGAGCATTTTGGACGAGATGGTGGCGGCGCGCCTGCGCGAGCTGCAGCTCAAATGGCACTACCGCAGCCGCCATGAATCGCTGATTGCATTTTCCAATGCCAACTACTACGACAACCGGCTGCACACGTTTCCCTCGGCGGCGCATGAAGTTGCCGATCTGGGCGTCAAGTTTGTGGCTGTCGCAGGTCACTATGATCGTGGCGGTGCGCGCACCAATCCCGCCGAGGCGCATGCGGTGGTGGCCGAGCTGTTTCGCCTGCTGGCTTTGCCCGATGGGCTGCGGCCTTCGGTGGGCGTGGTGACGTTTAGCCAGGTGCAGCAGCGGCTCATTGAGGACTTGGTGGACCAGCGGCTGGCGAGCGCGCCAGAGGCACTCCGCCATTTTGGCGATGCGGCACCAGAGCCGGTGTTCGTCAAGAACTTGGAGAACGTGCAGGGCGACGAACGCGACGTCATGCTGTTCAGCATCTGCTACGGGCCAGATCTGGCGGGCAAGGTGACGATGAATTTCGGCCCGTTGAACCGCAAAGGCGGCGAGCGGCGCCTCAACGTCGCGGTCACCCGGGCGCGCCAGCGGCTGGTCGTGTTCAGCACCCTGAACTGGGACCAAATCGACGAGAACAAGTCGCGCGCGGTGGGCGTGGCGCACCTCAAGGCGTTCTTGCGCTACGCGGTGCACGGCGCACAGAGTCTGCTCGCCATCACCACCGCGCGGCACGGCGAGTTCGAGAGCCCGTTTGAGCGCGCGGTGTTTGAGGTGCTGGTCGCGGCAGGTTGGCAAGTCCACCCGCAGGTCGGCTGCAGCGGCTACCGGCTGGACCTCGCGGTGCTCGATCCGCAGCGGGTCGGTACGTATCTGGTGGGCATCGAGTGCGATGGCGCAACCTACCATGGCTCACGCGTGGCCCGCGAGCGCGACCGCTTGCGCGAAGAGGTTCTGGTTTCGCTGGGCTGGCGGATCTACCGCGTGTGGTCGACGGATTGGTGGTATGACCGAAAGTCAGCAGAGGCCAAGTTGCTGGAGGCAGTGCGCAACGCTGCGGTGGCGGCGGTTGCCGGGACGCCGCCGCCGGTGCCGCAACCGATTGAGGCGGAGCCCGTGACGCTGTCGGTTGTCGGTGCTCCGGCCGCTGCAACGTGGCCTGCCGGGTGTGTGCCGTTTGTGGCGCCGCAGATGCGCGGGCAGGCACATGACAAGGACTCCTTTCTGTTTAAGCACTTGCGACCGCTGCTGGCGCAGTCGCTGTGTGCGATCGTGGCCGAGTTCGGGCCAGTCAGCGTGGCGGTGGCGTTGCGAATCATCGCGAGTTCGTGGGGCTTTGGCCGCACGGGCGACAAGATCGCCGCGCACTTGCTCGGCAGTTTGCTCTTGGTGCCGCAGGCGGAACGGCCGCTGCGGCGCGGCGGTGACTTTTTGTGGCCGCCTGGCGTGAACGCCGAAGCGTGGCGCCGATTTCGCTATGTCGCGGCAGGTGACGCGCGGCCGATGGATGAGGTGGCACCAGAGGAGATCGCCAATGCCGCAGCCTGGGTTTTGGGCCGGGCGATTTCAATCAGCGAAGCGGAGTTGGCGCGCGAGACCGTGAAGGTTTTTGGGGCTAAGGCTGTGACGGCGAAGGCCATTGAATTGGTTGTGGCGGCGCTACCGGGGCTGGTGATAACGGGGCGCGGATCGGTGACCGAGGGTCGGTGGCGGTGCACGTGAGCGTTGGCAATGCGGAGTGACAGGCGTTGCCGGTCGGCTGAGCGCGTAGTCTCCGTCGCGCTGTACCGTCGCCGTCGCATTGGGCAGGCTGGCTGCGCCCGAAGCTGGCACTAGAATTCGTCGGTGCTGCAGGTGTCGCCGGTGCCGTCGTCCTGAAGTCGTCCGGCACGATGTCGGAGCGTACTACCCAATTTTTGGGTGCTGCCGCCGAGCCTCCCGCATCTCGGCCTTCGAGAGGACTTACATCTCCTGTACTGTGCCCATGCCGGGCGCAGCGTCGCGCGGTTTGCACTGCAAGATGTCGCTGCTGGGGATCTCACCCGTCCCGCGTTTTTCACCCAAGGGGCGTGGCGCCTGTGGGGCACGTTCGCACCTCCTGCCATTCCACTTGACGCGATTCCGGCAGACGATGCTCAGGCTGGAGAAGATGTCGTACCAACTCAGGGCTGCACGTTGCTTGTTGGTCACGGCGCCCTCGGGGGCAGCGGTCAGTCTTGGGTAATGCCCGACGGCACGTTGCGCCTGATGTTTGGCAGTACCGATGGTTTCCGACAGGATGGCTTGTTGTTTGTCGCCAAAGCTACTGCGGATCCTTGTGCAGCTTCCAGTCCGTCGTCGTCGGTTGGCCCGGCCTTGCCGGCGACCGATGCGAGCGACGACTTTGCGATGCCGCTTGCGACAGTCTCTGCCAGGAGCAGCCGGTGGACGTTCTATGAAGCCTGGCGTGCGGACACCAGCAAGCCATTCGGTGTACACACCACAGGCCGCGGTGGTGCCTTGTTTTACCCGGAGCCCACACGGCTGGGCGCTCCAAGGCATTTTGAGCGCAAGGACCTGATCTGGAGCGCGGATCTCCCCCATTATGGTCACGCCGCTTGGTTCGAGGGCAATTTCGTGTACGTGTATGGCTGCGAAAACACGTCAGGCGCATAGGCGCGCCACTGTTTTGTCGCACGTATCCCGCCCGAGTTTACCGCGCAACCCGCAAGCTACCAATACGCCACGGGTGTCGGTCAATTTGCCAGTGGCGTGGACAATGCCCAGCCGATCCTAACGGACGTAGGCGATTTGCACTTCGCTAGCCATTCATCTGGGCGCTTGCTCGTCACCTACATTTCGCCGTTGGGCAACGACACCTGGGTACGGCTGGCGCTGAGCCCAACTGGGCCCTTTTCGGCACCCCACCGGCTGCTGCGCTGCGAAACAGCGCCAGGCGAGTTTTGCGTCAGTGTAGTGCGCCACCCTTTCTGGGAACAGGCACCACAAGACGTCGTCCTCTCGCGGCAGCGTGCCAGTTTCGATAGGATGGCGCCCGACCGCCGCCTGCCCCAGGTGGCTACCGTGAAATTGCCGCCTCTACTATCGTAGCCTTGGAGACCACAACGATGCAATTCTCTCACGACTGCCGCACCTTCGCGTATTGCGCAACTCTGGTGTTGGCCACCGCCTGTTCCGCAGGGTCACCCGGAATCGATGCTGCGGGCATACCGCTTGCAGGCGAAGTTGCCGCAGACTTGCCGGAGCGAGACAACGACGGCACAGGCAGATCGGAAACTGCAGCAAAGGCGGATTCAACTGTAGAGTGCGAAAATTCCGAAAAGCCACTGCCCGGCGAATCTGGCGCTACGTGCAAATCTAACTCGGACTGTGACAGCGGATTCTGCGTCGACACCGCCAGCGGTAAAATGTGCACAAAGCAGTGCTCCAGTTGTTGTCCCAAAGGATTTTCCTGCGCGCAGGCAGGCGCAGGAGATCCAACGTTTGTTTGCCTTCCTACGTTAACCGCTTTGTGTAGGCCATGCTTGGCAGACACCGAGTGCGCCGCTCTGAGCGCGCAGGCGTTGTGCGTGGAAATAGTCACCGGCGGGCGATTTTGCGGCGGCATCTGCGACGAGGCGACCGACTGCCCGGAAGGTTACGCCTGTCAACCGGCCCAGGGAACCAAGGGCGCCGGAAGCCAGTGCGTGCGCATCGCTGGCACATGCGGATGCTCGCCCAAAGCCACCAATGACGGCGCCGCAACAGCGTGCACAAGCAGCAACAGCTTGGGCGCCTGTGCCGGAATTCGCAAATGTACACTCGTCGGCCTCAGCCCATGCGACGCGGCAGCACCTGCCACTGAAACGTGCGACAGCGTGGACAACGACTGCAACGGCAAAACTGACGAGGGATCTGCGACCGGGTGTACCGCGAAGTTCTCTGATACCGACGGCGACGGATGGGGCAAAACCGAAGCCAGTTCGTGCACATGTGGGGCGCCGGCCCCGGGATTTTCAGAGAAGACCGGCGATTGTGACGACGACGCAAAATCCCTTCACCCGGATAAAACGGACGTTTGTAACGGCACGGACGACAACTGCAACGGTAAGACCGACGAAGGGGCACCAGACCTCGACGGCGACGGTAGCGCAGACTGCGTCGATACCGACGACGACAATGACTCAACAGTCGACACGCTGGATTGTAAGCCCTTGGATTTCAAGATTGGACCGACCGCGCCCGAGATTTGCGACGGCATCGACAACGACTGCGACGCCAAAACCGATGAAGCAGACGCGATCGGCTGCAAGTCGTATTTTGTCGATGGCGACGGCGACGGGTTTGGCAAGGTCGGTGTATCGCCTCAGTGCTTGTGCACACCAACGGGCTTGGCAAGTTCAGCCACAAGCGGCGACTGCGATGACAGCCAAAGCGCGGTGTTCCCGGGCGCTGTCGAGGCGTGCAATGGCATTGACGACGACTGCAATGCAGTCGTTGATTCAGCAAACGCCACGGGCTGCAGCACGTTTTTCAGTGACGGCGATGGCGACGGATTTGGCGCAACCGCAAGTACCCCTAAATGTCTGTGTACAGCCGTCATTCCTTTTGTTGCATCCGTGTCCGGTGACTGCAATGACAGCGACAAGGCGGTATTTCCAAAGGCCAAGGAAATCTGCAATGACAAAGACGACAATTGCGACCAAGCCGTGGACGAAAAAGACGCAGCCGGTTGCAAGGCATTTTATGCGGATACGGATGCGGATGGCTACGGCGCAACCGACAAGACGCAGTGCCTCTGTGGCGTCGCTGTGCCGTACACCGCGACGTGGGGTGGAGACTGCAACGACACGTCAGCGGTAGTTAAGCCAAACATGACTGAGACCTGCGACGGCGCCGACAACAACTGCAATGGCGTAACCGATGAGGACGCAGGCAGCGATTGGTACCTCGACAGCGATGGCGACGGTTTCGGTACCGGAGCGGCCAAGAAGCAGTGCATCGCAGCCAATGGCTACACCGCCTCCAAGGCACTAGATTGCGACGACAAAGACAAATCGATTTACCCATTGGCTCCCGAAAAGGAGTGTGACGGCACGGATCAAGATTGCAACGGTCAAGATTTCTGCCCGCAGACGTGCAAGGACAGCGTAATTGACGGCTTCGAGAGTGGCCTGAGCAGCTGGTCGTTGCAGGCGCCATGGGTCATTGCGGCATGGGCTGGTGCGCCCGGCGTGGGTGGGTCCGGACTCGGTTGCGGCAACGGATCGAGCTACGACGGTGCCAGTTTTCCGGCAAGCGCTCAGAAGGAAATTGCGATTCCCGCATCTGCCAAGAAACTGACGTTGCACCTGCGCTATTCGCCTGATATCTCAGAAGTCCTCACATTGCTGCTCGGCGGCGGGAACGGCGGCAACGACACAATTGTCGTCAGCTTCGGGGGACAACCGGTGCTCACTCTGGACATCAGCAAGTTCGTCGACGACTATTGGCACGCCTATTCGTTCGGGTTTCCAGCGGCTTGGGCGGGCACGACAAAGACGCTCAAGTTCACTTTTGATACAGCGGGATCGGGGCAAAACAAGGGACTTGGCGTGCTTGTTGATGACATTGGATTTTCCTGTCAATAACGTGATCGGCATGTGCTTGCTGGTCCGCACCGATCGAGCGTGATTTGACCGTTTGCGAGGGGCTTGGACCGGCCGCCGAGACGAAGGCGAATCGGCTTGCGACTATGAACCGAGAACTGTTGCCGACGTCGCGGCCGAATCGCGGTGGACGAGGAGCGGCCGCGACGGTGCCTCCACTTGGAGCCCATGAGTTGGCGGTCGAGTACTTGATATTTCTCGGGCTCGCGCTCCGAGGCCGGAAATCGGGACCCGCAAGAGCGCATCGGCGCGCGCGACAGCATCGCGCCGACCACCGGCTGCGCGCTCTGGCGACCTGTAGATACAGCGACTCCCAGACAGGTAGCACTCTTGATTCAACTGCCGGAGCCAACACCGGGACTTGAACCCGGGACCTGCTGATTACGAAAAAGTGAACTAGGCATTTCAGGGGCGTTTAGGGCGCGTCACCTGGTGGATATTGAGCCAGTTGTTACCTATATTTAGACTGACGGCGTTGTCACCCTTCACCGCTGCCAAAAATCAGACCACCAGCGCTGGCCAAATCCAGTCCACCCTGCGGGTCAAATTCCACGGTTGCGCGACGGCAATTTGACGGCTCCGGCGGGCGCCGAAGGCAGCCCGCCGGCCCGCGTCAAGCGGCGAGCGAAGC
>CANMNA010000082.1 GCA_947499075.1 Myxococcales bacterium
GACAAAGGCCGTGAACTTGTCGCCATCGACCTTGGCGAACACGATCGCGATGTCCATCCACGCGGCGTTGGTAATCCACTGCTTGGTGCCGTTCAAGAGGTAGTGGCTGCCAGCTTCGTTGAGTTTGGCGACCGTGCGCGCCGCCAAAGCGTCGGAGCCTGAACCAGGTTCAGAGAGCGCGTAGCATGACACCGTCTTGCCGCTGGTGATGCCGGGCACCCAGCGCTGCTTTTGGGCGTCCGTTCCAAAGTACAGAATCGGCGCCAAGCCTATGCCTGCATGTGCGCCCCATGTCACACTAAAGTCAGCGGAATCACCAAGTTTATCTGCAATCAGCAGCGACGTGACCTTGTCTGCGCCCAGGCCTCCGTAGGCTTCGGGCACTTCGACCTGGGCAAAGCCAAGCTGACAGGCTTTGCGCAAAAGCTTGACCATGACCTTGTCGGCCTTGCCTTCCTTGGATTCGAGCAAGCGCTCTTTGGGCAGCACTTCCTTTTGCGTGAACTTGCCGGCCTCGCTGGCCATAGCGCGCTGTTCTTCGCTGAGATCGTCGACTGTGAAGATGCGCTCGCTGCCCGCGCTGCCAAACAAGAAACTGCCGCCTGCTGGTGCCGCGATGCGTGCAGTGGCGGCCATGCCTGAATCTGCCATGATGAGCCTGCTGTAGGGCGCTCCACTGTCCGGGGGCGCAGACTAGGATGGTAGGCGGGCGCAGCACGTCAAGCAAGCGGAGGAGACTGTGACCTGGAACCTGACGACGCTTGCGGCCTGGCTGCTGCTCTCGCTGCCCGTTGCTGCCTGCAACCCGGCGGCAGGGATGCGCGCCGACAGCCCAACGGTGCAAGGTCAAACCGCGGCCGGAACACCGTTCGCATTGGGCAAAGAACACGGTCACTTTGCTGTTGCGACCGCACATCGTGTGGCAACGCTTGCGGCCGTCGCGGCACTACAGGCTGGCGGTTCGGCGGCGGACGCCCTCGTCGCTGCCAGCTTGGTGCTGTCGGTAGCGACACCCCAATCGACAGGTATCGGTGGCGGCGGCTTCGCCGTGACCGTTGCGCCCGATGGCACGGCGCGGGCCTTTGACTTCCGAGAGAAGGCGCCTGCCGGAACAGTCGTGGCCGATTACTTGGCACCCGATGGTCGGTTAGACCCAACACGCAGTCAGCGCCACGGGTTAGCTGTGGCCGTGCCAGGCTATGTGGCTGGCCTGTGGGCGATCCATGCCAAGTACGGCAAGCGGCCTTGGGCAGAAGACTGTCAGGCCGCCATTGGGCTGGCGGACCATGGCGTTGCTGTGTCGCCGCAACTTGCTGCTGCGATCGCCGCGCTCTGGCCATCGCTTGGCGCACAAGCCAAGACCGTGTTTGGCAAGCATGACCTGCCCCTGCCAGCGGGTGCCACTTTGGTCTGGCCTAAGCTTGCCCAGACATTGCGCAGCATCGCGACGTCCGGTCCCGATGCGTTTTACCGCGGTTCGATCGCTGCCGACATCGCCAAGGCTGTGCAAGCCGCAGGCGGCAAGCTCACCGCCGCGGATTTGGCCGGGTATGACGTCCGCGAGATCGCGCCGCTACAAGGCGACGTATTTGGCCACTGGGCGTACACCATGCCGCAGCCGTCGGCGGGTGGCCCGCAACTGTTGGCGATGGCCGAGTGGTTTGGTCCGTGGCAGGCCCAAGCCCCTGAGCCGCGGGCCTACGCCCTGAATCCGGGGTGGACCGCCCATGCGCTGGCCGAAGCGATGCGGCGATCGTTTTGGTTGCGCTTGGCCTATTCGGGGGATTCCGTTGCTTCAGCGACCCAACTCGACGCAGCCTATCCCCCAGCCGCCCGTATGCAGCTGCAGGCAAGCTTTGACGGCCGGCGTGCCACCAAGACCGCAGAATTGCCCAAGCTCGCCGCCGCGCCGGCGCTCGAGCGCCACGAGAACACGTCGCATCTCTCGATCGTCGACGGCGATGGGCTGGCCATCTCGAGCACGCACACGGTCAACTTGCTGTTGGGCAGCGGCATCATGGCCCCCGACTCGGGTGTCCTGCTCAACAACGAGATGGACGATTTCAGCTACACCACCAAAGATGTCAACGCTTACGGCCTCGCAGGGTCGGCTGCCAATTTGGCCAGACCGCACGCCCGGCCCGTGTCGTCGATGACGCCGATGGTGCTGATGCAAGGACCCCAATCCGCACCGGGCAAGCCGTGGTTGCTGGTCGGGTCGCCTGGTGGCACCCGGATCGTGACCACCGTGCTGCAAGTCGCTTTCCGGGTTGCGTTTACTGGGTGGCAGCTCGATGCGGCGGTGGCCGCCCCGCGCGTGCATCATCAGGCTGTCCCCGACGCTGTGTATGTCGAATCTGGTCCCGCTGGCGATCCGTTGGCCAAGCGACTGAGCGAGTTTGGGCACGCGATTGAGCGGCGTCCGCCGTGGTGCAACGTCCAAGCGCTCGTTGCACTGCCAGACAGCGAAGGTGGGACGCACTGGTTCGCAGTCAGCGACCCTCGCGGCGAAGGTCTTGCTGCGGCGCGTTGACGGCCGCGAGTCGAAAAAAGTTGCAGTTCAGTCCAATTATCCGATGCTGTGGCCAGCGGCGGCGCCAGAGCCGTCGCGTCGAGGTCGCGATGCACGATATTTCCTTGGTTGAGCCAAGTTACGAGGCTGTGCCCCTGTTTCCGCTGGCCCGCTTCGCGATGTTTCCCAACACCATGACCCAGATCCATGCTTTTGAGCCGCGCTACCGGATGTTGGTCGCCGACGTGCTGGCAGGTCCGCGCCTGCTGGTGCTGATCGGCCTGAAGCCCGGTACGGAGACCGATCACCTTGGTACGCCGACCACTTACGAGGTGGGCGCATTGTGCAAGGTCGTCAACCACGAGCGCACCGGCGATGGGCGCTACTGCCTGCATGTGCACTGTTTGGCCCGGGTGCGGATCCAACAGGTCAATCGGTTGCTGCCCTACCGGACCGCGGCAGTGCAGGTCATCTCCGATGAAACGGTCGGCGACGGCGCGTTAGACGAGGCCATGGACCGGTTGATGGCGACCATGCGCTCGCTGGTGGTCAAGCTCGGCGACAATGGTGCCCAGCTGGCGCAGATCTTGGCCTCGACCCGCAAGCCGCTGCTGCTGACCAACCGGCTGGCGTCGGCGGTGCTCAGCGATCCAATTGAGCGCCAGCGCGCTTTGGAGACGACACACCCGTTGACCCGGATCGAGCAGGTCAACGATGCCGCGGGCGAAGCGCTGTTGCACGCCGATTGTCCGCAGCTGCAGTACACCCACTTTGATGCCAATAGTGTGAACTGATTGGCCGATTCGATGTTGCTCGACATTGTCGGCCTGCGCGTGCAGTTGGGCGATCACCTGGCTATCCACAATCTCAGCCTGCAGTTGGCTCCTGGCGAGCGCGTGGCGCTTGTGGGCGGCAGCGGCTGTGGCAAGACAACTACGGCCCGCGCGATCTTGGGCCTGCTGCCAAGCGCACAGGTGACCGCCCAGCGCATGTGCC
Organism: Myxococcales bacterium; assembly: GCA_947499075.1. Classification (GTDB taxonomy): domain Bacteria; phylum Myxococcota_A; class UBA9042; order UBA9042; family UBA9042; genus SXRM01. The sequence continues at coordinate 3,509 of CANMNA010000082.1, forward strand.
TCAACGGGCTGGACCTGACCAACGCCTCCGCTGGGCAATGGCGCAGAGTGCGCGGCGGCCAGATCGCGCTGGTGCTTCAGGACAGTCTGGGTGCGCTGGACCCACTGCAGCGCGTCGGCAGTGCGATTGCCGAAGTGCTGGTGTTGCACCGATCGCTGTCACGGGCGCAAACAGTGCATGAGATCGATGAACTCTTGCGGGCAGTCCAACTCGATCCGGGCGATGGGATTGCCAGTGCCTACCCGCATCAACTGTCAGGCGGTCAGCGCCAGCGGGTCGGTCTGGCGCTGGCACTGGCCGGGCGCCCGCAGCTGCTGATCGCTGACGAGCCGTCCAGTGCGCTCGACGGCGATCGCACACGCAACCTTGCTGAACTGTTGCGGTCACTCTGTCAAGGCCGGCCGGGTTGGCCCCAGATGGCACTGCTGCTGATCAGCCACGATCTGCGGCTGGTTGCGGCTACCTGCCAGCGTGCACTGGTGCTGCACCACGGCGTCGTCGTGCAAGAGGGGCCGGTTGCCGAAATTCTGGCACAGCCGCAGCATGACGCAACCCAAGCGCTGGTCGCGCAAGCAGGCCTGGACGTGGAACGTGCTTGAACTAAGCGGGATAGCCCTGTCTTTGGGGCAGGGCGACCGGCGGCGAGACGTGTTGCGCAGCATCGACTTGCAGGTCGGACCCGGCGAGCGCGTCTGCGTAGCTGGTCCATCAGGTGCCGGCAAGAGCACAATCTTGCGCGTACTTTTGGGCCTATTGCGCCCGGACCGCGGCAGCGTTGTGGTGCAAGGTCGCCTTCTGAGCCACTGGCTCGACACCGACCCACTGGGGCTCCGGCGGCTGATCCAGCCTGTTTTTCAGAATCCGCTTGCGGCGCTGCCGCAGCGGGCCAAAGTGCGCTGGATGCTTGAGGAGCCGCTCAAACTCCACGCCAAGAGCTTGCCAGCGGCCGATCCAACTGCGATTGCCAGTGCGCTGGCACAGGTCCACCTCGACCCGGGTGTGCTCGATCGGTTCGCGCACCAGCTCTCCGGCGGCCAGCAGCAGCGCGTGGCGATCGCGCGGGCGCTGCTGCTGCGTCCGCAGTTCTTGCTAGCGGACGAGCCGACCTCGGCGCTGGATCCGGCGACGGGCCTGGCAGTGGCCCAATTGCTGCGCAACTTGTCAGTCCAACAAGGTCTGGGCTTGCTGGTGGTGACACACGACCCGGCATTGGCTTGCCACCTCGACGCTTCTGTGACGCACCTCCAAGCCGGCATGCTCGGACCCAAACAGGGGGCGCAGCATTGGCTTGGTGCCGAAGCGGCGGCTTGGCAATCGCTTGGTATGGCGCCGATATGACAACGCAGCGCGCTGCGTGGTTGCGCAACGCCCGCAAGTGGTTGGGCCTTGCCGTGCTGGCGAGCGCCTTTCTGTTTGCGCTGCGCACTTATGTGCACCAGCCGCGGCAGACCGAAGTGGTGTGGCTGCTCACCCATCTGGACCGCGCCCGCCTGGTCGAGCTGCAGTGGCGCGTGCCGGGCCCGAGGGCGGGCGCCACAGTCGCACGTGGCGCGTTGCACTTTGCCGCTGGCAGCGCGCCCGACGTCACGACCAGCGTCGTCGTGAACCTGCAAACTGGTGTGACTTCCGTCGACGTCGCGTGCACGTTTGTGATCGCAGGCGCGACGCGCTACCGAACGCAGACCCGCGTGGCTCTCGGCGACACTGCGCATCAAACTTTGGATCTGGGCGACTGCTGCGCCGGCTGTGGGCCATGACTTCGATGTCCGGGCGACTCGGGTCGGCCAGCAGCCGTTGTGGATTGGCGCTATGCTCAGCGCGCGGCCATTGGCCGTTCGCCAGTTGTGGTGATTGTGTAAAGATTGCCCCGGCCTTGATCCTCAAATTGTTGACATCGTGCGAGGGTTTTTAGCAACGTGCGGCGGTGTCTTTCTTTGGATCGGCAATTCTGAAGTCCGGCATTCATTTGAGGATTCATCGGGGCCTTTAGGCGAAACTTGGGCAGCATTTCGCAAGACGGAGACAAGATCATGGCGAAGAAGTGGCAGAAACTGGCTGACCCATCGCGGGTTGCCCGCACAATTGGCGCGATTTGCGCGGTCGTTGCGCTGGCAAGCTGTGGTGCCGATGGGGTCTTGCAGGGTGCACCGACCGCCGATACCGCAGGCGCAGATGCGACGGGTGATGTGGCAGCAGTGGACGGGCAAGTGGCCGCTGACGTTGCTACGACTGCAGACGTAGCGCCTGGCACAGATGTGGACCCGGGCGCAGATGTGAACCCGGGCGCAGATGTGAACCCGGGCGCAGATGTTGCCGTCGACCCTGATAGCGCATCGACAGAGACTGCAACGCCAGACGATGCTGATGCCATGAGCGCGGAAACCACGCCTGCGGACGCAGATGCAATGGCCGCTGATGATGCCGACGCCGTGAGCGCAGATGCCGATGTGCCCGCACCCGGCGATGCCGATACCGTTGTCGGCAGTGAAGATGGCGACGCGGGCGGACCGCCGCCGGACACTGCACCACCGTGCGGCAAGCCGGAAGACTGTCCTGCAGCCAAGGCGCCTTGCACCATCGCCACCTGCACAGGCGGAGTCTGCGGTACGGCAGCTGCCCCTGATGGCGCCTCCTGCTCGGACGCCAACCCGTGCACCGAGGCGGACAGTTGCACTTCTGGCACCTGCGGCTCAGGCAAAGCCAAAGTGTGCGACGACAGCAACGCCTGCACCGCTGACGCCTGCGACGCCACCAACGGCGTGTGCGCCAGCACGCCGACCATCGGCGCGTGCGATGACGGCAACGCGTGCACCGCCGGTGACGCTTGCAAGCAGGGCACGTGCTTAGGCGACACCGCGGTCAAGTGCGACGACGGCAATCCCTGCACCGACAACGGATGTGATGTCGCCAAAGGTTGCACGGCCACCGACAACACCGCGCCGTGCGGCGGCGACGACAAGTGCCTGAGCGGCGGTGTCTGCAAAGCCGGCAAATGCGGCGGCACCGCGGTCGTGTGTGACGACAGCAATCCGTGCACCAAGGACGCGTGCAACAGCAGCGCAGGCTGCACCGCCAGCCCGATCGGCGGCGTGCCATGTGACGACGACAGCGCGTGCACCGAAGGTGACTTGTGCGCCGATGGCAAGTGCGCGGCGGGTAAGGCCAAGACCTGTGATGACGCCAACCCGTGCACCGATGACAGCTGCAACCCCAAAGTCGGCTGCCAGACCAAGAACAACACGGCTGGATGCGACGACGGCAACAAGTGCACGGGCTCTGACACGCAAAAAGACGCGTGTGGCGGCGGCAAGTGCGCCGGTGGCCCGTTCATCAAGTGCGACGACGGCAACCCCTGCACCGACGACGCCTGCGACTCCAAGTTGGGCTGCAGTGCGGTCGCCAACACGCAGCCTTGCACGGTGGGCACTGCCTGCGAGCAAGGCGCCTGCAAAGACACCAAGTGCGTTTCCACCGGGCAAAAAGCCTGTGATGACGGCAACGCCTGCACCAAGAGCACCTGTGACGCGACCAAGGGCTGCATCGCCGAGCCGCTGACCGACGGCAGTGTGTGCGCCAAGGGCGATCTCTGCGTCGCCGACAGCCTGTGCAAGGCCGCCAAGTGTGAAGCCGGCGCCAAAGTTTCGTGCGACGACAAGAACGCCTGCACCGACGACGTCTGCGACCTCAAGCTCGGCTGCGGCTATTTTCCCAACACCGCGGCCTGCGACGACGGCAACAAGTGCACAGTGGGCGACAAGTGCGCGGTCGTCGCAGGGCAGGGCGCCAAGTGCCAACCCGGTGCCCCGCTCGATCCCAAGACCGCTTGCGATGACAAGAATGCCTGCACTAGCGACGCCTGCGACCCGGCCAAGGGTTGCGGCAGCAGCCCCGTCGTCGGCACACCGCCTTGCGACGATGGCAACGTCTGCACCACCAGCGAGACGTGCACGGCCGGCAAGTGCCAGAACGGCAAATTCTCCGGATGTGATGACGGCAACCAGTGCACTGCTGACAATTGCGACCCGGCGACAGGCAATTGTTCCTGGACCGGTATCAAGGGCGCATGCGACGACAAGGACGGATGCTCGAGCAACGACCAATGTGTCGGCATCGGATGTCAGGGCACGCCGACGGTGTGCGACGACAAGAATCCCTGCACGGTCGATGCTTGCGACAAGGCGGCCGGCAAGTGCACTGCGACGCCTGCGAGCACGGGCACCTGCGACGACGGCGACGCCTGCACTAGCGGCGATGCCTGTGCATCCGGCGCCTGCACCGGCAAAGCCTCCACGTGTGACGACGCCAACTTGTGCACCGACGACAAGTGCGATCCGGCAACTGGCAAGTGCACCGCAAACAACAACACCGTGGCATGCGGTGGTCAGGACAAGTGCACCACCGGCGGCACCTGCAAAGACGGCGCATGCCAGCCAGGCACGGCGCCCAAGTGCGACGACAAGAGCCCCTGCACCGATGATGCATGCAACGCCACCTCGGGCGTATGCAGCTACACCGCAGGCAAGGACGGCACGGCTTGCGATGACGGCATCGCCTGCACCTCGTCGAGTGCCTGCAAGCAGGGCGCCTGCCTCGCCGCGGCGCCGTGCGGTGTCTACGCCAACACGTTTGAGTGCGCGGCGCCCGTGGACTTCAAGATCGACATTCCCGCGCCGCAATTCGGTGGGCAACCGCGCAAAGTCGTGTGGGCAGTCGACCAAACACCGATTGTGCCCGATCAAAACAAGTATGGCTGTACGCTTAACTTCAACAACGGCACCAACTACTGCGATGCCTACTTCGGCAACTGTCAGCTGCCTAAGGGCACGGCGACGTCACCGGTGATGGACTTTACGACGCTGTCTGCGCAGTTGATGCCGTCGCTAACGATGGACATCTACTACGACGTCGATGTTCAGCCGCAGGCCACTGGATGGAACGCGCCTAAGGTCACTTTGCGCAACGCAGCGACAGGAGCCGAGCTCGCCAGTTGGGTCTTGCCAGCTGGCAATGCTGACATCAAGGTCTGGAAGCCAGCCTACAAGATCGACATGCCACAGGCTAAAGGCCTCAAGGTCACTATTGAATTTTTGATTAACCTGCCCGGCAACAGCCAGAACGACCAGAACAACCAGGGCGCCGGCGTGTTCATCGACAACGTCAAGGTCCTCGCCACCCAAGCGCCCGAGGCCAACTGCGGTGACGGCATCGACAACGACGGCAACGGCAAGACCGACTGCGCCGATCCGATCTGTACTTACGGCAAATTCTGCACGGCCACCAAGGTGGCGTCTGATGATATGGCCTGCACTTCCAAGAACTGGACCTACGTGTCCACCAGCCAGTCAGTCCAGTGGGCCCTCGATGGCACGCCAGCCGCTGTGGTGCCCAAGACGGGCACTTGCTCGCTCAACTTCAACGATGGCGTCGACTATGTGCCAGGCACACAGGCCACTGGCAGCAGTGTCGGCGGCGCAGCGGCGTGGGTCGGCCAAGTCGATCTGTCCGGCTACAAGTCGGCGTGGGCGACTTTCTGGGCCTACCAGGATGTCGAGCCCAACGGGGCCTGCCAGAGCGGCGCTGGGTGTACTACTGCAGATCGTTTGATGTTGCAGATCACGAGCGACAACTACGCTGGGTGTGCTTGCGCCGCCAACCAAACGTGCAGTTACATCAACAACAACTGCACGACGGCCAACACGAGCACCTACTTCGTCCCCAAAGAGACGATGAAAGTCTGGCTGCCGATCGTCTTGGATATCAACAAGTTCGCGGGCAAGCAGATCAACCTGCGCTTCCGGTTCGACACCAATGATCAGTTCTACAATGCTTACCCGGGCGCGTTCGTGGACGACCTTGTGGTCTTGGCCAAGTAGCCAGCAGGCTCGGTGACGATTCGGCAACAAGCTGAACTGGGATTCGCGTTCGAGGTTGTGTCCGCCCGTTCGCTGAGCGACCATCGGTTCGTCGCGCCGCGTCAGGCGCACGAGGCCGCGCCGTGAGTGCCGATAGCTTCCTTCAGCGCTTGATGCCCCAAGACAATCGCTTTTTCAAGATGCTCGACGCGATTGCCCACAACGTAAGTGTGGGCAGCGACGCCTTTGCCAAGCTACAGCAGGCCTACACCCCGGCCGATTTCTTGTCTGTGGCCGAGGAGTTGCGCACAATTGAGCACACTGGCGACCGCATGGCCGAAGAGTTCTATACCAAGCTTGACAAGACGTTCGTGACACCGATCGACCGCGAAGATCTCCACGACTTGTGCTCAGCCCTCGATACTATTCTGGATTTGATGGAAGAGTGCGCGGGTTTTATCGTCAATTACCGTCTGACCGACATGACGCCGCCGATGCGCGAGCTCGTTCGCATCGCGCGCGAGGCGTGCCACGAAGTCGAAGTCACGATTCAGCTGATGGAGGACAGTCGGCGCTACAGCGAGCTCAACGGGCACCTGGTGCTGGTGCACGCGCTGGAGAATGAGGGCGACACCGTGTTCCGGCTGGCGCTGGGTGAGTTGTTCCAAACCTTGAAGGACCCGATCGAGCTGATTCGCCAAAAAGACATACTCGAAGCGCTGGAGGCTACCGTCGATGCTGCGGACGACGCCTGCGATCTGGTGCGGTCGCTCATGATGAAGCACTCGTAAGGCAGGCAGCCCCATGTTGGACCCTTTCTGGCTGATGGTGCTCGTCGTTCTGCTCGCCATCGCCTTCGACTACATCAACGGCTTTCACGACACTGCCAACGCGATCGCAACCGTGGTCTCCACCAACGTGCTGTCGCCGCGCGCCGCCGTGCTGTTGGCCGCCGTCTTCAACTTTGGCGGCGCATTTCTCGGCACCGGCGTTGCCACAACCATCGGCGGCGACATTGCTGATCCGGCGTCGGTCACCCAGACCGTGGTGATGTGCGCGCTTTTGGCCGCGATCAGCTGGAACTTGTTGACGTGGTGGTTTGGCATCCCGTCGAGCTCGTCCCATACGTTGGTCGGCGGCATCGTCGGCGCGGTTTGGGCCAAGCGCGTGCTGGCTGAGCAGCTGCCCGCGGGCGCTTCGATGTGGAAGCTAGTGACCTCGTCGGGTGTCGTTAAGGTTCTCAAGGGCTTGCTCATCTCGCCCCTGGCTGGGTTCATCCTTGGGCTGTTGATGATGGTGGCGGTGACCTGGATCGTCCGCCGGTCGGCGCCCAAGTCGGTCAACCGCATCTTCAAGCGCCTGCAATTGGTCTCGGCGAGCGCCATGGCGCTGTCGCACGGCACCAATGACGCGCAGAAAGTCATGGGCATCGTGACGATGTCGCTGTATGCGTACTATGGCAGCCTGCCGGTCGCTCAGGGCCCAGGATGGCTCGACCTAGCGACCTGGCAGGCTAAGCACGAGCTGGTGGTGCCCACCTGGGTCATCGGAGTCTGCGCCCTAGCCATGGCGTTCGGCACCGCAGCCGGCGGGTGGCGCATCATGAAAACCATGGGCTCGCGCATCATTCGGCTGAAGCCCATTCACGGCTTTTGCGCGGAGACGGCGGGCGCGCTGGTGCTGTTTGGCGCGGCGCAAATGCACGCTCCGGTCTCGACCACCCACGTCATCAGTTCGTCGATTATGGGTGTTGGCGCTTCGCGCCGGATGTCGGCGGTGCGTTGGGGCGTCGCTGGCAACATGGTGATGGCGTGGGTGCTGACACTGCCGGTTTCGGCCGCGCTGGCCGCCGGGTGCTATTTCGTGCTGCGCAACTACTTCGGCAACTGACGCTGCTCAGGGTTGCGAGGCTCCGCGATCATTGGGCTGCCAGTCTCAGTGCCTAGGTGGCTGTCGGAGAACCTCTCAAGCCAAGCCCGCAGTCACGGCCTTGCATGATTCAGGTCAGGTCGCAGTTGGGCGCATCCGGCCGCGGCGGCCGGACCGATCTCTACTCGGGCTCGCTGCCGCTCGCCCTCACGGAGCCACATTTTTGGCCACCGGCAGGCTTTTGATAGTGAAAGGCAGTGTAGAGTGGCCAAAAATGCGTCTCCGCCTTCGGTAACGATCCCTTGCGCGCTCCGCCGTTCGCCAGATAACTGTTTTGGTTTCGTGGGACGACTGCACGGGCGAGCCGCCTGACACCAACCGCGCCAAGCGACGACACCGGGCTGGCCGCGAAAGGGACCGACACCGCTTGCGGCAACACCTACCCGACTCTGGCCGCCGCGGCAAAATGTCCGGGCCCGGTGCCGGCGCCGCGTCGGCATTCGCCCATGCACTCTGGTGACCCCGCCATGGCGCCGTGGTTTTGGCGTCCTATTGGCGGCGGCTTCTCGCCCCTTTGGATCGACAACCGCCCGATCTTGTTGTACGATCCGCCCATGAGTAAGACCTTTCGCCCCTAGGACCAAGACCAGCAGGACCTGATGCCCCTGTGTCTGCGCGACTGGCTGCCCCAAGGCCACCTCGCACTGTTCATCAGCGATGTGGTCGATTAGCTAGATTTGTTCGCAATTTTGAATAGCTACGGTACCGG
>CANMNA010000083.1 GCA_947499075.1 Myxococcales bacterium
CGATCCCCCGCTTTGAGCGCATCTCTGCGTCACTGCGTCGCTTCTCTCGCTGCGGCGTACCTGAGTACGCCTCGCTCTTTCAGTTCCTTGTTCCTTGATCTGCATCTCAAATCGGGGGCCGCGGGAGATTTCTGTGGGGAATTTGGGGCCCGCGCATCGCTTGCGCCCGGCGCCAAACGCAGCGACAATTCGGTGCCCGCGCCGACTGCGGGTTGCGGGCCGCCATGCTGCGTCGTCACCTTGTGTCTGTTGCTTGCGCCGCAGTCGCGGCTTGCGCTTTGATCCCTTTGTCGATGACTGCCAGTGAGCCACCGATCATGCTGTTAGATCCAGAGGGCGACGACAACGGGCCCGGAACCTACAAGTACCCGACCAAGCCAGTGTACAAGGCCAAGTCGTTCGATCTGCGCAAGTTGGAAGTGATCGACAAGGGCGACGACGTCGAGTTTCGGGTGAGCGTCGCAACGGCCATCGAGGATCCATGGGATTCGACGACGTGGCCCGATGGCGGCGGCAACGGGTTTTCGCTGCAGTTCGTCCAGATTTACATCGACACCGATCACCAACCGGGTGCCGGCTTTGCCAAGCCGTTGCCTGGCTTGGGTGGCGCTCAGTTTGCGGCCGAGGAGGCGTGGGACAAGGTCGTGCTGATCTCGCCGCAACCGCGGGCGCGGTTGGGCGCGGAGCTCAAAAACAAGGCGGGCGCGATGCGCGGCGCGGCGATCGTGCCCAAGACGACCAAAGCCAGCGGCAAGACGCTTATCGCGATCGTCAGAAAGGCAGACCTCGGTCAGCCTACGGCCAAGTGGGGCTTTCAAGCCGTCATGCAGTCCAACGAAGGGTTTCCGGTCGACCGGGACATCCTGACTCGGCCGGTCAACCAGACGGTCGGCCCGGATCGGTTTGGCGGTGGCGACGACGGGGCCTGCGATCCCCACGTTTTGGACATTTTCGCCGGCAAGGCCAAGGGCGACAAGGACGAAATCGCCGCTCAGCACGCCGCGCTCAAGTGGGCATGCGGTGGCCGCGTGGCGACCATTCCCATGATTTACCCGATACCGTGAGTCACACGTTTGGGTGCGCGCACCGACGATTGACGTTGGCCTGGCTTGCCGTGCTCACGGCTGCGTTGCCATCGGGCGTGGCGCACGCCGACCTCGGCAAATTTGAGATAGACGGCCGCATCTACACCAAGCAACTGTACCAAAACGACGACAGCCAAGGCCTGCTGTCGCTGGGCAACCCGTTTTGGCCAGATGACATCGCGGGTCACAATGGCATCGGCAGCGAATTTGAGCTGATTTTTCGAGGCAAAATCAGTCAGTTTGCTGAGGGCGGCGCTCGACTGGCCTCACGCTTTGGCGAGCGCTGGCAAGACTGGTGGGAGTCGGGCGCCTCCAAGTACGGCAACACCAGCAACACCAGCGGCGACTCTGCCGGTATGAACCGCGCCAGCTACATGAAGTTGCGCGGGTCCTACATCCAGCTTGCGCCCGAACTCAACCACTTGGACTCGGTACGGATTGGCGCCAGCGACTTCGCGATGTTCAACCCGTGGACAATCGGCAAAGTGCGCTACATCGATCGCGACAACGGCCGCGGGTTCTTCTTGGGCGGCAAGTTCGGCAGCGACGACGCCGGGCAGTACGTCGTGGGCGCCATCGCCATGCCCAAGCTGTGGGTCGGCCCCAGTTGGTCCACCGGCATTGGCGACCCAGCGCTGTCCAATGCCTTCTGGTCGCGCGACTGGGCCTACGCCGCCATGGTCCGCTACCGTTTCGGCGAGACCACCACGTTGCGGCTGGTCGGCGATCTGACCCAGGACTTGGAGGTCAACACCGCCGATCCAGACGCGGTCGGCAGCCGCAACCCGACCTGCAAGGACGCTTTGGGCCAAGCGATCGCCGGTTGTGCGCCCGATCACGCCGTTGACTTGCTCACCCGCTATGCCAGCGCGAACGCGACGTTCGACATCGAGACTGAGCCCACGGAGTGGCTGCGGGTGCAGGGCCTGATCGGCATGTCGGCCCAGCGCATCGACCCCAAGCTAGCCGGCAATGGCGTTGCCCTCAATCAGGGCGTGTTTCCGTTGGTGTACCGCGACACCCAAGACGTCGCCGGCACGCTGCGGATGACCGCGACCGACCCGTGGGAAAATGGCCTGACATTGCAAGGCGAGTACTTCTATATCGGCCCGCAATGGAACGCGATTTTTGGCTCGCGCCGCGAAGCCGACGTGCTGTTGACCGAGGGCTTGATCGGCTCCGGTGGCCAGCTGCCGACCTTGAATTTGGCCAACGAGTTCATTGATTTCGACGACGGATGGGTCGAATCCTGCATCGGATGGCACGGCGGCACCGCGTTGTTGACCCTCGATCGCGGTGACACGCGCGCCAAAGCCGAGTACACCCACATTGAGTACGCCAGCAACGGACAGGACCGCGACGTCGACAAGACCTATCCAGACTTCCTGCACGGCGATGGCTTTACGGACACGCTGTTGTATGACTATGCCAACGTCAGCGATCGTGGCCGCGATCCGCGCTCGGTGTACCGCCGCAACCAATTCCGGCGAACGGACATCGCAGTGCTGTCGGTCAAGCACCAGCTACCCGTCGCCAACGGGCTCGATGTGGAGATCAAGGCCAAGTACGTCCACGACGTTGATTTTCGGCGCCTCAATGGTCCCGGAGCGCTCAACGACGACTATGACGGCGCGATCAGCACTGCCCGGCTCAAGGTGTCTACACCGGTGGCCGATGGACTGCGCCTGGGCATGCATGGCCAAATCGACCATTGGAACGAGCAGAACCGCCGTGGCACGCTGCAGCTTGGCTACGGCGACGACATCACCGATCGGCAGGTAGCGGGTGTTACCGCCAACTTGAGCTATGCCGGCGTGCGTTTCTCGTACTTGCTGGAATACTTGCACAAGATCCAAGACCGCGAGCGCGAGCCCGACCAGCGCTGGCATGTGTGGCGCTCCAAGCTCGTTATCGAGGCAGCCTGGTAGGCTGAGCCCTAGGGCTCCAGCACGAATTACTCGATCACTTGTCGCAAAGAAGGAGCGGCGAGTCGACTTGCAAAGTCGCGAGCTTGCGACCCACTCAGCCAGCAAATGGGTCACCGACAAAATCGACTTGATTTTGCCGGTGACCCTGGTACCTCGTTACAGGGATTTCGATCAGTTGACTGTCGCCGTTGCGCGGACCTCTCTGGCGGGCGGGCGCGGAGGCCCGCCCCTACCCCGGCCAGGGCAACCGGTCAAAACCGGTGTAACGAGGTACTAGTCCTGCGCGCTCCTATTTTTCCATCTACCGCGCCAAGACTTGCTGCGTCGACCCGCCGACGATGACCCACAGGGGCTTGGCCGGTGGCGTGGCGATGCGCGGATCGTGATCCCACACCACCAAGTCGGCGGTGTCGCCAGCCCGCACCGCTGCATCCTTGCCTGCCGTGCCCCTGGCCGTGAGCGCCGCCAGTGCCAGTTCTTCGACAGTGCCACGGGTCGCGTCCACCCCTAGCTGCGCTGGATCGGTCGCCGCCATCACGCGCCAATCGCCCATCGGATCGGCTGGCGACACGGGCATGTCTGACCCTGAGCGCACGGGGCACTGGGCCACAAGCGCCAGACCGGGGTACGCCCAGGTCAAGCGCTCCGCACCCAAGCGGGCTTTGGCGAACGACGCGTCCTCAGTGGCATGGCGCGGCTGGACACTGCACTCGACTGGTAGCCCCCACAGCGCCTCGCGGACTTCGGGCGGCACGACCTGCACGTGCTCAATGCGCACCAATTGCGCCTGGGCGGGTCGCACCAGCTTGCGCAGCACGCGCGCAACTTGGGCCACTGCGGCATCGCCGATGGCGTGCAGCGCCACCTGCAGCCCGCGCCGATCGGCGTCCGCTATCCGCAAACCCAGCTCGCCATCACTGTAACGCAACTGCCCGGCGCTCTGCCGATCGCTGTAGGGTTGCAGCAGCGCAGCCGTGCCGGCCCCCAGTGTCCCATCCAGCCACAGCTTGATGCCGGCGACATCGATAAGCGGTGTGTGCAGACGCTTGGTCCGGCCGTCGATCAGGTCGCCGGCTTCTGGCCGCGCGGTGTCCAGATACACCTTGACCCGCACCGGCAGCCGCCCTTCGCGCTCCAGCTGAACCAGCGCGGTGACCAGGGCCGAGGACTCGCCCATGGTATGAACTTCAGTGATGCCTTGGTGTTGCAGGGTGTCCAGCACCACCCGCACCAAGGGCCCCAACCGCTCCGTCCGCTGGGCGGGCAGCAGACGCCACACGTGGCGCGCGAGTTCGCCGTCCAGCTTGTAGTTGGCCGCAACTACCTCGTCGCGCAGGTCGGGCGGCAGCCACTTGGTCAGTGCAGCCGACACCAAAGCTGCATGGCCATCGTCGCGCGACAGGTAGACCGGCAGGTCAGGGCACGCCTGCTCGACCTCGGATGGCTGGAGCGCCGCAAATGCCGCTTGCGAAAGGCCAAAGCCCCACAGCCACTCACCACCTGTGGCCGATGTCATGACCATGGCCTTGGCAAGCTGCTGTGCGGTCCCGACCCGCCGCAAGTCGGCGGCATCGGCGAGCAAGGCAGCGCCCTCGAGGTGGACATGGGCATCGACCAGACCAGGTGTGACATAGCCGCCAGCGACCTTGATCAGCTGGGTAGCCCCGCTGCGCAGCTGCGTGACCTCGGACGACAAGGCCACCGCGGTCACCACGCCGTCTCGAATCACGACTGCTCGGGGGCCCGCGTGGCCATGGACATGACCCCCTAGGATCATCACATCGGCAAATTCTTGACGACGCTGACCGGTAACGGCTTTGCTTACCGGGGTCACCGCTGGCGGTATCAGGAACCGGCGCACTGCGCCACACCCCAGGCACGCCGTGGCCAGCAGCACCAACACGATGCGGTGCTGCACGCGTTGGCTGGTGGTCCTCACCTTGCTAGCTACCTGTCCAGTCATCGATTGCCTACCACATACGGCTGAGTAAACCCGACCGGCCGCAGCCGCAGGCGCTCGGGATCGCCCGGCCACGGCTCTAGCACCCACTTGCGGCGGGTGCGCTTGGTCACTTCAGCCAAGAGTGCCCGTTGGTGGATGTAGGTGGGCACCCCCCAGGCGCGCATGTTGCGCAAGAGCGTGGGCCAGTGCGGCAAAAGTTGCTCTTCGGGCAGCATCAGTTTGGCATCGGCGTTGGCGCCATACGGGCAGTCGGTGGCGAGATAGCCCAGCGGTTGCGCTTCTACGGCAGTGTGGCACCACGGCGCCCGCTCAAACCGCTCGCTGTAAACGCTGCAATGAAAGCGGCCAGCATCTGGCTCCAGGAACATGCAGTGCAGCCCGGGCACCACCAAAGTGCCAATCGGGCCGGCCGGCACTGCGACGTGACAACTGGCGCCACAGCGACGGCACTTACTCTCCTCATCGGTGCTGCTGGCGCCAGCAATGCTGGTCGCAGCATCGGTTGCGGCGAGAGGTGGCAAAGGGGACAAATCCAGCGAATCGGCCTGGGTCATGGACCGCGCGCTTCGGTCACGGCGGCATAGGTGCTTTGGCGCGACCGGCCTTGTGCGGTGCCGTTGCCGCCCGATCGCAACCACATCAGGTAGCTGCCCACGCCGACCGCGGCGCCGATGACGGCGTAGCCGATGCCGCCGGAAAATCGCGAGACGCTGCCATTCGGCACCACTTCGACGAAACCGTTGGCTGTCTTGTACTGGTAATAGCCGACATTGTAGGCACCAAACGCCAACAGGCTGCCGCCCACCGCCACACCGCTCCAGCCGACAATCGCCTTGGGACCGCCCGTGGCAGGCTCTAGCCCATCGCAGCGCGCATCGACTTGGCCATCGGCGGGCACCTCGACTTTGCTGCCAACTTGGCGCTCGCCGCGGATGCACACCACTTCGTGTTGCCCCGGATCCAAAGTCTTGGGCGGCGACCGGTCACCGATGCGCGCAGCCTCTTCAATCTCAAACAGCCGCCCGTCGATGCGAATCTCGACGTTGCGCAGGTTGCCGGGCACCACGACCACCAGCCGCCCATCGCGCTTGTCCAGGTTGATCTTGACCTCCGCGGTTGCGCCGGCCACCACATCGATCTCGCGCCGCACCGGTTTGCGACCGCTGGCTGCGGCATCGATCTTGTGGCGCCCGAGCACAATCCACCGGCTGAACGGGACCTTGATGTCGGTGCCGTCCAATTGGACCTGCGCTTCGCCGCCAGACTCTACCGTCACTACCAGTTCACCTTTGGCGCGCATCTCGTCCGATAGCCCGATGAGCTCGTCGGTCAGGATGTGCAAGGCTTTGTTGGGCAGCTGCGCCGATCCAGCCTTGCACTGCTTGAGCGCTGTCTCTGCGTCACGCAGCCGGCCGAGCATCCGTAGAATTCTGCCCTTGAGCAGCACGATCATCGGATGCGGAAACAGCTTCTCCGCCTGCTCGATCAACTCGATTGCCCGGTCGTAGTCCTTGGCGTCGAATTTGGTCTTGGCCTCTTGGTACAACTGGTTAGAGCGCGCCTCATTGTCGCCTGGGCCCGCGATGGCCAACGTGCCGGCCAACGTGCTGCCCAAAAGTAGCGCCGGCAGCGCGAGCGCTACCATCACCCTGAACGCACTGCGAAAAAGCTTGGTCTGCATGGCTCCCCGGGGAATGGCAGTGGGCAATTGGTTTGGCACTGGACCTACATGTCCCACTTGGGCTTTTGTTTGAAGACCTTCTTGATGACCGACTTGCTGGCCGTCAGCGTCGCGTCGAACTGCGGCTTGGTGGGCGCCAGCACACTCAATGTTGCAAAATCGACGTCAAAAGGATCAAAGCCGTCTTTCTTCAGCGTCAATTTTTGGAACGCGCCGGGCTTGAGCTCAACCGTAAACGGGGTCTTGCCGACGTTATTGCCGTCGAGCGCCACAGTCGCGCCGCCTGGCTTGGAGGTGATCTCCATCTTGAGCATTGCCACCGCGGCTGGCGCAGCAAGGACGTCTGCCGCCGCTGCGCCCACCGCCACATCCGGTGTGGCCGACCCGGCATCTGCCGCTCCAGCGGGCTCAGGTGCCGCGGCTTTGGCTGCAGCCAGCTGATCCGCTTTGTCTTTCGCTGCTTGATCGGCTTTGGCCTGTGCTGCCTGTGTGGCCTGTGCTGCCTGTGCTGCCTGTGCTGCCTTGTCCTTGGCCGCTTGGTCGGGCCCTTCTGTCCCGCCAGACGCTGTCCCTGCCTTCTCCGATTTGTCCGCCGTTTCGCTGCCCGCAGCGGCTGCGGTCGCGGGCTTGGCCTCTCCGCGTGTCAGCAACACCGCAGCGACTGCGCCACCGATCAAGACGATTGCGATGACAAGCAGCAACAGCAGCCGCGAAGTGGCGCTCGATTCCTGTGCTGGCGCCTGCTGGGCAGTCTTGGACGTGCCCTGATGCGCCGGACCACGCGCCTTGGCAGTCGCTTGGCTTGCGGCCCGGTCGAGGTGGGCTTGGGCGTCAAACGTATCCAGGGCCATCGTGGCGGCTTCTGGCCGCGGTGCGCTGGCAACGTCCATTGCCATGGTTGCGGCCGGTTCGTGGCCCGGCGACGCGCTCAGCGTATCCAAGGTCCGGGTCGCATCCTCCTCGGCGTTTTCTTGTACCGGCTGAGAATTGCGCGACGGCGGCGGCTGAGATCGCCGCGACGGCGGCGGCATGGTGATCGGCCGTCCCGGCGTGCGATTGGCAGGCACCGGAAACTGACCCGATGGATGGCGCGGCCCGACCAGATCGGCCATCACGCGATCGATGGCCTCGAGCACTTCTTCGGCCGACTGAAAGCGCTGGAGAGCCTTCTTGGCCAACAGCTTAAAGACCATGTGGTCCAGCTCTTCGGGCAAATACAGGTCTGGCGCAACGTCGACAAACTTCGGCGGCGGCTCTTGCACATGCTTGATCGCGACGGCGATCGGATCCTCAGCGAGAAACGGCGGTCGACCAGAGAGCATCTCAAACAGGATCACGCCGAGCGAGTACAGATCGCTGGCGGCCGACAGCGGCAAGCCTTGCGCTTGCTCTGGCGACAGGTAGCGCGGCGTGCCAAACATCTTGCCCGCTTGCGTCAATTCCTGGCCGCCCGCTTCTAAAAACTTGGCGATGCCGAAGTCGATGACCTTGATAAAGTCTTTTTCTCCGTAAATTTCGCAGACAAAGATGTTGTCCGGCTTCAAATCGCGGTGGATGATCCCCTTGCTGTGCGCTTCGGCCAACGACTTGAGGATTTGCCGAATCATGTACAACGATCGTGTTGTCTCCAAGCGACCCTTGCGCAGCACTTGCGTCAGCGTTTCACCGGTCAAGTACTCCAAAACCATGAAAATATGGCCATCGGACTGGCCAAAATCGATCACGCTAATCGTGTTGGGGTGGCGCAGTTGGTTGGCCGCGCGCGCCTCTTGCTCAAACCGGGCGACCTGCTTTTCGTCCGCGACCAAGTGAGAGGCCAAGATTTTGACCGCGATAACCCGGTTGGACATCTGCTGATCGTTGCCCGAGTACACCGAGCCCATACCACCTTGACCGATCAGCTTGACCAGCTTGTAGCGCCCAGCAAGTATCCGGCCGACCAGTTGATTACCGTCCATGAACTCCGTCTCGATCCAGCTGGGCCACTGCCCTCAGTGCTGACAGTAGCCCTCAGTGCTGACAGTAGCCCTCAGTGCTGACAGTAGCGCTCAGTGCTGACAGTAGCGCTCAGTGCTGACAGTAGCCCTCAGTGCTGACAGTAGCCTACAGTGCTGACAGTAGCCTACATTGCTGACAAATCGCCGCAATTGCGCCGTGGTGGCGAATTCCGCGGACACCCAACCCACGACTATACTACAACCTCAAAGGGTCTTGAAAGATCAGGAGCGCCTGCGCCGGTGCGGGGACTCGTCGCGCAAAAAGTGCCGTGCTATGCTGCTGGGCCGGTTGTGCGCAGCCCTCAGGCTGACGTCCGATCGACCCAACCGAACTCCGAATTTGGAGCGAAAAGTCCGAGGCGCCATGAGGATTGCAAGCAATTTCGCCAGCACCGCGCGCGCGACCGCTGTCGCCCTTGTCACTGTGCTTGCGGTCGCCGGCCTGCTGGGTGGCTGCAATCAGGGCACCACGATTGGCTCCAACCAGGCCATCGGCGAGTCGAAAAAAGAAGCCGAGCGCACGGTCTCGCAAAATGACCTCAAGCAAAAAGGCGGGTTGTGCGACGTCAACAAGCGGGTCTCCAATCCCGATCCCGCCAGCCAAGAATGGGTCATCTGGCGCTTGTACCAGTTGGCCCAAAAGCCCGACACCGAAGAGAGCCTGCGCGACTTCGTCTCGCTGTTCCCTCCGAGCAAAAATGCCCGCGAAATCAAAGAAAATTACTGGGGGCGTATGCGCGCCAACGTGCACAAGTACGTCGTCGAGCCTGGCAAACCAGACTATGTGGTCTGCCGCACCGCCTTCCGCGACGATGGCAAGATGTACTACGTCGTTACCTCAGATCCGCGTCAAAGCCCGCCGCCCATCACCGTCGGCCAAATCGGCGGCGTCAACAAGATCGTTTTTCTCACGCCATTTTAGGCTCAAGGGCGGCGCCCAGCGCGCACGCAAGGTTTGCCCATGCCCGTCGACCGCTTTCCTCACCTGAGCTTGCGCAAGTTCGCGTGGCGCATACCTAGACTGCACTGCCGTTTTTTGGCGGTGACCTGCACGCTAGGCCTGACGGTCTTGGGCAGCTGCGCCGATCACAATGCGCCCGAGGAAGACGGCGGCATTGGCATGCGCTTAGGCGCGCTTGCGACCTGCGGTGGGCAAGCGACTGACCCGTTTTCCCAGATTGCGACACTAGAAATCAAAGTGCGCGACGGCTCGAGCGGCACCTTGAAAAATGTGCTGAAAAAGGCCGCGACCGCAGCGATCAAGCCCGGACAAGCTTCCGTTAGCTTCACCGACATCGCCGCCGGCAGCCCGCGGGAAGTCACGCTGCTCGGCTACGCTTCCGGTTCCAAGACAGCGACTTGGTTCGCCCGGCGCACCGGTGTCAACATCAAGAAAAACGATACGACCACGCTGGACATGACCCTGATGGCGGTCGAGGGCTTTACCTGCGTGGGCGCCAAGTCGATGCCCAACGCCCTGTTTCCCGCTTCGATCGTGATGGACAACGGCCGCGTGCTCATCACCGGCGGCTACACCAACGCCGTGGCCGATGGCAGCAACGTTCGGCTAGAGTCGCCGACTGACCGGGCCTACATCTTCGATCCCAACACCGGGGCGTTCAGCCAAACCAAGGGTTTGCTCAAGGAAGCCCGGGCCGGGCACAGCATGATCTACTTGGCCAAGCCCAACCAGGTGCTCATCGTGGGCGGCGCCAAGAAGATGACGGTTCAGGGCGACGGCAGCGGCCCGCCGACGTGGCAAGCGACCGACGGCGTGAGCTTGGCCTACGAGATCTTCGACGTCGCCTCTGATCAGTTCCTCGCTGGACCGGTCAACGGCGAGAACTGCAAGAAGCGGGTCTTCCCCAACTTGATGGCACTGACGGACGACTATGTCGTTGCCATCGGCGGCGCACCGTGGCCGTTCAACGACACCGATTTTTACTCCAAAGGCGACTTATACGAGTCCAAGCACGCGGCGCCCGATCTGACCGGTCGGTTCAAGGATGTCGGCAACGGTCTTCAACTCAACGCGGTACGTGCAGGAGCTGCCGTCGCCTATGTCGGCCCAACGGCCAACGGCACCAGCCGCTACCTGATTTGGGGCGGCAACACCGGGGCCGCGACCACCGACAAAACGGACGTCTTGCCGACCAACCTCAAGCACGTCGAGCGCTTCAAAGAGTCGACCGAGCCCGGTACCGGCGAATTTTTTGCTGATTACGTGCTGGAGGGCGACTTTGCCACGGCCCGCAATGACGCAGCGCCGGACAACCTGAACCGCGATCAGGCGCTGTTCTTTCCGACACTTTCGCCGCTCGGGCGCACTGTCAACAAGGACAACAAGGAGGTCTACAACTTCTTGTCGATTGGCGGTTCACGCTTTGTGGCCTACGGTGACAAGAAGCACTGGTTGCCGCCTAGCCTCGACGATGCCTACCTGATCCAGTTGCTGGAGCCGACGGACACGACCAAAGGCCGAGTTTTTACCAAGCGTATTCAAGGCTTGTCGAAGGGCGTCTACTTGCATCAGGCCAACCTGGCCGGCACCGGCGCTGTCATCTTGACCGGTGGCTTTTCGAGCTTTGGCGGCAACGCAGACTTTACGATGCAGAGCTACGACATCGCGTCGGGCAAGCTCGATTCCAGCGATAAGCTGCCGGCATCCAAGAAGTTTGTCGTCCGTGGTGGCCACGCTGGGCTCAGCCTGCGCAACGACTGTGTGCTGCTGTTTGGCGGCGCCGCCAAGTTGGCGGACCAGGCGCTGTCCAGCACCCAAGCGGCGACGAGCGATGTGTATTGCCCGCGCCTGTTGGTGCCGCAATGACCGGCCGGCCCTTGCCGCAGTTCCGGTCGATGTACCCCATTTCCTTGGCGAGAAACTCCATGCAGTTGCCACATCTCCCCTCTGATGGCCTTGCGGCACGCCCGCCGCACGCGTCGTCGCCGCTTGAGCGCCTGCGGTCGCGCACGGCGCGCACGGTACTGGCAGTCGTTGCGGCAATCGCTCTGGGTGACGCTCAGTTGTGGTCAGCGCTCGGTGGCCACGGATTTGCTGCCGGTCAGGCTTGGGCCCAAGCGGGCGTCAATTCGACGTTGGCGGTGATCGTGGTCGCTCCGCAAAAGAAGACCGGCGACGACGCGGAGGCCGTCGAGCGACTTTTGGCCGA
>CANMNA010000084.1 GCA_947499075.1 Myxococcales bacterium
TACCGCCTTAAAGAGGCTGCGGAATTGGCCAAGCAGAAAGCGGAGTCGCGGCGGCTACGCGCTGCAAAGACCTGAGTGTGTGCGCCAAGACGCATGGCTGTAAGTGCGGGTTTCGCCGGATTCGGGCGGTTTTAGGGCGCCGGTGACACATCCACCCGACCGGCCCAGCGTTGCCCGCGACCGCGGTGATCACAGTCGGACAATGGCCGACCCCTACTAGAAGGCCGCGGCTGCGGACTGACAAGCGGCTGAAAATGCACGAATTATTTCGGGCATTTCTTGGCCGATTGAACAAACAGGACAACGACGGAGCCTTTTGGACGTTAGTCCGACAGGCTCCTAGGAGAGTGTCGGAAAAGCTCCGACCCCTACTAGAAGGCCGCGGATGCGGACTGGCAAGCCGCTGAAACTGCACGAATTATTTCGGGCGGTTCTTGGCCGATTGAAAAAACAAGAGGGCGACGGAGCCATTTCGGACGGTAGTCCGACAGGCTCCTAGTGTACGGACACGCTTGACGGAGCCACGAAGAACCGCTAGACATTTCGGCGGGCGGGGTGAAATGCCGTCGGCAGTTGGGGATGAAGGGGCTCGGGTCGCTTATCCACCGCGCCGAAGCGTTTCAGGTGTTCGTCGCGCAGTGTGCGCAACTACTTCCCGCAGTGAGCATCGTACTTGTCGGCTGGTGTGGTTCCGGCCCAGCTCGACTCCTTGGCGTAATGGAGAACAAATGAGCAGTTTCAAGCAGATCATCGCAATTATTTCGCTCGCCGTGGCCACGTCACTGTCGGGCTGCGGTTCAGATTCCGAACCCACTACAACGCCCGCGACAGACGTTGCCGCCACGGCCGACGCCGCTGGCGACACGACGACCGCTGGCGACGCGGCGACCGCTGGCGACGCGGCGACCGCTGGCGACGCGGCGATGGGCCTCAAGGACATTGTCGATACCGCAGTGGCCAACGGCAGTTTCAAGACGCTCGCCAAGCTGCTGGGCGACGCCGGCCTTGTCGCGACGCTGAAAGGCGCCGGTCCGTTCACCGTGTTCGCGCCGACGGACGAGGCGTTTGCCAAGCTCGATCCCAAGGTGCTGGATGCCCTCGCCAAGGACAAGGACAAGCTGGCCGCCGTGCTCAAGCACCACGTGCTGGCCGGCAAGGTCGCGTCCAAGGACGTCAAGACCATGTTTGCGACGACGGTGGCGGGCTACTCGCTGCCCATCAAGGTCGACGGTGGCAAGGTCATGGTCGGCGGTGCCAACGTGACAACGGCCGATGTCGAGGCGACCAATGGCATCATCCACGTCGTCGACAAGGTGATTTTGCCGCCCACGCTGGTCGATCTGGCGATGGCGAGCGCAGATCACAAGACGCTGGTCGATCTGGTCGTGAAGGCCAAGTTGGCTGACGTGGTGGCGACCACTGGGCCGTACACGGTGTTCGCCCCGACCGACGCTGCATTTGCCGCCCTGCCCAAGGCGCTGGTCGATATGGTTGTTGCGGATGAGAAGATGCTGCAGGGCGTCCTGACCCATCACGTTTTGCAGGGCGCCGTGAAGGCAGCCGACGTCAAGGCCGGTTTCGCGACCAGCCTGGCGGGCTTCGCCCTCCCCATCGCCATCAAGGACAGCAAGGTGACGGTGGGAGGCGCGACGGTCATCGCCACCGACCTGATTGCGACCAACGGCGTCATTCACGTGATCGACAAGGTGATTCTGCTGCCGAACGTGGTGGACATCGCGATGGCGAGCGCCGATCACACGACTCTGGTCGATTTGGTCAAGCTGGCTGGCCTGGTCGAGAACCTGAAGGATAAAGGTCCGTACACGATCTTTGCGCCCACCAACGCCGCGTTTGCCAAGGTCGATATCAAGAAGGTAGAGGCACTCAAAGCCGACAAGGCCGCGCTGGAGTCTGTGCTCTCCTATCACATCGTGCCGGGCCTCGTCAAAGCCAAAGACGTGGTGGCGGGCCAGGTTGCGACTATCAACGGTGCCAAAATCACCATCGCCAAGGACGCAAGCGGCGTCACGGTCAACGGTGCCAAGGTCATCGCAACGGACCTGGTGGGCACCAATGGCGTCATCCACGTCATCGATGGCGTGCTGATTCCGCCGCCCAAGAATTAGGCGTTCCCCCTTCTCAGGCGAAATGCCGGGTACCCCAACCCCGAAAACTCAGGAACCTCTTCGGGGAAAAGCTTAGGGTTTGGGGTACTGGCGCGGAACGCCTCTGGCAAGGGGCCGCTTGCCGCCCCGGTCGTCTCTGCCGCAGCTAGTCATCGCTGGAGCAGAGACGACAGGGGCGGGCCTGGTCGCGGCGCTGCTGCGGTGGCTGCCGTGGGCTTGGAAGGCACTTTCGGTGGGTGGGCTGTGGCGGAAGTCGCCGCCGCGGGTGTTGACGCGACGGGAGGCTCCGCCGCCGCCGGGTGTAGTGGCTGGGGAGTAGGCCCCATGCTCGGGCGCGAGCAGTTGTGACGTCGCAACTTGTGGGCGCAGGGAGCTGGGCGTGTATTTGCCCTGAGATCGCGGCAGAAATCGGACTGGCACGATCACCTGGGCATGGCCTTATCCGCGCGCAGTTCGCACTACCGCCGCCGCACGCCAGAACGCAGCTTTCAAGGCCCTAAAAACAGGCTGCTCTTTCCTGGAACACCAGTTGGAAAGCTATGAGGCGCTGTGTAAGCTACTGGCGCTGCTGCTGCCAGTCGCCTGGAAACTGCTGGAACTCCGTTCGGTTGCACGGACAAGCCCGGAGGCGCCAGCGACAATGGTCCTGACTACGCCCCAAGTGCAACTGCTGAAGCTTCTGCACGACAAGGGACATCCGAAGACGTTGCTGCCGGCCAAGCCGACCGTGCGCGAGGCGATGTTTGCAATCGCTGGATTAGCTGGACATTTCAAACGCAACGGCGAGCCCGGATGGCTCACGCTGGGCCGCGGCATGCAGCGCCTCATGCAAGCGAAGGCCGACTTCGCAACATTTCAGGCGCACATCCACAGCGACAGGCCAACCCTTTTGCACTAGCCGGAGCGCGAAGATGCTAGGTAACCGTATGAAATTGTACAACCGCACCCATACCCGCCGCCCACCGGGGAGCACAAATGTCAGCGGGGTCGGCGCGGCAGGCGCTGCGCTCGCCTTGCGTCGGTGTGGACCAGCCCCGAGCTTGCTGCGCCACCAATAGAGCAGGCCACCATCAAGACCGTGGTGCCTGGCGTACGCGTACAGCGTCAGGTCGCTTGTGTCAGTGGCTCGAATAAACCGGAGAATTCCGGCGAAACCTGTATCTTCAGCCAGAACCGCCACCCAAGGTGGCCCTGCCGTGTACTATCCTCTGCGGCGCAAAAGAGGCATGGTATCTCACTGACGCCGTCCGGGGCAGCGGTATCAAAGCGGCGAGCTGGACCGTTAGGAACTGTCCAAGTATAACTTGGACAGTTCGTGCTTGCTTGGTGGGTCGCAAGCTCTCGGCTTCACAGCCGACTCGCCGCTCCTTGCAGCACCAAAGTGATCGAGTTGTTCCTTGACCGTTCCTTAGGGCAAGTGCCGAAAGAATCACCGTTTTCGTGCCATCCCGGTAGGCGCTCTTCAAGGTCAGCTCGAACCGGCTTTCCGGCAGCTCGCTCAGGCGATCCGCCGCCCCTGCCGGCCGACACAGGTAGCGGACCATCTGTGCAAGTTTTTGCAGTTCGTCATGGTCCCGCGCTGCGGTCCGGCGATCGGCATGCAGGCTGTAGCCACCGGAGACCGCACAGTTCTTGCCGTCGGGCCGGGGCAGACCAAGCAACTGCGCCTTGGTCTCGTGCCTGACGCGCATGGCGATCCGGAGCACGCGATGCGGGGCCATCGGACGGCGGGCGCCCTTCGACAGGCTCAGGATAAACTCCGGCCCGCCGCTACACGGACCTGCCTTGTCCGCGAACGGATCGTCTTGGCGATCCTGCCAGCCGCGGGCCTTGAGCTGGCGGTCGATGCGCAGTTGAGCGTCCTACAAGACCTCCTGGACATCCAGATCGCCCAGCGGATCGGCCTGCTCAAACAAGACCTTGCTGTCACGCTGGGCCCACAGCATGGATAAAATCTAGTCGATTTCGTTGGTGGCTCGTTTGCTTGCTTTTGTTGGTTGCCAAGCTCGCGAAAGCGTTCGACTCGCAGCAACGGTGCCAAGCCTACTGCTGATCGACTTAATTTCGCCGGGGCCCTAACGAGATCTTTGCATCTCGTCGGCCCCGTTTGACCGCGTTACCAAAACACCACCACCGCCCCATCAGCACCCTTGCCACCAGCCGACCCACCAGCCGCCACGCCAGCCCGATAATGGGCGTCGGTTGCTGCGGCCGCATTCCAATTGACCGCCGAAATCACGCACCCTTGCGCGGGATCCGCCCAGCAACTGCCGCCGCCGCCACCGCCACCGGTGCATCCGCCGCCATCGCCGCCGCCCGAGCCGCCACCGAACCACCCACCGCCGCCGCCGCCCTGACCGGCCGCGGACTTGATGGTGCTGCCGCCTGTGAGCGCAAAGCCACCGCTGCCCGCGCCCTGCTGGGTGGGACAAGTCAGCGCGTAGCCTTTGAGGTCGCCGCCTTTGCCGCCGCATTGCGCCGTTGCGCCGGTGCCCGATAGGCCGTACGTGGTATCGTTGGGTGGAGTGTCGGTGCCGTTGCCGCCGGGCCATCCGCCGCCGCCGCCGTTGCCGCTCAGCCCGTCGCATCCGCCCGCTCCGCCGCCCGCGCCTGCCGTGACGAGCTCGCTGGTGCCGCGCCGCAATGCCGATCTGCCAGCGCCGTCGCCCGAGTACAGGCCGCCGTAGCCCGCGCCGCCGTAAATGGTCAGGCCGTTGGTCCAAGTCAAGAACGCGCTGCCGCCCGGCTTGCCGACGACGACAGTGAGTGTCTCGCCAGCTGTCACCGGCAATTCGGCATAACTGAAGCCGCCGCCGCCGCCGCGACCGTGCGTGAGGTCGCCGGTGTACGAGCCGCCGCCCGCGCCCCACAGCTTGACGCGGATTTGGGTGACACCGGCCGGGACCACAAAGCTCTGGTCGACGCCGGTGCCGCTAAAGACTTGCTTCTTCATGCTGCCAAGGTCGCTCGGAATACTGGTGTCACCGCACCATTTCGGGTCGGCGTTGGCGACAGGGGCACAGGCGCCCGCTTGCAGGTCGATGGGGGTGAATACGCAGGCGCCGGTCTTGGGGTCGCAGCTGTCGGCGGTGCAGACTTTGCTGTCGTTGCAGGTTTTGATCGCGTTGATGCATCCGGTCGCGGTGTTACAGCTGTCGTTGGTGCACAGCTCGAAGTCGTTGCAGCTTTTGGTCGTGCCCGCGGTGCACACGCCGCTACTGCAGGTGTCGTTGACGGTGCATGCGTTGCCGTCTTGGCACGGCTTGGTGTTGTTGGCGTGTTTGCAGGCGCCGGTGGCGCAGGTGTCCGTCGAGCACGGGTCGCCATCATTGCAGTCGGCGTCGAGCTCGCAGATTTCGCGCACGCAGCGAAAGCCCGCGTACTTGCTGTTGATGCTCGTCATCGCGCCGAAGACTCCCGCCATGGGGCCGTAGCCGAAGTGGCCGCCGCGCAACAGGTCGCCGCCGCCGCTGTAGACATGGACCCATCCCAAGCCGCGGCCCAAGCCGGGGTCGGTGAGATAAGTGGTGACCGCGACGGGGCAGACACCGCCACAGTTCGCGGTCGATTGTTCCTTGATGACCGAGGTCTGCACGCTGCCGTCAACCAATGTCTTGCTCGAAAACTCTTTGGCTGATCCGTAGATGTTGCTGCCCCAGTTGATCAGCGCGCCGTTGGCTTCGATGGCCAAGTCGGCCTGGTAGTTGCTGCCGCGCACGAACAATACGGCACCGGCGCGGACCCAAATCTTGCCCGGCCAGAAGTTTTTGCCGTCGACAACGGCGAAGCTGCCAGTGTCAAGGTACACATACGTCTCGCTCAATTGGGCGACGTCCCAACTGCCGGGCACGCTGTAGGTGCCGCTTGGACCGATGGCGGCCTTCAACACGCCGGAGAGCTTGCCGGCAAACGTGCCGGTGAACGGGGTGCTGCCGGGGGCGGTCCAGGCCACGCGTTCACCGACATTGCCCGCGACATCCCAAATGACGGCGCCATTGGGCAAAGTGTGGGTGCGGCGCTGCACGAAGTCAGGACTGCTCGGATCGGCGCAGCCGGGGTTGCCGGTGCCAAAGCACGGGTCGGTGACGTCGGCCGGCAAAGTAGCCAACGGCGTGACGTCGCTGTGGCCGCGCGCCAGGGTGCCGGTGCCGACTTTGCCGCCGCTCCAGTTGCTGGCGACACTCTCGATGGCCTGGGCCAGCACTTGCTATTGCGTGGCCGTAATGAGGCGGAAGCCGGGGCCGATGGCACCACAGCGATTGGCCGCGTCGGCAGTGCTGGTGTTGAGCCACGGCGTGCCAGAAATGCGCGCTTCGGCTTTGGCGTTGCTGGGCGCGGTGGCACCGCCGTCATCAAAGCCAACAATTTTCATCTCGTATTTGGCCACGCAAAATGGCGCAGTGCCGTAATTCACGCTGGCCGGCACGGTGACGAACTGGCCGCCCGCGATGCTGCATAGCCCCGTGGCTGGCGCGCACAACTCGTAGGTGCACGGGTCGCCGTCGTCCACGCACACCAGCGGTTTGCCGGCGCTGCAGGCGCTGTTGGCGCAGACATCGCTCAACGTGCACGCATCGCCGTCGTTACACGGGTCGCTGTTTGGGGTTTTGGTGCACGCGGCGGTAGCTGCATCGCATCCGTCGGTCGTGCACGCGTTGGCGTCGTCGCAGTTTTTGGCTAGACCCGGCTTGCACGCGCCGCTGCTGCATTTGTCGCCGCTGGTGCACGCGTCATTGTCGGTGCAATTGGCGTTGTTGTTCAGGTTGTTGCAAACCCCGGCCGCAGCGGTGCAGCTGTCGGTGGTGCACGGGTTGCTGTCGTCGCAGACTTTGGCCGCACCGCCTTTGCACACGCCGCCCGCGCACACGTCGCTGAGCGTGCATCCGTTGCCGTCGCTGCAACTGGTGGTGTTGGTGGGAAAGGCGCACTTGCCGGCCGTGCAATTGTCGTCGGTGCACACGTTGCTGTCGCTGCAGTCGCTGGAGATCGCGCAGTTGCCGCCGCATCCGACTATCGGCTTGAATACGCAGTTGCCGGTCGCCGGGTCGCAGGCGTCGCTGGTGCAGGCGTCACTGTCGTTGCATAACTTGGCGGTGCCGGGCTTGCAGGCGCTGGCGCTGCAGACATCGACCAAAGTGCACGGATTGCTGTCGGTGCAACTGCCGCTGTTGGCCGCAAACGCGCACTGGCCAGTCACCGCATTGCAGGTGTCGTTGGTGCAGACGTTGCTGTCGTCGCAGACCTTGAGCGCGCCCGCTTTGCACGTCAGCGCCGCGCAGATGTCGCCGATGGTGCAGGCGTTGCCGTCGCTGCAAGGGTCAGTGGTGGCGACGTTCTTACACGCGCCAGTGCTCGGGTCACACGCATCGTTGCTGCACGGGTTGCCGTCGCTGCAGTTCTTGGCGGCGCCGGGAGCGCACTTGGCCAGCGCACAGGCATCGTTGAGCGTACACGGATCGCCATCGGAGCATTCAGCGGTGTTGGCGGTGACCACGCACTTGCCGGTGCTGCCGTCACAGGCATCTGACGTACACACGTTGCTGTCGTCGCACACGACTGGCTTGCCGGGCACGCATGCGCCGCCACTGCAAACGTCACCTGCTGTGCAAGGGTTGCTGTCGTCGCAATTGTCGGTGTTGTTGGCGTTGATGCACGCGCCGCTCGCCATGTCGCAGCTGTCGGTGGTGCACGCCTTCTTGTCGTCGCAGACTTTGGCGATGCCGGGCTTACAGGCACCGGCGGTGCACAGGTCATTCAGCGTGCAACCGTTGCCGTCGCTGCAGGTGGACAAGTTTGCGGAAAACTCGCACTTGCCGGCGGTGCAGCCATTGTCGGTGCACAAGTTCTTGTCGTCGCAGTCGCCCGCTTTGGCGCAGTTGCCGCCGCATCCCACAATGAGCGCAAACGCGCACTTGCCGCTGGTGGTGACGCAACTGTCGCTGGTGCAGGCGTCGCTGTCGTCGCACGTCACTTTGGCGCCGGGGACGCAAGTGCTGTTGGCGCAGGTGTCTTTGGGCGTACACAAGTCACTGTCGGTGCAGGCCGCGCTGTTGGGGCTGTGGCTGCATTGGCCGCTGCTGGGGCTGCATGCGTCGTCGCTGCAGACGTTGCTGTCGTCGCAAACTTTGAGTGCGCCCGACTTGCACACGCTATTGGCGCAAATGTCGCCTTGGGTGCAGGCGTTGTTGTCGTCGCAGCTGACGGTATTGGGTATTGCGGTGCATTGGCCTGTTGCGGTGTCGCATCCATCGGTCGTGCACGGGTTGGTGTCGTCGCAGTTGACTGCCGCGCCACTTTTGCACGCGCCGCCGCCGCACAGGTCGTTGGTCGTACACGCGTTGCTGTCAGTACACGGTTTGGTGTTGGCGATTTTGGTGCACACGCCGCTGGCCGCATCGCAACCGTCGTCGGTGCAGGGGTTGCCGTCGTTGCAGGCTTGGGTCGCGCCCGGCTTGCAGGCGCTGCCGCCGCAGATGTCGGGATTGGTGCACGCGTCGCCATCGGAGCACGGCGCGCTGTTGGCGGGGTGTTTGCAACTGCCGTCGACGCTGTTGCAGCTGTCGTCCGTGCACGGATTGCCGTCGTCGCAGTCTTTGGTTGGGCCGGATTTGCACGAACCAGCGGCGCACGCATCGCCCACGCTGCACGGGTTGCTGTCGTCGCACGGATCGGTGGTCGGCCCAAAAGCGCACTTGCTGCTTTGACACGGGTTAGCGGTACACGCATTTTTGTCGTCGCAGTCGGCCGCTTTGGCGCAATTGCCGCCACACCCAATGATGACGGTGAAGCTGCACTTGCCGCTGGCCCCATTGCACTGGTCGGCGGTGCAAGTGTCGCTGTCGGCGCACAGTTTCGGTGGACCGGCATTGCATTGGCCGCTGCTGCAGCTGTCGCCCACGGTGCATGCGTCGTCGTCGTCGCAGGTGCTGGCGCTGGGCGTCGTTGTGCAATTGCCGGTGCCGGCGTCGCAGGTGTCGACGGTGCACGGGTTCTTGTCGTTGCAGTCTTTGGGCACGCCGGGCTTGCACCCGCCGTCTGCACACAGGTCGTTGGGCGTGCACGCGTCGCCGTCGCTGCAGGTCACTGTCACTGGCTTGAACACGCAACCGGCGCTGCTGGCGCTGCAGGCATCGGCGGTGCACGGGTTGCCGTCGTCGCAGAGCTTGGCCACGCCCGATTTGCACACGCCCGCGGTGCAGGTGTCGCCCACCGTGCACCCGTTGCCGTCGCTGCACGGCAAGTTGTTGTTGGTGTACAGGCATCCGGCGACCGCGTCGCAACCGTCGTCGCTGCACGGGTTGCCGTCGTCGCAGCTGGCGACCGTGCCTACGCAGTTGCCCAGCTTGCATGCGTCCGATTTGGTGCAGACCGTGCCGTCATTGCAGGGCAAACCATCGGGCTTGTCGCTGAATTTGCACTTGCCGTCGGTCAGGCTGCACTTGCCGTTGACGCACACATCGGTGCTGGCACACGACTTGGCCGGACCGGACACGCACTTGCTGGCCTGGCAAGCGTCGCCCACGCTGCACGGGTTTTCGTCGTCGCACGGTGCCCCGTCGTCGGGCGTGGCCACGCAGCCGGTAGCGGACGCGCAGCTGTCTTTGGTGCACGGGTTGCTGTCGTCGCAGGCTTTGCTCTTGCCGGCCAGGCACTTGCCTGCGGCGCAGCTGTCGCCGTCGGTGCATAGGCTGCCGTCGGCGTCGCACGGACCGCTGACGATCGGGTGGGTGCAACCGTCGGTCGGACCTTTGGTCGGATCGCACGGATCGGCGGTGCACGGGTTGTTGTCGTCGCAGGCGCTCTCGTCGGTGGCGCCGTCGCAATCGTCGTCTTTGCCGTTGCAGACTTCGGCGCTGGCGGACGGGCTGGTGCACAAAGTCAGGCCGGAGGAACCACACAACCGCGAGCCGCCGCACTTGCCAATGACCTTGCCGGTACCATCTTTGGACTCGGTGTAGCATGTCGTCTTGCGCGTTTGGGCCATCGCGAAGGCGGAACATGGGCACACGCCCGGCTGGTTGGGTTTGGCGGTGTCAGGCGCGCGCAAGCACTGCTTGGTCTTGCTGCCCTCGATGCTGGTCGCTTCGCCACAGTTGTAGCCGACCGGGCAGTCGCCGGTGGTGGTGCAGTCGATGCCGCAAAACGAGCCTTCGGCGCCCAAATTGACGCAGACCGGCGAGACGATGCCCAAGCTCGCGCAGTCTTTGTTGGCGCCGCACGGGTCACACAAGTGGCCGGCTTTGGGCACGCAGACGTTGGTGAGGTCGCCGGCACCGGCATCGACCAGCACGCACTTGAAGTCGGTGGGGCAGGTGTCGATGCACTTTTGGCCGCACTGCTTGCCGTTGGGCGTGACGATGCACAGCGCGATGTCACAGTCGAAGTTGTCTTTGCAGGGGCATCCGGCGCCACCGGGGCAAGTTGCGGCTGCAGTTTCGGCGCCCGCTGTGTCGGCGGTGACGGCTTCGAGTTTTGCGGTGTCGATGATTGCAGGGACATCGGGCGTGTCGGTGGCTTGCGTCAGGTCGGCCGGTTCGCCGCTGTCGACAACCTCGGCGGGCGCTGTGTCGTCGGTTGGTGCCGCGGCGTCAAAGCAGGCGGACAGACCAAGCGCTACCGACAGAGCCAGAAAAAGGTAGAAATTCCGCACAATGCCTCAGGGGGGGGATAGTACACGCAAAGCGCCTACGTCTCGACACCAGCCCAATCTGCTCAGCCAAACCACCCATTTCGCGCCCCAGCGCCGCCCATGCGGCACTGTCTGAACAGGCTAAACCCGTCTTACAGGCCCTGTCAACAGCACCTTGCCCGCCAAAAACAGCCGCCGCGCCTACGAAATCACCACCGCGAACGTGGACATCCCGCGCAGCGCCGATCTCCCGGCCCCCCCCTCGCCTGCCACCGCTGCCTTGACCACCCGAGCCTACGCCGCCAGTCCAGGCTTCGGTTCTTCGTCAAAAAAGCCGCGCGTGTCGTCGTCTTGGTAGACCTCGTCGACAGCGTCTGGGTACAGCTCCGGCTCCGGCGCCCAGTCGGCAAGGCCATCGGGCACCAGTTCACCGGGCGGACCACGCACTCGCCAGATGTCGCACGGCTCGGCAAGCACTTCTGGCAAAGGCGCGGCGCTGGGCCTGCGGTGGAGTGGCGTGGCGGGCGCCAGAAATGCAGCTGACCGAACTTTGCATGCCGGGGCTAGGATACAACCCGCTCGCCCTTGTACATCGCTGGATTGCCGGCGAATCCATGGATTCGTTTCCCGTGGCGATGCGGAGGTCAATGCTGCCCAGGATGCTGCCGGCATTGTTGGACGCTTTGGCCGTTTGCGCACATGGCGATCTAAGGAACTGTCCAAGTATGGCTTGGACAGTTCGTGCTTGCTGGGTGGGTCGCAAGCTCGGTGCGCCAAGAAAGCTTGGCACGAAGACAAGGAGGCCCGATGACCTAACTTGGAATTCGTGAATACAACCCAGCGGGTGCAAGCCCCGTCCGGTGAAAGCCTAGCCAGCGCACCGGTAGCGAGTCTTG
>CANMNA010000085.1 GCA_947499075.1 Myxococcales bacterium
GGTGCCGTGACCTGTAGCCGCGCAATTCATTGCGACGGCGTCCCCGCAACGGTTTCCGCTGCGGTTTGCCAGTGGACTCTATTGGCGACACCCTCTAAGGAACGGTCAAGGAACAACTCGATCACTTTAGTGCTGCAAGGAGCGGCGAGTCGGCTGTCAAGCCGCGAGCTTGCGACCCAGCTAGCAAGCTGGAACTGTCCAAGTTATTCTTGGACAGTTCCTAAGCTTGGCGCAGCGCCTGCCACAGCCGCTCGGCGCCCACCAGCAACTGATCGGTCTGGGTCACCATCTCGTCGTACAAGGTATCCAGCGCTTCGACCGCCTGGGCGGTGAGTCGCTCTCGCTCCTGCACAATGCCCCACATCTGGGTCTCCAACTCTTCCTGCAACACCGTGCAATTGCCGTCGATGGCTGCGAAGTGCTCCGGCCGTGGCGCTGGCCTGCGCTGTCCGCCCAGCTGAACTTCCAGGCTCCGGCGCCACTGTACTAGCGCATCGATAATCGTCACCGTCAGCCCCGGCAGGCCAGTCAGGCGCTCGCGCTCGATGTCCGCGGCCGAAGTCAGGCCACGAATCTGCAGCGTGCGTAACCGGTCACTGGGCACAGTTCGCGGCAACACCGCGTCTTCCAACCCGGTTTGCTCGAGCACATAGCGCACGGATTCGTCGATCGCGGCGCGCGTCAGCTTTTCAATTTCACCCTCGCGGTACAGTGCGATGCTTTCATGCTGATCGTGCAACTGCACAAACAGATCAAGAAGTTGGCGATCGCGGGAGCGCCACTGGTGGGCCTGGGCCCGCCACGTATCGGCTCCGTGATCGACGTCGACCATCAGCCGGCGGGTGTCGTCAATCGCGCGCAGCCACGGCCGCTTGGCCAGCAGGGCCCACAGCCACCCGGTGAGAATAACCGAGGCCCCTGCCACCCACAGCGCGACCATCATGCGCGACCTCATCGTGGCCAGCAGCGCCGTGCCGCCCAGGTTGGCCAGCCAGCCGACCAGCCGCAGGTGCCAGCTGGGCAGGTGCGCGGGCGGCACCATGTTGGTCACGCGTCGGCCCATTTGCAGCGCTTGGCCAATATTATCAGGAGCTACGAACGATGCAGGTGCCGGCGGCGGCTCAGTTTGGCTCAGCGCGGTCCGCAGCGCTAACAGTTCGTCCAGCCTGGGTGACCACGTCGAGACGTAGCGCTCGCCATCGGGGCGCATGAAGTAGGCGTAGTGCAGGGTCGCTTCAATCTGGCACCACGGGCAACGTGGCGCCGCGGCCGGCACCCGGTGGATGGGCTCGGTGGGGCACTCTTGCAGGTCGCCCGCGAAGCGCTGCAGCTCGGTCACCCACTGCTGCGCAGTCGGCCGGTCACTGTCGACGCATTCCTCGCCAAACGCTTCGTCAAAAAGGGCGCGCAAGGTGCTCGGAACGGCCCCTGCCGGGACCAAGTGCTTCAAGCGCTGGGCCAACGCCGGATAATCGTAGTCACATTGGGCGATTGCCGCTGCCAGATCGCCCGTTGCACCACCAGAGAACGGGTGCCGGCCCATGAACACCAGCTTGAACACCAGCACAGCCAAGCCAAACAAGTCGTGGTTGGCGGTGCGCACCACGTCGCGGAAGTCAGTCTGCTGCAGCTCGGGTGGCGTGTAATCGACCACCCCCACGCCGGTCTTGAACACCCGCTCACCCAGCCTGACCTGAAAAGAGTCGCAGTCGACCAGACGCAGGCGACCATCGTCACCGACCAGCACGTTGCGCTCGTTGACGTCGCCGACCACCACGCTTTGGGCGTGCAACAGCGCGAACACCTCGGCGCAGCTGGCGGCCGCATGGGCCAGCACGTCCCATGTCACCCGGGCAAAGACCTGCTTGCGCTGCTCGGGGTTGTACAGTTCGTGCACCGGTCGCTGGGCCACGAACCGCCGCATCACAAAGCCGCGGATCTGGCCCGCGTCGTCGCGCAGCAGCCGCTCAGGCCAGGCGCATTGCGCCGACAGCGCGGGCGTCTGCGCGTGCATCGCGACCATCCACTGCAACTTTTCGCAGCGCTCCTGATCGGGTTGCGTACTGTAGATCTTGGCGGCGAGGTCTGGCCCAGAGGCCAGAGCGTGAACGACGCCTTCGCCGCCGCGACCGATCTCGTCCGCGAGTGTGACGGTGACTAGGCCGTCATGCAGGCGCATCGGACGCTCCACCCGGCGTGCCAGGACGGCGCAGTGCCACCACCAAGGTCAGATCATCATCGGTCCGATCGGCCATCCGCGGTGAGCGCAACATGGCCAAGAACGGTGCCTCCAGCTCGCCGGGCTCCTTGGCGGCCAGTTCACGCGCGATGCCTTCAAAAAAGGGTGCAAAAGCAGCATGCCCGGCCAAATCCAGCGCGATGGGGGCCACGCCATCGGTCATCACGGCCAGCCCATCAGCCGGTGGCAGCAGCGTCTGGCGCCAGGTGACCTCGACATCGGTGACGAAATGGGTCGAATTGACGAACTCGCCGCTTTGCGGCCACAGCGCGACTTGCCACCCGCTCGCGTCGTCGTGCAGGACCACCGCGCCGTCGCCCACTTGCAACACCCACGTCCAGTGCGCCGAAGCCACCACACACGTCAGCGTGGTCGCGAACTCCCGCGGCGTCTTCGACAGGCGCATCGCCCGCTTGGTGATTGCCGCGGCGATCTGCGCGAACAACTCCGGCGGCGACCAGTCTAGGGCCAGCGCTTCCCCAGCCGAGTGGCGCTTAGCTCGGGCGGACAGCTGCGTCCGCAGCCAGCGCATCGCCACAGTCACGGCGGTGCGTGCGCCTGCGCCACCATGCATTGCAGAGCCTGCACCATCGGCGCACACGACCAGCAACACCCGCTGGTTTCGGACCAACTCAGCACACTGTACGACATCGTCGCAGACGCCACTGCGCTTTCGGCTGCCGGCCGTCTGGCCCACCAACACCTTCCACGCCCGCGGCAATTGCCGGTGGCGCGGCCCTTGGGTTGCTGCCCTCGGTGCCGTGGCCATGCCGGGAAATGTCTTGGGCAAGAGAAGCTTGGTGGTCACAGTGCCTCTCCAGTCAGGATCTGTCCCAAAACAATGCGATCGACCTACGAACCCAGCGGAGCTGCGAGACGGCTTGTGGGGCCGCGAGCTTGCGAGGCACTTGGCCAGCAATGGCCTGTCCGAGCCACTCTCGGACAGTTCCTCAGGTCAGATCTTGGCCCAGCCCTCGGGCGAAGCAGGATTCTTCAGACCCACCTCGTCGCTCACGCCTGAGTGCGAAACTGACTTGAGCGAGTTGGAAAGCCACTGGAACATCTCGCGAAACATCATGCCCCGCAGCTGTAGGGGCAGGCGGACCGAAACTTGCCGCAGCACCTCAAAATTGGCCTCACCTACGCCGACAGCGAAGAAGGCAACCTGACGAGACGCCTCGACTTCGCGGACAGCGACACACGCAGCGTGCCAGTCATCGTTGGGCTCGCCGTCAGTCAACAGGAACACCCATGGCCGGTAGTAGGCGACGCCGTTTTCGCGGTACACCTGCTTGCGGGCTTTGACCAAGTCCAGGGCCGTGCTGACCGCGCTGCCCATCGGCGTTAGGCCATCGGCTTGCAGCCGCGGCGGCTCAAAGTGCTCCACGCTTGCAAAATCGCTGGCGAGTTTGACGCTACCGCCAAATGTGATGATCGCCAGCTCGACCCGCTTGCGGGCCAGCGCGTCGCCAGAGAGCTCGTCGCGAAACTGCTGGAGGCCGCGCTGCAGCTCTTGCAAGCGCGTGCCCGCCATCGAGGCGGAAGTGTCCAGCACCAACACACACGGGCAGCGCGGCTCAGGATTGGCCGCAAACTCGACGGCGCCAAACGGCAGATTGCTCACCATTGCGTTTCGCATGTGCGGGCGACGGTGTCCGCGCTGCTACCCTAGCAGGCTTGCAGATTTCGGCAAAGTCCGCAGCCGCACGGCCAGTCGGTCGCGCTCGACCAGCACCGCGTCGGCGGCCACGCTGTCGCCACACTGACGTGCTGATTCCGCTAAGAGATTAAGAGCTTGGCTCTGTGCCGCGGCCAACCCGAGATCGGCAAAAATATGGTCCGCGCGCGCCAGTGCCAAGGCTGCGCGCAGCGGCTGATTCATGCGGCTCAAGCACTGGCCTTGCAGCATCAGCACATAGCCAGTGGCGGCCACCGAGCCCAACGGCAAAGCCAGCGCCTGCGCCTCTTCAGCGTGGCGCAGCGCCCGCTGCGGCTGGCCGCGCAGCAGGGCGAACTGGCCGATGGTCGTCAGCGCCCGCACCGCCCACAGTGGCTCGCCGCTCTCTGCTGCCGCGGCCAACGCTTGGTGGGCTGTGCGGTCGGCCATCGCTACATCGCCGGCTTGCAGTGCTGCCTCCGCCGTTGCCATCGCCAGATCTGCGCCTGCAAGGTCAGGGCGACCACGGCCCAAGTTTGCGCGCCCCAACGCAACAGCTTGAGCTGCTTGACCAATCGCAGTCATGGTTGCGACTTGAACGGCGAGCGCCCCGTCGCGCCACGGCTCTGGGCACGCCGGGCGCTGCAGCACCCCCGCTGCCAGACTCAGCGCAGCGTGCGGATCGCCGCCGAGCAACCGAATCTGGGCGGCACGCACTTCTACCTGTAGCCGCCGCGGATCGTCTTGGGGGATGCCGGCATCGACGATCAGGCCTTGGGCGTCTGCCAGCGGCGCCGCCGCCCCCACCAGATTGCCGCACGCGACTTCCCAGCTCAGCTGGCGCAGCAGCGCCGCAAGCCACGGTTGGGGCCGCGAAGGCGTCGCCAGAAACGCGACAGCACGGGCCAAATGCTGCCGACGGGCGCTGGCACTCTTGGCCGCGTCGGCACTCTCAGCGGCGAGCCTCGCGGCATCTTCGAGACGCCGCCCGGCGACGTACAGCCGCGAGGCATCTTCGCGCGCCACCTCGCCGCGCGGACCGGTCAATTCGATGGCCGCGGCGACGCGGGTCAGCACCAGCCGCTGCGATCGGGTCGGCAATGCCGCCAACACCTCGTCACGATTGGCCAATGGTCCCAGCGCCAGGCTGTCGGCGTCGCCTTGCAGCAGCTGGTCGGCGCGCAGTTGGGCGATCACATCGGCAGGCACGCCGCCACCCATCGCCAGCGCAGCGGCACGCGGATAGCCTTGTGGCACCGCCGCCACCATCGCCAAAACGAGCTGGGCCAATTGCGGGGCCGACTCTGCCAGCCCGGTCAGCGGTAGCGCCACTTCAAGCGTCGTCTGGGCCTGAACCGCCGGCCCCTGCGGTTGTCCGTGCCGCAGCTCGGGCATTTGGAGCGCCCGCAACAATTCGTCCACGAACTCACCCGCCGTCGGTGGCCGCAGCTCTGGCGCGCCGTCCAACGCTGCCTCCAGCACCTGCAACGCGGCGCGGGGCAGTGCAGGATAGCCTGCCATTGGGGGCACCGGCCGGGGCGCCTGCAGCCACGTCTGGCGGACAGGTAGCCGACCCGTGAGCAGTTCGTGGGCCACAACCGCTAGCGAAAACACATCGCTGGCCACTTTGGGCGCCTGCTTGGCCAGCTCAGGTGCCAAATAGGCCAGCGTGCCATGCGTGATCGGGGCGCTCGTTGCCGCCGCTTGGGCCGGCCGTGCTAGACCGAAGTCAACGAGCTTAGCCAGCTCGGCGCCGCCCGGCCCACGCTCCAGCAGGACATTGTCCGGCTTGATATCACAGTGCAGTACGCCGATGTCGTGGGCCGCATCGAGCGCTGCGCCAAGCTGGGCCAACCACATCGCCGCTTGCGGGCGCGGCAGCGGCCCCTCGTCCATGCGGTCTCGCAACGTCGCCCCGTCGACATACTGCATTTCGATGTAGGCTCGCCCTTGCCAATGCCCTACCGCAAAAATGCCTACGACATGCGGGTGGACGACCCGCGCCGCCGCGCGGGCTTCTGTCAGCGTCTGCAGGCTGGCCAATTCGGCATCTGCGGGGCCGCGCATGACCTTGACCGCCACTTCGCGGTCCAGCAGTTCGTCTTTGGCGAGGTACACATCGCCCATGCCGCCCCTGCCAACCTTGCGCACGATGGTCAGCGCTTGGCCAATGCGATCGCCTGGACGCAGCGCATGATCGGGAGGCAGCGGATCATCGTGGGGCATGGTGCGGCCTAGTCGGTTGCAACCCGCAGACTGCCAGTCTTTGGCGGTCGCTGGCAAACACCCGGCCAACACAGTTTGCCCGCAGCGCAATCGGCGCTATGCTCCGTTGCCGCGGCGACCGAGCCGCGCTCGGCCCGCACTTTGAGACTCTTCGACGCCGTGCCCTTGCGCACCCTGCCGCCCAACGCGATTACCGCCGCTGCGATGGCGTTCGGGTTGGCGTCGATCTACCAGTCGTTGGCCCTGCATGATGGCCCGCTCGCTGCTTGGTTTGTCCTGCTGTCGGTGCTCCTGGACAAGCTCGACGGCAGCGTGGCCCGGGCTATCGGTGGCTCGACCGAATTCGGTGTGCAATTCGATTCTTTCTCCGACTGCACTGCCTTTGGCATCGCGCCTGCCGCTCTGATCTTTAGCGCTGCCCAAACCGGTCAGCCTGCGGTGTGGGGGCCGCAAGCGACCATGCTTGGTCTGCCTGCCATCGGCGTACTAGCGGCGATCAGCCTGACCTACGCGGTCATGACCGCGGTGCGGTTGGCCCGCTTCAACGTGATGACCGCGTCGATTGGCCCCTACCTGTTCTTGGGTCTGCCGTCGACGCTTTCGGGTGGCCTGATCTGTAGCGCGTTTCTGGCCGTGGGAGAGTTGCATTTAGACATCAGCCATCCGGCGGTGTTCGGGCTGTTTCCCTGGCTTTTGCTGGTCAACGCAGTGCTGATGGTGTGCAACCTGCCGCTGCCGAAATTCAAAGTCAGCAAGCAACCGATTTTGCGCGCCTTTCAGCTTGCCTGTGCCGCCGCTGTGTATGTGTTGGTGCCGATGCGGACTGGCTTTGCGGTGGTGATGATCTTGCTGTTGGGCTATCTGGCGATCGGCTTTGGCTGGCTCGGGCCGCGGCTGTGGCGCGTAGGTGCCGCCGAGCGACGCCTTGCAGCAGGTGCGCCTTGACCGCGACTCTGGTGCCAACGCCCGACGGCACCTTGCTGTCCATGCGCAAGACCGGCAAAAGCCACGGCCCGGCGGTGGTGCTCTGCGATGGCATTGGCTGCGATGGCTATATCTGGCGCTACCTGCGGCCCGCGCTCGAGCGCCGCTGCACGGTCATCCACTTTCAGTACCGCGGCCACGGGCACAGCGAAGTGCCGCAAGACCAGGCCAGTCTGACCATTGAGCAAAGTGCGCGAGACCTGTGGACGATCGTTGCCGCTGCCGGGGTTGACCCGCAGGCCAAGGTCACGCTGATCGGCCACTCCATGGGCGTGCAGGTGCTGCTCGAAGCCGCCCACCAGCAGCCCGGGCGGATCCATGCCCTTGTGCCGATCTGCGGCGCGTTTGAGCGACCTCTGGACACTTTTCAGGGCAGCGACGTCGGCGCGCGGATGTTGCCCGTGCTGACGGGCACGGCGCTGAAGTACCAAGCCGGGCTGCGGCGGCTGTGGCAACGCGCCATGCCGGCAGAGTTGACCTACCAGCTCGCGGTGGCGACCGAGATCAACGCCAAGATGATCCGGCGCGAGGATTTTCTGCCCTACTTGCGCCATATGGCGCGGATGGACCCTTTGGTGTTCTTGGCTTTTTTGCAAAGTGTCGCGCACCACTCGGCGCGACCGTATCTGCCTGGTTTGACGATGCCGGCGCTGGTGATCTCAGGCCAGCGCGATCACTTTACGCCTGACAAACTCCAGCGTGAGCTGGCGCAGTTGCTGCCAGACGCTGAACTGTGTGACATCCCAGGAGGATCGCACACGGCGCCGCTAGAGCTGCCGGACTTGTTCGAGCTGCGCATCGAAGACTGGAGTCGCCGCCGCGGCTTAGGCTTGCTGTAGCCCGATCAGCAGGTCTGCCGCGACTCCGCAGCTCACACGTCGAAGAAGATCGCGTCGTGAACTTGCAGAAAAGCGTTG
This sequence comes from Myxococcales bacterium, assembly GCA_947499075.1. GTDB lineage: Bacteria > Myxococcota_A > UBA9042 > UBA9042 > UBA9042 > SXRM01. The sequence continues at coordinate 8,024 of CANMNA010000085.1, forward strand.
AGGATTTTCTGTTCCTCTTCGGTCAGCGTGTCAAACTGCACGCCAGCGCCGGCCCTGCTGGCGTCATTGCCGACGGCCTCGATCGGCCTGGTCCAGCACACGGTCGCTTTCTTGTCGAACACGTAGTCGCTCCCCGGCACCGAGAATCGCACATCGACCTTGTCACCGCGCTTGAGTGGTTCTTCTGTGGCGATGAACAGGCCGCCTGCAGAGATGTTCGAGGTCAACCCGACAAACAGGCGGTGGTCGGAAGCGACCCCGACTCGAATGTCAAATTGCCGTGACGTATCGACGCGACCCTGAATCCGCTTGTCGGGCATCTGGACACCTCCGGCCGGAGTCATGACCACCCGCATGCGGCCCGTGTCTCGGCCTGTGCGGTCTTTGTCTCTGCCCGGGCGGTTGCCACTGCTGTTACTCATTGCCGAACCATCCATTGCCTGGCCTCCGATTCCAGCGCATGCCGCTAGGAGGAAGCTCCCAGGTGCACGCGCAGAAGATTGCGGCCAAGCAAGAATAAGTCGCCGTTGCGCAACGGAGTATCCTGCTTGACCATGATAAAGGTACCATTGCTGCTGCCCAAATCCTTGAGGAACGAACGACCGTTGCGGTCTGACAGCACCGCGTGCGACCCCGATACGAAGCCGTCACGTGGGAACAGAATGTCGCCTCTCTCGCGTCCAAGGAAGACGTCGGGTGAGGCCAGCAAGTAGGCATTGGCGACTTGACGGTTCAGGCCCAACTGGCACAAACGGCCCCAAACCCCGCGTGGCGGTTGCCATCCTACGCTTTCTTGCAAGCTATCGGAGCTGACCTCAGGTGTCAGGCGGTCAAACCGCTCAAACCTCAATATTTCCTGACCCATACGCACGATTTCGCCATGCTGCAATTCGACAGGTGTGGTGATTCGTAAAAAAACGCCGTTGCTGTGGTCCAGAGGCCTCAGGACAACCCGGCTCGCATCGGCCTCGACGGTGCAGTGAACGCGGGCAAGAAACCCGTCATCGGGGAACCGAAGCTGACACGTCTCGCCGCTGCCGATGCGATTCTCGCCCGACATCAAGGGAAACTGCACAGACTCGCCGCCGTTGTCGTCGATCAACGCGACGTAGCCAAAGCGATTGGGTCGCGCCATTGCGGTGCCAGCCGGCATCGGCAGCGTTGGCGAGTAATAGGGATTGACCGCGCCGCACCCGCCGCAAAAAGTGTTGCTGGGCGGCACTGGCACCGTGCACGCTGGGCACAGGACCTGATTGGGCGGCGGTGGTGCCGGCACCGGCGACGGCATCGGCGCCACGTCAGTTGGGCCAGCGGGTGATCCGGGTGGCCGGACCGGCTGGCTGTAGCGCATCATAGGCGGAGGTGCCCCACCGGCCACCGCAGGTTTGGCTGCAGCACCCGGAGTTGGCGCACGCGCTGGCGGCAGCGGCAGCGGTTGCGGGCGCTGCGGTGGCTGAGCCGAAGGCGCCGAAGGCGAGACAGCGAAGCCGGGCAGCGCCGCAGGGCTCTGGCTCGTCGGAGAATCTGCGCTGGAGTTTGGGCGCGTACCCATCGCCGCGGCGGAGGTGCTGCCCGGACGCGGCCAGGGCGTCGGCCGACTACCCAATGGGGGTGCTCCCGCCCCGGCGACTCGGATCGCACTGCCACTCTTGGGTCGATCGCCCTGGGCATCGCCGGCGCGATCGCCCGGCCGCGCGCCCTGGCGCAGTGTGCCACCCCCGATGCCCAAAGCTGGTGTCGGTTGGGGCTGGGCTTGATCGGCGATCGCCGCCGCACCGCTGGCCACAGCTGAAACGACAACGACTTGAATAGGTTGGCTTTTTTCGCTTCGCGCTGCGCGTGGTGAGATCGCCGGACCGCCTGGCTGCTTTTTCAGCTGGGCCGCACCCACCAAGATCGGCATGACAGCTGCCGTGACGCCCTCTTCGGGCCCTTCGATCGCCACGACGGGTGTGGGTTGTACGGCGGACGGCGGGCGTCGCGGCGGCAAGTTCAGAGACGCCGCGGCAGCAGGCCCTGTTGCCTTTGCATTGGGCTTGTCGGACTCCGCCGCGTCTTTGGCGGTCTCAGGCGGCGACGTCGGCGTCAGTGGTGCTGCGCCTCTCGCAGCCACGCCCGCAGTTTGGCGCAGATCATTGGCGGGCAGGGCGGCGCCACACCCAAGACAAAATCGGTATTTGCCTTCGTTGCCGCGGCCGCAGCGCGGGCACGTCACCATGGCCACTCCGAGGGTGCCACGGCATCTAGATCTGTGGACGCGGCATCGGCCTGACCGGCGCCGACCACCATGGGCAACCCAGAATTGGGGCGCAAGCGCGGGCCAGACGTTAAACGAGATCTGGGCGCCATGTTGTCCATCGCTCCTTGCTACCGGTGACTGGACTCCGCACGTTTCCCCGGCGACGTTGCCGGCCATTCTGCCGCCGCAGCATCAGCTGTTCTGCCCGGCTCCACCAAGACCCTGCGGTCTACCCCGCCGGGGCCCGGTCAGGACTGAAGCTGGACCAGCGATGGGCTTGCGGCACCGCTTTTGCCCGCGCCGGACGTCAAGCCGGCGCGAGCCGCCACCTATCCTGCCACAGAGCGACAGACCGCGCTATCCCCGTCTAGCTCCGCGATCCCCCGCTTTGAGCGCATCTCTGCGTCACTGCGTCGCTTCTCTCGCTGCGGCGTACCTGAGTACGCCTCGCTCTTTCAGTTCCTTGTTCCTTGATCTGCATCTCAAATCGGGGGCCGCGGGAGATTTCTGTGGGGAATTTGG
>CANMNA010000086.1 GCA_947499075.1 Myxococcales bacterium
AACGCCTGCACCTCCGATGACAAGTGCCTCCAGGGCTTGTGCGACGCCGGGGTTGCCAAAGACTGCGACGACAAGATTGCCTGCACCGACGATAGCTGCGACCCAGCGTCAGGTTGCAAGAACGCCAACAACACGCAGCAGTGCAACGACGGCGATGAGTGCACCACGGCTGACGTCTGCAAAGACGGCAAGTGTGCGGCCGGCGCGGCCAAAGTCTGCGACGATGGCAATCCCTGCACCGACGACAAGTGCGATGCCACCATGGGCTGCGCATACGCGAACAACACCAGCGACTGCAGCGACGGCAGCGCCTGCACCACCGGCGAAAAGTGCGCCGATGGCCAATGCGCCGGCGGCACCACGGTGGTCTGCGACGACAAAAACCCCTGCACCACCGACAGCTGCGACGTCAAGGTGGGCTGCAAGGCCGACGCTGCCGCCGACGGCACCGGCTGCGATGACGGCAACGGCTGCACGGTGACCGACGTGTGCACCACCGGCAAGTGCGCCGGTGCCTCGCTGAACTGCGACGACAAGAACGCCTGCACCAAGGACACGTGTGACAACGCCAAAGGATGCGTCAACACCAACGACGACAGCTTGACCTGCGACGACGGCAACTCCTGCTCGACGGGTGACAAGTGCGCCGCCGGCAAGTGCGACGGCGTGGGCAAGGACTGCACCGACAGCAACGTGTGCACCGACGACGGATGCAAGGACAACACCTGCACGTTTACCAACAACAGTGCGGCCTGCGACGACGGCGACGCCTGCACCCAAGGCGACACCTGCGACGGCGCTGGCGGTTGCAAGAAGTCGACGCCTGTGGCCTGCGACGACAAAAACCCATGCACGACTGACACTTGCGACAAGGCCGCGGGCACCTGCAAGTACGCCAACAACACCGAAGCCTGCGACGACAAGTCTGCTTGCACCACCGCTGATGCTTGCAAAGACGGTTTATGCACCGGCACCCTCAAAGTGTGTGACGACAAGAATTCGTGCACCACGGATTCCTGCGACGATGCCGCGGGTACCTGCAAGTCGGTCAATGTCACCGACGCTACCAGCTGTGATGACGGGTCGGTGTGCAGCCAAAACGACGTATGCACCGCGGGCGTCTGCACCGGCGCCGCGATCAAGTGCGACGACAGCAACCCCTGCACCACCGATGCCTGCGACCCAGTCAAGGGCTGCACCACCACCAACAACACTGCCGCTTGCGAAGACGGCGACGCCTGCACCAAGCCCGACGTCTGCAAAGACGGCAAGTGTGCCGGCGGCGCCATCGACGCTTGCGATGACAAGAACCCGTGCACCGACGACAAGTGCAGCGCGTCCGCTGGTTGCGCCCACAACAACAACACCGCAGTCTGCACCGATGGCGATGCGTGCACCGACGCCGACGCCTGCAAGGACGGCGCCTGCGCGGGCCAGCCCAAGAAGTGCGACGACAGCAACCTGTGCACCGACGACAGCTGCGACAAGGCCACTGGCTGCAAGGCCGCCAACAACACCGCGCTGTGCTCAGACGGCTCAGTCTGCACCAGCACTGACAAGTGCGCGGCCGGCAAGTGCGTCGGCAGCGGCCTGTTGACCTGCAACGACAACAACACCTGCACCACCGACACCTGCAATGCCAAGCTCGGATGCGCGTTTGGCGCGGTCGCCGACGCCACCAAGTGCGATGACGCCAACGGATGCACCACCGCCGACGCCTGCAAGACCGGCAAGTGCACTGGCGTAGGCAAGACCTGCGACGACAACAACGTGTGCACCAACGACGGATGCACCAACAACATCTGCAGCAACGTCAACAACAAGAACCCGTGCAACGATGGCACCATCTGCACGCTGGTCGATGTTTGCGATGGCGCCGGCAAGTGCGTGGGCAGCACGCCGCTGCCGTGCAATGACCAAATCCTGTGCACCACCGACACCTGCGACGCTGCCAAGGGCTGCGTGTTTACCAACAACACGATCGCCTGTGACGACGGCCAATTTTGCACTGACAAGGACATCTGCGCCGCGGGCAAGTGCACGAGCACCACGCCCAAGTGCAAAGACGGCAACGTCTGCACCAACGACAGCTGCGACGAAGCCACCGACAAGTGCGCGGTGACCAACAACACCGCAGCCTGCGACGACCTCGACAAGTGCACGCCAGTCGATACCTGTGCCTTTGGCAAGTGCTTGGCGGGTAAAGCGATTAACTGTGACGACGGCAACCCCTGCACCGTCGATGCGTGCGACAAGCTGACTGGCAAGTGCAACTGGAAGCTCACCGCCGACGCCGCGGTCTGCGCCAGCGTGACCCTGCCCAAGTGGTGGCCGATCGACTTCGCCGATCCGCTGTGGGTGGGCAAGTCGAACAGCACCAGTGTCAAGTGGTTGACCGACGCCACCAACGCGACGCCCGGCAAGCTGACCGGTTTGGCCTCGCTCAACTTCAACAACGGCACTGACTACGTCGACAAGGTCGCGGTTGGCCCCAAGAACAAGGAGCAAGTCACCGGCACCGCCACTGGCAAGTTCTTTGTCGACGCTACCAAGGTCACCGGCACGTTTATGACGTTGGCCGTCTACTCTTACAACGGTGTCGAGAGCAGCAATGCGTTTGACGAGCGTTGGGTCGAGTTCTCGACCGACGGGTTTGTGACCATTGCCGCTTCGACCAAGCTCGACAACAGCAAGAATTCAGGTGTCTGGGCCCTGGAAGCCATCGACATCAAGGCGCTGATTGGCAAGTCGTTCCAAGTGCGGTTCCGCTTCGACAGCGTCGACGGCACCAACAACACTGGCAAGGGATGGTTCGTGGACCAGGTCAACATCTACTTGGGCCCGATTGTCGGCATCGCGGTGCCGGCTGGCGCCTACACCGACGCGTTCAACAGCAATGTCAACGGTTGGCAATTCACCGCAGCTGTCAACACGGCGTCGTGGGCCATCGACAACACGCCGGCGCTGGCTGCTAGCGTTCCTGGCACCGCCAACGCCAACACCTTGAACTTCAACAACGGCAAAGACTTTGCCAACACGGTCAACGGCTTCACTTTGGCGCCGGTCATCAACCTCGCAGGCATCACCGCTGGTCCGGTCACCTTGACTTGGAAAGAGTGGGTCGACGTTGAAGTCGATGACTTCTACGATCTGCGGTTTGTCGAAGCCAGCAGCGACGCATTTGTGACCACGCCGGTGCAGGTCAAGCAGAAGAATGCGACCTCGACCATGGGCGGATGGCGTTGGAATTGGGTTGACCTGTCAGCGATGAAGGGCAAAAAGTTCCACCTGCGCTTCCGCTTTGACTCAGTCGACGGTGTCTTCAACACCGGCAAGGGCTGGGCCATCGACGACATTGAGCTGTCCCTGAGGCAGGCGCCTTCGTTTGCGGACATGGTCACCTGCGCCAATGCTTCGGCCTGGACGCTTTCCAATGGTGCGGGCCCGGGATGGGCAGTCGACGCCGTTGGTGATGTGCCCGCGTACAGCCCCGACTGCTCGCTGAATTTCAACAATGCCAAGGCCAACACCGGTGGCAAGTTCGATTACGTCTGCGCCGGTCTCGCCACCAAGGCGGCCGGCAAGGCGACGAGCCCGACGTTTACCGTGCTGGCCCCGCCGGCTGGTCAAAAAGTCTGGCTTGCCTTCCAAGCCTACGCGGATATCGAGACGCCGACCGGCTTTGACACCTTGACCGTGACCATCCGCGACATCACCGCCAACAAGAGCTTCGACTTCTTGGTCAACAAGACGACGATCTACAAGAAGTGGGCCGACGTCGTGTTCGACATCTCGGCTTACGCTGGCAAGCAAATCACCGTGACCTTTGCCTTTGACTCGGTGGATTGTCAGTTTAACGCCACGGCCGGCGTGTTCATCGACAACGTCGGCGTGCGCGCAAAGTAGTCTTGGATCTGGCCGCGCATTGACTTCGCCGCCAGCGACTCTACCCTCCGCTCTGCTCCGCCTGTCCAAGGGCGCAGCGGAGCCGTGCGCCAAGCACGCGAGGGCAGGGTAATTGGATGCACAGCTATCGACAGATTGGTGGTCTTGCCTGGCTCGCCGCAGTTGGTCTCTTCAGCGTGGCGTGCGCGACCAACACTGCAGGCGACGCTGGTGCTGCGGCTGATGCCACTGCAACGGCGGTCGATGCCGCAGAAGTGGCAGAAACCGCAGCGGTGACCCTGTTCCAAGATGCTGGCATCAACGTCGAGGAGGTCGCGTCTGACGTCGCGCCCGTGCTAGACCTGAGCGGCGACGTGCCAGTGGTAGGGCCCGAAGTCGATGCCGGCAACCCAAGCGATGCCGGATGCGCTGAGCCCGGATGCAATTGCACCGAAAACAAGCAATGTCACTCCGGCTATTGCATCGAAGCAGCGGCGGGCACGGTGTGCGCCAAGCTGTGTGTCGACGCCTGCCCGGTCGAGTTCAAGTGCGCCCAAGTCTCTGGCTCCGGCGGCGACGTGATCGGCATCTGCGTGCCCAGCCACCCGCGCTTGTGCGAACCGTGCGCCGCCGACAGCGAGTGCAACAACGTGTTGGGCGGCGCCGAGTCGCGCTGCGTAGGCTACAAGGACAGCTCTGGCTCGTTGCTTGGCAGCTTTTGTGGCAACAAGTGTGCGACCGGGGCCGACTGCGGTGCGGGCTACAGCTGCAAGGACACCGTCAGCGCGGGCGGCATCACGTCCAGCCAGTGCGTCAAGACTGATTTGGTCTGCACCTGCGACGCGCGCGCGACCAAGCTCAGCTTGAGCACGGTGTGCACCCAAGCCAGCCTCGCCGGCACATGCGGCGGCAAGCGCGCGTGCGGCGCAGCTGGGCTCTCGGCTTGCGACGCCCCCAGCGCCACCACCGAAGCCTGCAACTTGAAAGACGATGACTGCGACAGTCTGACCGACGAGGCCTCGGCAGGGCTGTGCAGTGACGGCGAAGCGTGCACCTACGACAATTGCATTTCGGCCGAGTGCCAGCATCCGCCCAAACTCGGCACCTGCGACGACAGCGACGCCTGCAGCAGCGGCGACGAATGCACCAACGGCAAGTGCTTGGGCAAAGCGGTGCTGTGCGACGACGGCAACCCATGCACGCTGGACGGCTGCGACAAAGCCAAGGGATGCAACGCGGTTGCCCAAAGCGGCGCGCCGTGCAGCGATGGCAATGTCTGCACCAAGAACGACAGCTGCCAAGGCGCCCAATGCCTGCCCGGCACCGCCACCGTCTGCGATGACGGCAACCTGTGCACCGCCGACAGCTGCGACCCCAAGCTCGGATGCCAGACCGCGCCGAACAAGGTGCCGTGCAGCGATGGCGACGTCTGCACCTCCGACGACACCTGCAAAGAGGGCGCATGCACCACCAGCGGCAAGTTCGTGTGTGCCGACACCAGCCCCTGCACCGACGACAGTTGCGTTGCCAGCACCGGATGCGTGTTCGCGCCCAACAGCGGCGGGCTGTGCAGCGACAACAACACCTGCACCGAAGGCGACATGTGCCAAGACGGTGGATGCCAACCCGGCACCCCCAAAGCATGCGACGACAACAACCCGTGCAGCACCGATGGATGTGTGCCCAAGAAGGGATGCGTCAGTTTTCCCAACACCTTGCCGTGTAGCGACGGCAACGGTTGCACCGACGGCGACGCCTGCAGCAACGGCGCGTGCGCCGGCGGCCAAGTCAAGCCGTGCAACGACGGCAACCCGTGCACTGGCGACGTGTGCGACGGCGCCAAAGGATGCGTGTCGATCAACAACGGCGACGCTTGCAGCGACAACAACATCTGCACCGTCGGCGACGGATGCAAAGGTGGCAGCTGCAGCCCGGGCTCGCCCACCGACTGCGCCGATACCAATCCGTGCACGTCGGACATCTGCGACCCCAAGACCGGATGCAAAAACGCGACCAACAACGCGCCTTGCAACGATGGCAACGCGTGCACGACGGACGACACCTGTGTGTCTGGCGACTGCGAGTCCAAGCCCATGACCTGCAGCGATGGCAACCCGTGCACCACCGACAGCTGTGACAAGGCCAAGGGATGCGTGTTCGCCGACAACACCGCGCCTTGCGACGACAACAACGCCTGCACCACCAGCGACGCTTGCGCCGCCAAGCAGTGCACCGGCAAGCCCAAGACCTGCGGCGACTTGAACCCCTGCACCGACGACACCTGCGACCCCAGCGGCGGGTGCAAATACGCCGCGGTCAACGGACCCTGCAACGACGGCAACAGCTGCACCCAAGGCGACGCGTGCGGCAACGGCTTGTGCAAGGTCGGCAGCACGATTGTGTGCTCCGACAACAACGTGTGCACCAGCGACAGCTGCGATCCCGCCAAGGGGTGCCTGTACACCAACAGCACGGCGTCGTGCGATGACGGCAGCGCGTGCACCGCCAGCGACGTCTGCAACTTGGGGTCGTGCAAGGGCACCAACGGATGCGGCAACAACGCCAGCTGCACCGGCACCGGAGCCAACCAAGCCTGCAAGTGCGACCCAGGCTTCGTCGGCAACGGCAAGGTTTGCACCCAACCGGTCTGCCCCGTCAACAACGCGGGTTGCAATGGCAGCGACGCCGACCACGCGGCATTTACGTGCAAGACCCTGCACGACTTCGCGACCACCCAAGAGGGCGTGTACTGGATCAAGCCCGACGGCAACCCGGCGTTCCAAGTCAGCTGCCGCAACCACGAAGATTTTGGCGGCTACACGTTGATAGCCAGCCTCACCCGCGAAAATGGCTTGATGTGGGCCAACATCCCAGTCAAAGACGGCGACTTGCAACCTGAGCAGAAGTTAGACGACAGCCGCATCTCGGCGGTCTGGGGCAACGGCGGCTCGGAAAAGCGCATGCTCGTCCGCTGCGAAAATGGCGGGATCTGGGGCTCAGCCACCGCCGGCAACTGGTACAACAGCACCTACAACGGCGGCTTCAAGAGCAACTGCAACTTCCAGTACGGCGCAACCATTGGCGGATGGCCCAGCGCAGGCGTCAGCTGGTACCAGCAAAACGGCAACGGCGAGTGCCTGCACGGCTCGGGCGGCAACATGAGCGGCACCGGCACCGGCGTGCCGTGCACGGGCAGCATGCAATTCTTGATTCGTTAGCGAGGACGCCATTGTCCAAGATCCTGCCCGCGGTGCTGATTGGCGTGGCGTGGATGCTGGCCACGGCCCTGGCGCACGGTCTGGGGCTATCGCTGCACTGCGATGCCGGGCGGACGTGGCAGCTGCTCGATCTGCCCGAACTGCGCGACAACTTAGCGCAAAGCCTGTGGTACCAGCACGGTCAGCCGCCGGGCTTCAACTTGCTGGTGGGCCTGTTTCTCAAAGCGGGCGCAGAGGTCGATGGCCTTGCGCTGCATGTGTTTTTCGACCTGCTGGGCCTGTTGGCTGGCCTGCTGACCGGGCAGGTGGCGCTGCAGCTGGGGGCGCGGCCGATGCTGGCGGCGGCGGCGGGCGCGCTGCTGGTGATCACGCCCGGCTTTGCGTTGTACCAGCACTGGATGCTGTACGACCTGCCGGTGACGGTAGCGATCCTGGCCTGCGCGCTGGCGGTGCTGGCGGCGGTGCAGCACCCGACCTGGCTGCGGATGGCGGTGCTGGTGGTGACGTGTGCTGGCCTGATGTGGATGCGCAGCGTGTTTCACCTGGTGTGGATGGCGGGGATGGCGCTGGCCGTGCTGGTGCCGCGCGATGCCCAGCTGTTGCCGCGGCGGCGCATCGCGCAGGCGATGGTGCTGGCGCTGCTGCTGGGCGCGCTGCCGTTTGCCAAGAATGCCTCGCTGTTTGGGCGCTTCGAAGCCAGCACGTGGGCGGGCATGAGTGCCGAGCGGCTGACACACCAGTTTATCCCGCTGGTGCAGCGGCAGCGTATGGCGGCACTGGGCCAAATTGACCCGGTGTCGGTGGTCGGGCCGTACCAGCCACTGGATGCGTATCCGACCCAAATGGTGGACTGGAGCCTCTGGCGCGGCATTGCGGTGCTCGAGCACCCGACCAAGCGCGATGGGCACCCCAATTTCAACCACGTGGCCTACCTGCCGATTTCTCAGACGATGCTGCGCGATGCCGTCACGCTGGTGCGGGCGCACCCGCAGGCCTACGCTCAGGCGCACCTGTCGGCGTGGCTGCACTGGTTGCGGCCGGCCAGTGTCCACCCGAACTTGGCGCAGGGCCGGCAGCTGCTGCGGCCGTGGCTGGAGCCGTGGAATCGGCTGGCGCTGGTCGAAGTCGCCCAAGTGCATCTGCTGCTGGTGTTCGGCGCGTTGCTGGCGATGGTGCTGCTGCTGGCGATGGCGCGGACTCGGACTGCGGTTGCCGCAGGGCTGCCGCCGCCGGCGCGGGCGATGCTGCGGGCGTTGGCGTGGACGGCGCTGTGGATTACGCTGTTGGGCAACACGCTGGAGCACGGCGAGAATTATCGGTTCCGCGCCTATCTGGACCCGGTGTTTCTGGCGGTGCTGGCGGCGGCGGTGAGCCAGCTGCTTGCGCCGCGCCCAGTGATGCCGCGCACGCCATTGAAGCAGAGGTAGATGCACATGCGGGTGATGAAATTCGGTGGGACATCAGTGGCCAATGCCGCCGCCATGCGGTAGGTCGCCGACTTGATTGAGGGTGCGGCTGCGCAGCAACGCGTGGTCGTTGTTGCGTCTGCTGCGGCCGGCGTGACCAATCTGTTGACGGTCAGCGGGCCGGGCATGTCCGGCCTGCCGGGCGTAGCGGCGCGGCTGTTTTCAGCGCTGGCTGCGCGCGACATCTCGGTGATTCTGATTACCCAGGCGTCCAGCGAGTGCACGATTACCCTGTGTGTCCAGCAAGCCGATGCTGCGCCGGCATCCTTGGCCATTGAAGCTGCTTTTGACGTCGAGATCGCCGCCGGTCGGGTCGATACCGTGCAGCAATGGACCGATTGTGCGGTGCTTTCGATCGTCGGCGAGGGCATGCGCCAGCGGGCAGGCGTGGCCGGCACGTTCTTGATGGCCCTGGCCGACATCGGATGCAGCGTGGCCGCCATCGCCCAAGGCAGCAGCGAGCGCTCGATCAGCACCGTCATCGCTGCCCGGGACGCCCACCGGGCGCTGTGCCACGTGCACCATGGCTTTTTCGCGACCCGCGAGGTGGTCGCGCTCTACCTGTGCCGAACAGGCACCGTGGGCAGCCAATTTCTGCGGCAGTTGGCCCACCAGCAGGCCCAACTGCCCGAGACGCCGCTTGAACTGCGGCTGTGCGGGGTGATGACCAGCCGGGCGATGCTGCTCAACGATCAAGGCATCGATCCGTCTACTGCGCTGGAGTTGCTGGCCAAGGCCACAGCTGCCGCCGACTTGGAGGGCCTGTACCGGCACCTGCGCACGACCCACCCCGATCAGCCGGTGCTGGTGGATTGCACGTCGTCGCCGCAGCTGGGGCTGAACGACCCGCAGCTGCTGGCGGCTGGCCTGCACCTGGTGACAGCGTCCAAGCACGCCAACAGTGCGTCGCTGCAACATTATCACGCGATGCGGCGGACAGCCGCGCGCCACTGTCGGCAATTTCGCTACGAAACCAACGTGGGTGGCGGCCTGCCCGTGATCGCCACGCTGCAAGCGCTGCGCGATGGCGGCGACCGCGTGGTGGCGTTTTCGGGCATCCTCTCGGGCTCGCAGTCGTTTCTGATGGGTCTGCTGGAAGACGGCGTGGCGTTTTCGCAGGCGGTGCGCATGGCCAAGGCCAAGGGCGTTACCGAACCCGACCCGCGCGATGAATTGTCCGGCACCGATGTGGCGCGCAAGGTCCTAATTTTGCCGCGGGAAAGTGGATGCGAGCTGGAGTTGGCCGATGTCCAAGTGACCGGGCTGTTGCCACCGGAGTTCGACAGCACGGGGAGCGTCGCGGCCTTGATGGACCGGCTGGAAGCGGCCGACGGCTACTTTGCTGACCTGGTTGCCCAGGCCAAACGTGACGGTCAGGTCCTGCGTTACCTCGGCGAGTTTGATGCCGCTGGGTGCCGGGTCGGGCTGCGCTCTGTCGCTGCCAGCGATGCCTTGGCCCCAGTGCGCGCTGGCGAAAACGCGTTCTCGTTCTTGACGGTACACTACCATCCGCAACCGCTGGTCGTCCGCGGTTATGGCGCGGGCGCGGCGGTGACGGCTGCCGGCGTTTTGGCCGACGTCTTGACGATTGCGCGCGGCGCTGGCCGTCGGGGGTAACCGCCTGCGGTCTGCGCTACTTGGGCTGACAGCTCTTGGTGCTGCTGCCGGTCACGCCGTTGCACGACTCCGTGGCGCTGCACTGCGCCTGATCGGTGCAGGTGGCCCGGCAGTAGGTGCCGCCCTTGTCGTTGCTGCAGATCGCCTTATCTACGCACTCTTCGGTTTTGCCTGCGTTCTTGCACGCCCCGCCGACCACAATTGGATCGCTGGAACACGCTGCCACAAGCGCCAACACCACACCCAAAAGAAACTTCTTCGTACCCATCCGGTTGTCCTCCTCCTAAATTCCCCACAGAAATCTCCCGCGGCCCCCAATTTGAGATGTAGATCAAGGAACAAGGAGCTGAAAGAGCGAGGCGTACTCAGGTACGCCGCAGCGAGAGAAGCGACGCAGTGACGCAGAGATGCGCTCAAAGTGGGGAATCGCG
>CANMNA010000087.1 GCA_947499075.1 Myxococcales bacterium
CGGCGTCCACACAACGGTCCCCGCTGCGGTTTGCCAGTGGACTCAATGGGCTAAACCCTGTTAGAAGCTTGCGGCACCGCAGACCCACGACTGGCACCGCCACCGTGGACGGCAGCCCGACGCATGGCGCCACATCGACACAATCCTGCATCAGCTGTGGCGGCCGTCTTGGCTGCCGGAGGCTCCATGTCTAGGATTGTGCGGGTGATAGCTGCTGGCGTCCTGCTGTTCTCCTCTGGATGCGTGGGCGCGGGCAGCGGTGGGGGCGGCGGATTCTTGCTGGCAGACGGAGCGGCCAACGAATTCGGCGCCGACGCGGGTGCCCAAGCAGACGGCACAGGCACAGAGACGGTGAAGAGCGACGCCGCTGCCTCACCTGATGCCAATGCCGACGATGCTGGCGCTGCCGATGGCAGCAAGCAACCCGATACAACCGCAGACGGCGACATCGCTGCTGATGGCTTGCTGCAAGACCTGCCCGACACCTCAGCGGACGCGGGCCTAGACACTGCACCCGACACAGGTCTGGATGCCAAGCCCGATGCCCCACTGGAGGTCTTGTTCGACGTCGCCTCAGATACCAGCGCTGACGTCGGCAAAGATGCCAAGTCTGACGCCCCATTGCCTGTGGATGGCGGGCAAGATGGGCCCCAAGATGCCGCTATGGATGCAGACCCTGACGTCGAATTGTGCGGCGACGGCCTCTGCACGATCAACGAAGACGATCTGAGTTGCCCGCAGGACTGCCTGGTTACCGTGTGTGGCGATAGCAACTGCGAGGGCAACGAAGACGACGTGAATTGCCCAGCAGACTGCGGTCCGCAATGCGGCGACGGGTTTTGCGATCCGCCCGAGACGGAGGCGTCGTGCCCAGCAGACTGCGGACCCCAATGCGGCGACGGCGTGTGTGATCCCAACGAAACCAAGGCCAATTGCCCAACCGACTGCGCGTGCGGCGACAAAATCTGCGACGCGGCATTGGGCGAAGACTGCGATGCCTGCCCGGGTGACTGCGGCGCCTGCCCACCGGGTTGCGGCTCGTCACCGGTGCCGTCGTGCAACGGATGCGCCTGCGAGTCGTGTGTGTGCCAAATGGACCCATTCTGCTGTCAGTCTGCGTGGGACGGCCTGTGTGTCGACCAATGTAAGAACCAGTGCGGGCAAAAATGCCCGTGATCACGGCATGGGTCCGGCTGCATCGGTAAGTCACTCTGCGTCCGCGCTGCACGCTTGGCAATGTAACAATCGCACGCACCCTTTGTTCATCCCGCCGATACTGTGCGTAATTTTAGGTTCCGCGTGGCGTCTCGGCGGCGACGCGGCAGCCATGGGCACGCGCAATCCAGAGTTGCAAGAGTGCGCGCAAGGCCGCACGGTCTGCATGTTCGCCATAGGCATCGACGATGCCTTGGGCGAGCGCGGCAAATCCACCGTCGCTCGCCGCTGCGGCGACAGTTGCCGCGACGTGGCGCATTTCGCCGGCGTCGCCACGGTCAAGCGCACTGCCAAGGCGGGCCACCGCCGACCACGGGATGCGGTCCATCGCCGTCTGAGCGCCGACGGTGATTGTGCGACTGCTACCCTGCGCCACCCGGTCCAAGCTCGCCCGAGCCGCCGCTTTTTGGTTGGTCATGCGCACCAGATCCTTATAGTCCACCACCACATCGGCGACCGGCCCCGGCCCTTGAACCTGCAGCAACATATCGATGAAGTGCGCGTCGCTGCCCAAAAATGCGGGGATCAGCATGGTCATGCCTTCGCCGTCCTGATCGCGGTCGCGCTGCACGCCTGCAACGCGGGCCAGGTTCTGATCGACGGCCCGCTCCTGACGGCGGACGCGCCTGGTTTCCTCACCGTCGAGTGCTCGCGAGCCGACAACGCGCAAGGCCATGACATTGCTGGCCAGACGAATATCGACGCGGACCAATCTGGCCACGACGCGACCCCAGTCGCGCCAGAGCGCAGCGGCAGCCTGAGCCTCTTTTCCTGGCGGCGCGGGCTGCAACATGCCGTGACCTGAGTCGGCAAGCTGCCACCCCTGCTCACTGTCTGGGCTGCCCAGCAGCAGGACCGAAGTCAGCGTAGGCTCCTGTACGCCTTGTGAAGCGCTGGACACGATTCCCTGGTCCAGCTCCGCCGCGTTGGCGACGACCACGATGACCCGCGTGCCGGCGACGCGGTGCTGGGCAGCGGCATGATTGGCCAGCAGCAACCGTGCCATCGCGTGTTGGGCGGCCAACGCCGCAGAGACGACAAGCTTGGGCTGCGCGCACATCTCGCGCACGCGTTGCAGGACATCGACGCCGGCCACACCGTCCAGGTTCTCGCTTGGCTTGTCGCTGCGCACTACGGTCAGCCGGTCTTGAGGCTCAATGCGCTCGGCAAGGCTCTCCAGTGCAGTGCACGCAGCCCGATTGGGCGCTTGCGCAGCTTGCGAGCCAACGACAATCGCAAGATCGAAGGGAGGCCGCCGCATACCCCACCGGTCGGTGCTGCGCAGGCCAACACGCAACCAGACCTGACCTGGTCCGTCGAGGTGGTCGCGGTCCAGTTGGGCGTCCACGGCCAGAGCTGTCGTTTCTGGCGGGACCAACGCACCTGTCGCGGAGCCGTCTGCAATCTGCTTGGCCAACGCTGGCGGCAGCGTGGCCAACGCTTGCAATTTGCGCTGCCACAGCGCTGTGCCGGCCCGGTAGTTGGGCGCCAGATGGCAGCGCTTGGGCATCGGCGCCGACGTGGCCGATCCGTCGACACACGCATCTGCGCCCGCATTGCCGCCGCTGTCTCCCGCCTCAAGGGTGTTTTCGTCCGTGTTGGGCAAGTCGACAACGGAATCTACCTCTTCCTGACCGCGGGCTTGGGCATCGCCCTGCTCCTTGCGCTCGTCTGTGTCTGCCTTCTCGGTCGCCGGAGCGACGCCTCCCAAGCCGTGCAGGCGCCCAGTACTGGCACTACCCCCACCTGAGCCGAAGCCTCTCAAGCCAATACCGCCGAGGCCGGCGCCACCGGCTTGCTTGAGCAGGCCTAGTTTGGCCCCGCCTTCCAGTACCTGCGAAGGGGCGGCAACTGATGCGGGTGCTTGCACGGGATGACTGCCGAAAGTGCGGGCAACCACAGTGCCGTCGTCGCTGTCGGCCATGCCCAGCGTCACCTTGTCGGCTGGGGCTTTGTCTTCGGACTTCTTGGCCTTTTCCGCAGGGCCGTCCCATCCAAAGTCGCCCTTGGCACGCCTTGGCGGCCGCGACTCGGCTTTGGCGACATCCTTGAAGTGGGGCGCTTCCGTAGGCTCGCCTTCTGCTGGCTTGGCCTCGACTTGCAGCTCATAGAGGTCGCTCTGTCGCTCCTCTGCGCCGCGCTTGCCTTGGCCACCGGACGCAGGTGCGGGCGCTTGGGGATGTGGGGCCCGGTCTGCCATCTTGGCACACCCGGCCAAAGCCACTATGGCGCCCAACGCCAAGCGTCCGAGCGCGACGGGCCGCATCACGACGCACCTCCTTCGCCGCCGGTGTCGGGGCCCGGATCAGGTTGACTGACAGCGGTCGGCGCGGCCACCGGTGGCGGCGGCGGCGGCACCGCTGCGGATGGTGCAACAGCACGGGGCCGTCCGCGCAAATTCGCCTCACGCTGCTGCATCCAGCGCCAGATCCGCAGCACCACATGGGCGAGCCCGGCAAGCACGGCGACGCTCAGCGCAGCCTGGCCAAAGTCTTCCAGGGCATCGCCCATGGCCAGCAGTGCCAGACCGACGAGCAGCAGCGCGCCGCCCAGACCGATGCGACCGCGACGGCGCGGCACGGACCGCAGACTGATGACCACTAGACCGACGCCAGCGAGTGCGAGGAGCCAACCCAGCGCAACAGGTGGCTCGCCGCCCAGCCACAGCACAGTCTCGGCAGCACCTTGGGCATCGCGCACTTGAGCCGACACCCGCCACTGTTGGGCAGCAAAAGGCTCTGGCAGCGGCACCAGGTCGTCTTTCTCCACCGCCGGCGGCTCCGTCTGCGGATCATCGTCGGCGCGACGCAGGTCGGTCGTCATGCGGTACAGCTTCTTGTCGCCTGGCGTCCGAATCCGCCACTGCAACGGCCCCTGACGGATGTCAAACTTGGGCGCGGCAAGCTCTAGCCGGCTGAACACGCCCAGCGGTGCGCCGCGCAGTTCGTAGCGCACTTCAACGCGGACCAGCGCACCGCCGCCCAGCGGCACCGCCAAGTCACCCTTGTCGGCGCGCACCGCTTTGACATGCTGACCGCCCACGGTCAGCGCCAGCACTTCAGCATCCTTGGGCAGGGCAATCCGCAGCACCGGTCGCCCGGCGCTCTGCACCAGAATCACCGCGCGCGAGGCCACACGGCCATCGAGCAGCACGTTGCTATCCAGCCAGACTTGCCGGGCAAAAGCATCGAGCGTGGTCACCGTCGCGCGCCGGCGCAGCGACAACTCGACTTGAATCGGCCCGCGCGGCGATCGGAAGCCGGCCACCAAATCGCGCCCTGCTTGGCGCGCCACGGCTTCCGGCAGCTCGGTCGTCGGCACCACCCGCGTCTCTTTCTTGGTCGAAGGCACCAGCTCCAGCCCCGGCTCTGCCGACAGCGCGACCACGTCGATCTCGACTTCGGCGCCGCGCACCCGCACATCGGGCAAGTTCAGCTTCTGCACATCGGCGCCGATCAGCTGTTCCAGATCGATTTGCAGCTGGACCGAGCCTTCCAGCGCGGTCGAGAAGCGCAACTCCCACAGCTTGCGGCCGGGATCGGGCTTGAGCGTCTCAGCTGCCGCGGTCCGGCTCAAACTGGGCGCGACGACTTTGGGCTCGCCCACCGACTCGGGCAGATCGATGACCAGCTTGTCGGTGCGGCCAGCCTTGATGTCGACGACCACCACGTGGCTGTCGCGCAGGGCGCGCTCGTCGATCCGGACCAGACCGGTGCTCCGCGCCTCCAGACGCACCTCGCGAACCCGGGCTGCCGCCACCTTGGTCGGCAGCTTGGCCGGCGGCCCGATGTGGCGCCAGACTTGGTCTGCGCGACCGTCCAAGTCCTTGCGCACGCCCGCGGGCAACGCCTCTAGGCCGCCACGCAGCCAACCGGACGCACCTTCCAGCGGCGCAAAGCCGACCTTTTCGCCGTCCAGTAGCGCAATTGCGCCATTCTCGCGGAATGCGCCCAGCGGCCGCAGCACCGGGACCTCGAGGGCCGCGCCAGCCTCGCGGGTGTTGGGCTGCTCAAAGGCCACCCGGACTTGGCGCGTCGAGGGTCCGCTGCCGTCGCCGCCGCCGTCGCCAAAGCTGACGCGAATGCGCCGCGGCAAGTCGCCGGACGGCGCCAGAACGTCCCACGTCGTCACTTCGGTCCCTTCGACGTTGGAGACCACCACCTGATCAGGCACAGCGATGAGGATGGCGTTGGCCTTGCCCTGAACCACCGCCAGATCGACCGTGGCCTTACCGCGCAGCAAACCTTCTTCCATGGTCAACACTTGCCATGTCTCGGCCGAAAACCGCACGGTTCGCTCGACGGCATCGCCTTCCATTGCGAACGCCAGTTGCAGGGTCTCGCCTGGCGGCAGAAACGCCCGCAGCACCGACTGGCCTGCGACAAAGCTATTTTGTACCGGCACTTCGGGTTCAAACCGCACGCTGCGCTTGCCGGCGACCCGCACTTCGACTTCGGTAATCGGGGCCGCGACGCGCCCCAGCTCCAGCTGCTGATCTTCGTTGCCACCCTCGGTCTTGACCTGTAGCCGCGCGGTGATGACCCGCATGCCGCGACCGGAGATTTCGACCTGGTGGCCGCCGTCGTCCTCGCCGTCGACTGGTGCCACCGGTTTGCCGTCTACGGCCACGTCGAGCAGCGCAATGTCAGCTGGGGCCAGCTTGATTGGGGCTGCCACGCCGCGGGCTTCGACCTCGACGCGCAATTCGATCGTGGCCGAGCCAGAAGCCAGCACGACTTTGTAGCGGGCAGCGCGAATCCGCGGCGCCGAGCTGGCGGTGCTGCGGACAAACAAGCCGCGGGTGGCGCTGCGCATCTGTCCGTCGGTATCGGCCCCGACCACTTCCAGCTCGCTGTCGTCGTTGATCATGCTGGCGCTGGGCCAATCGGGCACTGGCACGACGATGGCTTGCCCAGCGGCCTTGTCCAGCGGCCACCTGGCCTCGATGGTCACTTCGCCGGAACGGCTGGTCCCATCGGCCAAGCGCAGCACCACCATGCCACCGCGGACCATCCAGTCGGCGTCGCTGCCGCCAAAGCGAACGGAGCGAACGGCGCCTGCAGCGCCCATCAGGGGCACGTCGACGGTGCCTGCGACGCCGACGGAGATCTTGCCCGAGTAGGTGGCGTGCAATTCGCGGTCGGCGTGCCCCAGCGCTACCTTGCCGGGCCCCCAGATGGGCTCGACCAGCCTCGGCGACTCGGCCATCAGTTGCTTGAAGAACTGCCACAGGCCTGCGGGGACACCGTCAGCCGGCTCAGCTGCTGCAGGCGAAGCAGTAACAGCAAAAGCTGTGAGCAAACAAGCGAACAGCGAAGTAGATCGGCGAGCGACCGGGCGAAACAAGGGGCTGGACATCGAGAACCTCCGCGATGTGGGACGGGCACAGTGTGCGCCCGATCTACGCCGCAGCAAAGTTCGGTTCCAAGCCTAACCGGCGGCTTTGACGAACTCCGCCATCCGCCCGATCCCCTTGGCGATATCCTGCTTGCTGGCGGCATAAGAGAAGCGCACGTGTTGGCCATCTTCTTGGACCCGCGGCCCAAAATGGACATCGGACAGCACGGCAATTCCGGCTTCGTGGAGCAACCGCTTGCGCAACACTTCGGAATCTGCCGCGCCCACCTTGGCGCACAGTTCCGTCACGTTGGGCCAGACGTAAAACGCGCCGCCAGGGTTGCCACAGCGCACACCGGGCACCTGATTGAGCAGCCGCACGATGAAGTCGCGGCGCTGGGCAAAGGTCTTGCGCATGGTCTCGGCGTGATCCTGCGGGCCGTCGAGCGCTTCGAGTGCCGCGAATTGGGTGATGTGCGACGCACATGACTCGGTGTTGGTCACGTGCCGCGTCAGCAACGGCGCAAGCGTGCGATTGACCGCCCATCCCAGCCGCCATCCGGTCATCGCCCACGCTTTGGACACGCCATCGGTGACAATGGTTCGGTCCTTCATGCCCGGCTGCGACGCGATCGAGCCAAACGTGCCGTCGTAGACCAGCCGCGAGTACACCTCGTCTGCATACACCCAGACATTGGGATGTTTGCGCAGCACTTCGGCAATCTCGTGCAGGTCGGTGGCCGTCAGGACCCCGCCCGTGGGATTCTGGGGCGTGTTGAGGATGACCAGCCTCGTCTTGGGCGTAATTTTCGCTTCCAGCGCGGCCGCGTCCATCCGAAAACCGCGGCTTTCGCGCAGCTCGAGACCAACTGGCACGGCTCCTTGGCTGAGCACCTGTGACTCATAGATCGGAAATCCGGGTACCGGGAAAATCACTTCGTCGCCCGCACCGTAATCGGTCACGCACTGGATCACGTAGCCGATGAACGGCTTGGCACCGGCGCCGATCACCACATCTTCGGGCCGCACATCAAAGCCGTGGGTGCGCTCCGTCTCGCGCGCAACGGCCTGCCGCAACAGCGCGATGCCCGCCGACGGCGTGTAGCCGTGCTTGCCCCCGCGAATAGCATTAATCGCCGCTTCGCAAATATTCGAAGGCGTCGGAAAATCTGGCTGACCGATGCAAAACGACAAAATATCTTTGCCTTGGGCCTGCAGTGCACCGACTTCGGCCAGCACTACAAACGCGTTCTCCGTGCCGAGCACCTGTGTGCGCTTGGCGAGCGGCGGGGTAACTTGAGCAGGGGCAGTCATGGCAACTCCTCGGATGAATCAGGATTGGGCAGCGAGTTGGGCAGCGAGTTGGGCCAGCGTGGACAGCCTAGCCAGACGGGCGTCGCGGTCAAGCACGAAGCGCTCAATGCCGGCCAGAATCGACGCTTGGTCGAGGTGCGCTTCGGCAATGATCTCGTCGACCGAGCCGCCCGTGCGCCACCGATCATCAAAATCGGCACATAGCGTGTACTGCAAGCCCTCGTCGTGACCGAGCCAGCGCCGCATCGAGTCGCGGCTGCGGTTTGTAATCGCCATGGCGTCGACCTTGTCCGCCGCCGACAGCACACTGTCGCGGTAGGCTTGTGGCTGGCGCGCAAACAGCTGCGGCGACATCGCGGCGACAATCTTGACGTTGAGGTTGCGGCGGTCGAGCTCGCCCAAAATCCGCACCACGTTGTACGTGCTCATGGTGCCCTGCACGACCACCGTGCCACCGCGCGGCTGATCGATCCGGTAGGGCCGCAACACGTACGCACCCTTGGCCGCCGCAAAATGGCTCGGCATCCCCAACGCAGCACGATCCGGCACCACGATGTTGGGTCGCGTCAGGTGCAGAGCGATGATCTTGTAGCCCTGCCGCAGCGCTTCGGCAATCGCCACCGGCACTTCGTTGGGCTCCCACGGATGCAAATCGCACACATGGTCTTCGGGAAAGAGCTGCGTCACCGCCGGTTCGTAGATGCCAAAGTGAGTGCGGCTGTCTTCAGCCGTCTCCGGTCCACTGTGGCTGGCGATCCACAGCACCGGGCCAACCTTGAATTCGCAGTCCTGAATCACCTGACTGTACAAGCGCATGGGGCCATAGCCCAAATACGAAAATGAGCCGTAGGTCGAGTGCGCCGCGCCAAAGCCGTTCCAGTCTTCTTCGGGTGTCGCACTGAAATTGACCGACGCAATGCCGGCCGACATCCCCGAATTGGTGAACTCGGTGATCTCTTGTGGCAGCAGCACACCCTGCGGGCTCTTGTCGCGCTCGTACCAACCGTCGTTGGGCATCTCGCCAAACGGCTTGGCAAACCCGGCGATGCTGGTCGACTCCGCCAAGTCAGCCGACAGCGCCATGAACAGCGGCCGGCCATAGTGTTGTTTGGCCCAGCTGTTGGCCCAAGATCCCCATTGGTGTAACCCCTGCCGGTTGGCCACCGATTCGCCCGGTTTGACCCACATCTTCTCGGGATAACTGGCAAAATCGAAGAGCTGTGGGTCTTGCCACGGATTTTGGGTCGTCTCGAACACGCTGCCGAGCGGACCTTCGGGCACGCTGTCGCCGATTTCAACCAAGCGATCGGCCAGGTAACGGTACAGCGTTGGGTCATTGCGCAGCACGGACAAGGCCACTTCGAAATTGGCCGCTCTCTGCGCGTGCAATTGCACCTTGTCGGCAGGTGGTGGCGCGCCGCTGCCAACAAATTGCACGCCCCACTTCGCTTCAAATGGTGCTTTTGTTGCCCAAAACTCTGGAGAATTGGTCTTGTGTGGTGAGCCGTGCGACGGCGCATCGAACTTGCCATAACCGCGCCCTTTGCGGGTACGAAACCACACGCATGCGGGCCGCCGCTGCTTGTCGGGATCGTCCAGCGCTTGACCAAGCGCCGAGGACAACTGGGCATAATCGGTGCCGTCTTCGGCCCCGTACACCCGCCATCCGTGGCCGCCAAACCAGTCTTGGGGCGTGCCAAACACCACCGACGAGTGCGGTCGCGGGTCGATGCCAAAATCGTTCCAGTCCAGCAGCAGCGTCAGGTTGTCCAGGCCCAAGCCCCACGCCGAATTGGCCGACTCGTGGGCAGCGCCGGCGGTCGCACCGCCCTCGCCTTCGACGGCGAAGACGCGCACGTGCCCGGCGCCTGCCCGCTTGAGCGCAAATGCCATGCCGACTGCGGGCGGAAAGCCATGGCCAGACGGCCCGGTGTTGGCCTTGAAAAACAAAGTCTTGCCGGCAAATTCGGCGTGACCAGGCAGACCAT
Source organism: Myxococcales bacterium (assembly GCA_947499075.1). Taxonomy (GTDB): domain Bacteria; phylum Myxococcota_A; class UBA9042; order UBA9042; family UBA9042; genus SXRM01. The sequence goes on from CANMNA010000087.1 coordinate 9,855, forward strand.
GGCGGTTGCGCAGCTCCATCAGGTCGCGCCAGGTTACCTGCCAGCGGTCGCCGTGCTTGACCAGGTACTTGGCGTCGCCCGTCTCGGCGTGGCGCAGGCGCAGTGCCTCCGAAAACAGTGCCAGCAGCGCGTACACCACGGGCACGGTGTGCCCGGCTATCAGCACAAACCGGTCAGCGAGCGGCTTATCTGGCCGACGAATGTCCCAGCGCATCGCGCCCGAGAGCAAAAGCGTCAACAGTGCCTGGGCCTTGCTGCGTGAACCGCCAGGGTGACCCGATTGGCGATAATTGAGCATCAGGTCGATCAACTGGTCGACGATGTCACGGGATTTGTCCAGGTGGGCCAAGTTGCAGTCCATCGCGTCCTCCACTGGCCGTTGCCGTCGCCGGTGGCCAAATGCGGGACGATACCCTAGCAGCGCGTGGACAGTCTCGCAACGCTGGCCGATCTCCAGGATTCCCCATGCCCAAGCCGGCACGAGCTTGTTTGCCGTCAAAACCGAATTTTGACCCCGTTTTTTCGGCCACGCCGCCTGCCGCGACGGTCTGCGGGGCTGCTGGGCACGCGCAGCGGCCATTCTCGCAGCCTCGCCCCACGGC
>CANMNA010000088.1 GCA_947499075.1 Myxococcales bacterium
CAACAGAGCGGCGCGCAACAGAGCGGCGCGCAACAGAGCGGCGCGCAACAGAGCGGCGCGCAACAGAGCGGCGCGCAACAGAGCGGCGTGCAACAGAGCGGCGCGCAACACGGCGACGCGCGACAGAGCGACGCGCGACAGTGCCCCGGCACACCGCTGTGGTGGGCCCAGTTGGATCTTTGCCCCTAGTTTGTTCTTTTTGCAGGCGATATTGCCGGTGACGCCCCAGCCGATTGCCCATTTTGGCCCTCCCGGTAGCCCGTCCGGTCGCAGCAGCGACCGCGGCCGCGGCTTGATCGGCGCCGACCAGATCCGTGAGATCGTCTCGGCCAGCGACATGTTGGCGATCGTCGGCGAGTCGGTCGATCTCAAGAAGTCGGGCGCCCGCAGCTTTCGCGGCCTGTGCCCGTTTCACACCGAAAAAACCCCATCGTTCGATGTCACGCCCGCTTTGCATGTCTACCACTGCAAGGGGTGCGGCGCGGGCGGCGACGTCATCAAATTCGTGCGCGAGACCCGCGGTCTGACGTTTGTCGAAGCAATTGAACTCTTGGCGCAGCGTGCCGGTATTGCTTTGCAACGCGAAGAACTCTCGCCCAGTGAGCGCCAACGCTGGGATGCCGAGCGCTCACGGCGGGCGCAGATGCTGGCGCTGGCCCAAGCCGCGCAGCAGTTTTTTCGCGGCCGGTTTGGCGCGGCCCAAGGCAAGGCGGCCCACGACTACGCAGCGGGCCGCGGCTTGAGCCAAGCGATCGCTGTGCGCTACGGCTTGGGCGCGGCCGGCACCGGGTGGACGGACCTGTCGGATCACCTGCGCCAGCTGGGGTGGGCCGAGCGCGATCTGATCGACATGGGCTTGGCCGTGGCCCGCGAGTCCGGTGGCATCTACGATCGCTTTCGCAACCGCTTGATGTTTCCAATCTTTACCGCCCAGGGTGACCTGGTGGCGTTTGGCGGCCGCGACCTATCGGACGACAAGCAGACCGCCAAGTACATGAATTCACCCGAAGTCACCGTCGCAGGCGAGGAAGAAACCAGCCGCTACCGCCACTTTTACAAGAAGGGTGACATCGTGTTTGGGCTGTACCAAGCCCGCGAAGCGATTCGCCGCACTGGCCGGGCCATCTTGGTCGAAGGCAACCTGGACGTCATGACCTTGGCGCAAGCAGGGTTCGAAAACGCCATCTGCGCGATGGGCACCTCGCTGACCGAAGTGCAGGCGCACGAAATTCGGCGGTTTACCGACAAAGTCGTGGTCATCTATGACGGCGACGCGGCTGGGCGCAAAGCCGCGCACAAGGCCGTGCCGGTGCTGCTCGCGGCCGGTTGCAACGGCGTCGCGGTCACCTTGCCACCCGCCGAAGATCCGGACAGCCTGGTGCGCGTCCACGGTGCTGCGGCCCTGCAGGCCCGCATCGATGCCGCGCCGCCGATGCTCAATGCGTTTTTGGACCAATTGGCAGCGCAGTGGGATGGTTCGCTGCAAGAGAAGAGCAAGATCTTGCAGCAGACCGGCCCACTGTTTGCGCTGATCGGCCAGCACGACGCGATGGCGCGCAACATGGCCTACGATTACCTCATTGGGCTATTGGACAAGGATCGCGGACTGCACGACGGTCGCCAAGCGCAGGCACGGTACACCGCGCGGCCAGCGACGTTGATGCCAAGCGTGGCGCCTGCCCAGGCGGTGGCCAACGACGCGATCGCCCCGCCCGAGCGCGAGCTGTTTGAGTTGGCCATCTGGTATCCGACCGTGCTCGGGCAGCCAGTGCTGCAAGCGGCGATCGATGTGGTGCAGCACGACGCCATCCGCTTGGCGCTGCGCGATTTGGTCGCCCGCCACCGCGATCGGCCGTTGAGCCTAGGTGACATCGGCGGGTGGGCGCTGCAGCTGCCCCATCCCGACTTGCGCCAACTGGTGCTCGACTGGCTGGGCCAGCCGCCGCGCATCCAGGCCCACGAAGTGGAGCGCGAGCTGGCGCTGTTGGTCGAACGGGTCGCGCGCCCGCAGGCCTTGGAAGCCCGACTGCGGCAAGTCGCCGCTGAGCTACCAACTGCTACTGGTGAGCGTCTGGAAACCCTGCGGGTACTCTTTGCCCAACTGACCCGGCTGCGCCGCGGTGGCGCCCACAAGCCCAGCCGGGCCAACAACCGTGCTGCCCAGTGACCACCCGACTGGCCCGGCGGCCCACCGCCCGCGCCAATCCTGAACCGAATTGGCAGCCCGGCTGCCCACGCGATACGACAAGGACTTGCCCGATGCTCGACGCCATCAAAGACTCTGAATTGCGCACCCTGTTGGACCGCTGCAAGGCCCTTGGCTTTGTGACCAGCGATGAAGTCCAGCGGGCGCTGAACCTGGGCGAAAACGATCGCACGATCTGCGACGAAGTGCTGATGCTGCTGGGCGCCAACCTCATCGAGGTGCTCGATACCCGGCCGCCGCGCGATTCGGCGGTGCCGGCCCGGCCAAATCTGGCGCCCAACCAGACGCCGCGGGCCGAGGACCCGGCGACCTACGGCGAGGACTCGCACTTGCGCACCAACGACCCGGTGCGGATGTACCTGCGCAAGATGGGTTCGGTGGCACTGCTCAACCGGCAAGGCGAGATCGAGATTGCCAAGCGCATCGAGATGGGCGAGCACGAGGTCCTCGACGCCCTGCTGGGCACCAAGCTGACCTTTGAGATGATCCTGAACCTGCGCGAGCAGGCCAAGGAGATCATCGTGTGGGTCGATCAAGACCGCCAGGCCCAAGCCCAGATGGCTGCGGAAGGCATGGACAAAGAAGAGATCTTGGCTCAGCGCGAGAATCGCCGCGGCAACGATCGGCCGCCGTTCTCGCTCAAGGAGCTGGTCAAGTCGATGGACGACGGCGTCGGCGGCGCCGATGAGATCGCGATTTGCCAACAAGTCATTGAAACCTTGAACGAACTGGAAGCGTTTTCGCTGGAGCAACAGCGCATCGCCGCCGAAATTGCCGGGGCCCGCAACGAGGCGGGGCGGCGCGAGCTCATCAGCACCGAAGTCGCCCGGGCGGTGACTGAGGCCTATTTCTGCGAAGTGATGGGCGACTCGCTGGAGCGCATGCAGAACGGCAAGCTGCAGCTGGCCGACGCGGTCGATCTGACGGCGACGCGGCCCAAGGGCCAGGCGGTGCCCAATTTGGCCAAGGTGATGGCGACGCTGGCGCGGGTGGTGCGGCTGTACCGCAAGCGCGTGCGCAGTGAAGACGAGGCGGAGGCGGCCCGCGCCGATCTGGCCCGCAAGAAGCCGGTGCGGGCCCTGGACGACCTGCTGCGCGGCATGCTCGAAGACGACGCCTGTATCAAGGGCCTGCTCGATATGGGTAAAGGCATTGATCACGAGGATATCGAGCCGGCGTCGGTCATCGACAATTTGCCGGACAAGGCCGGTCGGCCGCAGGCCAAAGCGTTCCAGAAGTCGCTGGCGCAGAGCTTTAGCGAAGTGGCGCCGCTGCTGGCTGAGCTGATGGATCGCCGCGGCGAGGTGCTGATCGGCGAGCCGACGACGCAGGACTTCCAAAAACTCGTGAAGTTGCGCAATGAACGGGTCAACGCCATTGTCAACAACGTGATCGAGCACTTGCTGTGGGTGCCCCGCCAGCGCGGCAAGAGCAAGGGCAGCGCGCGGCCGCACACGCCGGTGGCGCCCGATGGCCTGATGGCCAAGCCAGGCCCCGAACATCCGGATTGGGTGTCGCTGTCGGCCGCGCACACCGAGCAGATCGTGCACGCTGAGGCGCGCAAGTGCCTGGAAGCGCTGCCGATGTCGCTCAGGCTCTACGACATCGTGCGGCGCCGCGCATTGCTCGAGCGGCTGCTGGACTGTGGGCTGCACCGCAAGCAGATCGACGTCATCATCGCAGAGTTCAAGAGAGTGGTGCGCGAAGTGCGCGACGCTGCCTACAGCATGAACAGCGAAGAAGCCAAGCTTGCAGAAGTCGCCAGCGAGCGGCTCAAGGTCGCCGGCAAGAAAAAGATCGAGGTCACGTTCAGCTTCAAGAAAGACATCTTGCCGCTGATGCGCGAGTTCAAGGACGCTCAGCCGGCGCAACTCAAGATGCTCGAGCGCAAGTTCGGCATCACCCACAAGGAGTTGACCGACACGTTCAAGCTGATGAAGGAAGGGCAGCGCCTGATCGACGTGCACGCCAAGGCGACCGGGCACAATCAGGAGGCGCTGACCAAGATCTACGAGACGGTGTGCCGCGGCGAGCGGATGGCCAACAAGGCCAAAGCCGAGCTGGTGGAGGCCAACTTGCGGCTGGTGGTGTCGATCGCCAAGAAGTACACCAATCGTGGTCTACAATTCTTGGATTTGATCCAAGAGGGCAACATCGGCCTGATGAAGGCGGTCGACAAGTTCGAGTACCGCCGCGGTTACAAGTTCTCGACCTACGCGACGTGGTGGATTCGCCAAGCAATTACCCGGGCGATCGCCGATCAGGCCCGCACGATCCGCATTCCCGTGCACATGATCGAGACGATCAACAAGCTGGTGCGGACTTCGCGCTACTTGCAGCAAGAGCTCGCCCGCGAGCCGATGCCGGAAGAAGTCGCCGACAAGATGGAGATGCCGCTCGAGAAGGTCCGCAAGGTGCTCAAGATCGCCAAAGAGCCGATTTCGCTGGAGACGCCGATCGGTGAAGAGGAAGACAGCCACCTGGGCGACTTCATCGAGGACAAGCGGGCGGTCAGCCCGGTCGATGCCGTGACGATGGCGGCGCTCGAAGAGAAGGTCCGCAAATCGCTGGCGTGTCTGGCACCGCGTGAAGAGAAGGTCATCCGCATGCGGTTTGGCATCGGCGAGCGCAGCGACCACACGCTCGAAGAAGTCGGCCAGCAATTTGGCGTCACGCGCGAGCGGATTCGCCAGATTGAGGCCAAAGCGCTGCGCAAGCTGCGGCAGACGGCGCGGGCCAAGATCCTCAAGCCGTTTTCGGACGGCTAGCCGCACAATTTTAACAAGGGGCTGATTTTTATGGCTTTGCAGTACGACGCAGTGGTAATTGGCGGCGGCCCCGGCGGCTATGTCTGCGCGATTCGGTTAGGGCAGTTCGGGCAAAAAACGCTGGTGGTCGAGCAGGCCAAGCTAGGTGGCGTCTGCCTCAACGTCGGATGCATCCCCAGCAAAGCCTTGATCCACGCCAGCAAAGTCTACCGCAAGGCCAAAGACGGCGCGGCGATGGGCATCCTCGGCCAAGACCTGCGGATTGACTTGGCCAAAATGGTGGCGTGGAAAGATGGCATCACCGGCAAGCTGACGGGCGGCATTGGCGGCCTGCTCAAAGGCAACAAGGTCGATGTGCTGCAGGGACGCGGGGAACTGACCGGCCCGGGCACGTTGCTGGTCACGCTGGCTGATGGCACCACGCAGACCGTGCAGACCAAGAGCATTGTAATTGCGACGGGTTCTACGCCGATTCAGATTCCAGGTTTCGAGTACGACCAAGAGACGATCCTGAACTCGACGGGCGCGCTGGCGGTCACCGAGCTGCCGGCGACGCTGGCGGTGCTGGGCGGCGGCGTGATCGGCATGGAGCTGGGCGACATGTATGCACGACTGGGCACGCAAGTGACGGTGGTCGAAGCGCTGGACCGGGTGCTGGCGATGTTCGATCCGGATCTGGTGCGGCCGGTGGTCCAGAAGCAGGCCAAGCTGGGCGTCAAGCACATGACCGGCCACAAGGCGCTGCGCTGGGAAAAAACCGTGGAGGGCAAGGCCAGCCTGACGGTGCAGGATAGCAAGGGGACGCCAAGCCAGCTTGTCGTCGACAAGATTCTGGTCGCGGTCGGGCGGCGACCCAACAGCCGCGCGCTCGGCCTGGAAAAAGTCGGCGTCGCGGTCGATGCCAAGGGCTTTATTCTCGTCGACAAGCAGTTGCGCACCAACGTCGCCGGCATCTACGCGATTGGCGATGTGGTCGGCAACCCGATGTTGGCCCACAAGGCCAGCAAAGAGGGCGAGGTCTGCGCCGAAGTCATCGCCGGCCACAAAGGCGCCGCGATGGACGTGGCGTGCATCCCCAATGTCGTCTACACCGATCCGGAGATCGCCACGGTGGGGCCGATGCTGTTTGAGCTGGAAGCCAGCGGCACCAAGATCAGGACCGGGCGCTTCCACTTTGCGGCCTTGGGTCGGGCGATGACCGCCAACGTCACCGAAGGGTTTGCCCGGATGATTTGCGACGACAAGACCGGGGTCATCTTGGGGGTGCAGGTCGTGGGCGCAGAAGCCAGCGAGCTGATTGCCCAAGCCGGGCTGGCGGTCGAGATGGCAGCGACGGCCGAAGATGTGGCGCTCACGGTGTTTGCCCACCCGACGATGGCCGAGGCGATGCTGGAAGCCGCGCTCGCGGCGACCGGACATCCCTTGCATCAGGTAAAATAATCGATGGTTGCGCGCGGTCTGCTGCTGGGTTGGATGCTTGTCTCGGCAGCAGGGTGTGCCACGCCAGCGCAGTCGGGCGAGGGCACAGCAAGTGCCGCCGATGCGGGCTTTGCCGGCAAGCTCGATGTCGCGGGCGACGCGGTTGCGGCACTTGACACCGTCGCAGCCGATGCCACAGCAGAGTTGGCGCCGATTGCGGACGCGACCCCCGAAGCGACAGGCGACGCCGACGCAGCAACCGCAGACACGGACGATGCGTCCGATGCAGGCATTGGCGATGGCGCCACCGATGCCGCTGGGCCGGTGCAGTGTGCCGACAGCGCCAAGCTGTGCGCCCAAGCCTTTAGCTACAGCGGCGCAGGCGACGAAGCCGCGGTCGAAGTGCGCGGCAGCTGGAACGGCTGGCAGGCCGGCGCCAGCCTGAGCTTGAACGCCGGCGTGTGGTCTGGCAGCGCCAAATTGCCGCAAAATCAGGATATTCAGTACAAATTCCGCATCACGTTGCCGAGCGGCAAGGAGACCTGGCAAGTCGATCCAGCCAATCCGCAGCAAGTCGACGACACGTTTGGTGGCAAGAATTCGCTGGTCAGTGCGCTCAGTTGCCCAACGGACGGCGTTTGCCCGCAGCCCGAGACGCTGTGCGGCGCGGTCCAAAAACCCGGCGACTTCGACTGGCGCGACGGCGTGATGTACTTCGTGTTCGTCGACCGGTTTGCCAACGGCAACCCAGCCAACGACGGCAAGTCCAGCGATCCGACGCTGCCGGCCATCGCCAACTGGCACGGCGGCGACTGGGCGGGCGTGACCCAAAAAATCACCAGCGGCTACTTTACCGCACTGGGCGTCAACATCTTGTGGCTCACGGTGCCGATGGACTCCACCGACGCCATCGAAGTCGGCGACGACGGCAAGAACTACAGCGGCTACCACGGCTACTGGCCGCGCGATGTCAGCAAGCCCAATGCCCACTTCGGCTCGTTGGCGGACCTGCAGACCTTGGTCCAGACCGCGCACGCCCAGGGCATTCGGGTCGTTCTCGACTACGCGATGAACCACGTCCACAAGTCGTCGCCGTCGTACCTGCAGCACCCCGACTGGTTCCACCCGTTGCAGGTCAACGGCCAAGACTGCGTCTGCGGCGCTGGCGTGTGCCCGTGGGATGGCCCGAGCGGCGTGTGGTGCTGGTTCCGCGACTACCTGCCCGATTTTGACTTCAACACAGCCGCGGCGCGCAAGGCCTCGATCGACAACGTGCTGTGGTGGATGACCCAGTCGGGCGCCGATGGCCTGCGGCTGGACGCCATCAAGCACGTCGAGGACGCGTGGCTGACCGAGCTGCGCCAGCGCCTGACAGCCGAGTGGGAGGCGGTGACCGGCCACCATCCGTGGCTGGTCGGCGAGACCTACACCGGAGATCCGGCGTTTATCAAGAGCTTTGTCCAACCGTGCACCAAGCTCGACGGTCAATTCGACTTCCCGCTGCGCGCGGTACTGGACCAGATCGTGTTGCTGCGTCAAGGCAAGATGGCGGATCTCGAGAAGTTCTTCAAGACCAACGACATCCTGTACGGACCCACCGCCGTGATGTCGACGTTTGCGGGCAACCACGATCTGCCGCGGATCATCCACTACGCCCAGGACACGCCGCTGTACACCGATGTGTGGAATCCAGGCAAAGACAAGGCGTTTACCAATCAGCCGGGCATCGTTGGCGAAAAGAGTGCCTACGAGCGGGTGTTTGTGGCCATGGCTGTGCTGTTTGGCTCGCCGGGCGTGCCGCTGATCTACTACGGCGACGAGCTGGGCTTGGCCGGCGCGGGCGACCCGGACAACCGGCGACCGATGCCGTGGGGTGGTCTGAGCGCCCACCAGACCTGGCTGGTCGGTCGCCATCAAGCGCTGGGTCAGGCGCGCAAGAGCCACCCGGCGCTGCGCCGCGGCACCCGCCAGCCGTTGTGGGCAACGCCCGATGCGCTGCTGTGGGCGATGGCCGATGCCCAGGAAACGGTGTACGTCGCGGTCAACCGCGGCGACACACCCCAGACCGTGCAAGGCTTGCCCGATGGCGTGGCGCTGCAAGATATGCTGTCGGGGCAAACGGTGACCGGGCCGAGCCTGCTGTTGCAGCCGCGATCAGCGCAGATTCTGGTCAAGCCCTAGCAACAACGGCCGGCACTTGACGCAAGCCTGCCCGGCACCGCACAGTCAAGGTGGGCGGTGGAGGCCCACCCCATGCCCCGTCTCGCCCCGATCGCCCTGCCCGCCTTGCTCAGTTGGTGGCTGCTGCCCACCAGTGCGCTGGGCCAGACACCGCCCGCGCCGCCGGTCGATCCAGGGCTGTATGTGGTGGTGGAGGCGACGCAACGGCCGCTCGACGCCGTGCTGGTCCTGCCGACGGTGTGTGGCGCGGCCAAGAAAGACTGCGAACTGCTGGACCAAGTGTTGGCCAACGACGTGCGCCTGTCGTGCATCGTGCGCTCGCTCAAGGGCACGCCGGCGCATCTGGCGCAGGTGACCAAGACCCCGTTTCCTGCGTTCACGTTGCGGCCAAGCGCAGCGCAAGCGGCAGGTGCCACCTATGTGCTGGCGGCTTCGCTCAAGAACGCCAAAGACGCCGCAAATTACGAGCTGACCGCGATGCTGTTTGACGCCCGCGATGGCAAGCAGCTGTCCTTGCTGGATTTTGCTGTGCAGGTCGCGCCGATCGGCTCGGTGCGGTCGATGGCCCACCACGTCGTCAACGGCGTGCAGGGTGTGCTCACCGGCGTGCAGGGCACTTTCGATGCGATCATCTATTTTTCGGCCAAGGGGCCCGAGTGCGACCGCTGCATCTACCAAATCGACGCCGACGGGGCCAACCGGCGGATTCTGGTCAGCGACAAGGGGATCCACATGTTTCCGGTGCAGCTCCAGGACGGCGGGCTGATGTACACTTCGTACCGCAACGACATGTGGAGCCTGTTTCGCATGGACGCGATGCAGCTGATGGCGCTCTCAGACTTGACGCCGACCTTGCCCAAGGGGGCCAAGGCCAAAGCTGCGCCCAAGCCTGCCCCGCCACCGGTGCCGACGCCCGGCGCGCCAGCAGCGCCTGCCGCGTCGGCGACACCAGAGGCGTTTGCGTCGGGCAAAGACCTGCAGTACCGCGGCTGCACCCAGAATCCGCACGGCGACTTGGTGGCGACGATTAACGATGGCGATCAGGCCGACATCTGGCAAATCGACTGGTCGGGTCAGCCCAGCCGCAACTTGAGCAACAACCCCGCCAACGATCTCAGCCCAAGCTATGCGCCCGAGGGGGACTGGATCGCCTTTGTGTCCGACCGCAGCGGCGAGCCACAGATCTATGTCATGCGCTACGATGGCTCCGGCCAGAAACGCCTCACTTTTTCAGGCAACTACAACGCCGACCCCGACTGGGGACCCGACGGCAAGATCGCCTACTCCGGGCAGCGCGGCAGCGCGCTTGACGTACTGACCGTGACGATGCAGGGCAAGATGCAGCGGCTGACGCCTGGGCTAGGGCGGCGCTCGCTGGAGCCCAAGTGGTCGCCCGATGGCAAGCGCGTTGTCTACGTCAGCAATGAAGACGGCAAAGGCCACCGGCTGTGGATCGCGGCTGCCGATGGCGCGGCGCGCGAGCCGATCGATCTGGTCGCGCCCAGTCAGTTCTATACGCCCAATTGGCAGCGGATTGCCGGCAAAGAGGTCCGGCGGTGGCCGACTGCGCCCTAGCGGACGGTACGTTTAGGGTGTAGCCCAAAAACCGTCGCGCGATGACCCTCGAAAATCCGAAGAACCCAGTATTTTCAAGGTCAGAATAAACTCTGCGGCTACAGCTAAGGAACTGTCCAAGTATGGCTTGGACAGTTCGTGCTTGCTTGGTGGGTCGCAAGCTCGCGGCTTGACAGCCGACTCGCCGCTCCTTGCAGCACCAAAGTGATCG
>CANMNA010000089.1 GCA_947499075.1 Myxococcales bacterium
TCGCACTTGTTGGTGTCGCGGGCACAGAAGCCACTTTCGCAGAACGAATCACCCACTTCGGCAGACACGTTGGCGCCCGGCGGCGGGCAAGGCGTCCCATTGGGGAATTTGTTGGCCACGCAAACGTACTTGTTCTTGTTGGGATCGAAGTACGGCGACGTGTACGTCAACGAGTCAAGCTGTTCGGTAGCGCCGGTTTTGGGATCCGTGACCAACTTGGACGGCGATATGTCGATGACAAAGCTGCCGCGCGCGCAGTCGCCGAGCCTCAACCGCCCGTGCCTGGCGCGGATCTTGGCCTGGACAGCCGACCCGCCGCGCATGAACTCCACGAGCTCTGGCCCCACGCCGTCCTTCTCTAATTGGGCCATCTGCTCGGGCAACACCGTGGTGTCCTGGTTGAAATAGAACTGGCCAAACAACTCATAGCTGGGCTCCTGATCCAGGGCATCCCAGGTGGCCTTGCCGCCCATCCAGCGCAACACCAGATTGCTGTGCAACTGCTTGCACACCTTGGGGTTCAGGATGCTCCAGCCCTTGATCCAGATGGGCTTGTTGTCAAACTTGATCGGGTCGCATTTAGGGCACAGCACCAGATCCTGCTTCAGCAAGCCCACCGATGACAACACCACCGGGTCGCGGTGTTCGGCCTTGCACTGCTCGATCTTGGTAGCGGCGCAGCGTGCTCCCTTCAAATCCGCAACCTCGTCGCCCTTAAGCACCGGTGGGCACAGGGCACCCTGGTAGAAAGTGCCGGGCGGCTTGGCCGACGTGGGCCCCTTGCCGCAGGCCAAGGGCGCGGACCCATCCTTGTACCCCGGGCACGTGCCCGCCTTGCAAGGCGCATCCCAGACGACGGCGGCCGTGTACGTCGCGTTGCCTTCCACCTTGCACAGGCCCGAGCTGCATTCTTCGTCACTGCTGCAGAAATCGCCAAAGCCCTTGGTGGGCGTCCACACGCACTTGGCGGTCTCCGGATTCTTCTCCGGTGGCGAGTAGTAGTCCTTGCAGATCGCCGAGCAGCTCCAGCTGTCGTAGCCGTTCTTGAGCGCAGTGCAGTCGCGGCCCAGTGCACCACACGCCTTGACGCACGCATCGCTTTTGCTGGCCGCCACGCAGCGGCTGCCGTAGCATTGCCCCGAATTGCACTGGTCGTGGGCGACGCACGACGCGAAGATCTCATTCTTGGCCAAGCAATCGCCGCCCATCACTCCGGCCGTCGCCAATTGCCCGGCGGCGCAGTCGCCGCAGACGGCCAGGGCCCCGGAACCGCCGCTCGCCAGGCAGGTCTGTCCGCCTGAGTCGCAGCCAAGTTCGCTGCAACTGCGGCTGACGAGGCGCTCCAACTCGATGGCGCTCAGCTTGCGGTCGTACAGGCGCAAGTCCGACCAGGAAAGCGCGCTGAAGGGCGATGCCGGCACGACCAGGTGCATCCCTTCCAACACGCCTGCCCCAGACAGGCTCTTGTCTGCCGCCACCACGCCGTTGGGCACTTCGATGAGCGCTGCGGATTCGCCCGGCATGCCGCTCTGGCCACCTAGAACTATCGGGCCAATCAGGCCATACGCTGCGGTCGGCTGGTTGCCGTCCCAGCTGATGGCGACGTCTGCTGAGACGTCCATCGTGATGGACGCGGGCATGACGGGGGTCATCTTGCTGGAGCGCAGTTGGGCAATGCGGTCCGCACTGGCCCATTTCTTCCACGTGCCGCTGCTGGTCAAGCCGCTGGCTTCGATGCGGCACTTGATCTTCGCCGTGGGGCCGTCCCAGAACCGTTCACAAGCAAGTCGCGACTTGAAATACGCCGTAGCCGGGATGACCGCAGGATCGGCCTGGGCGACCATCGGCGCTGAAGAATGGTTTTCAAGCGCCACGCGGCCCGCAAAGCTGAAGCGCCGGGTCATCGCGCCGTTGATGCTGCCAAATCGGCCCTTGGCCGGCACGGCGAACAGCATGTTGTCGTTGGCACCCGAGCCGAGCTTGAGCGGGCCCTGACCCGCCACCGGCTTGGCGGGATCGCCTAGGCCATTGAGGATGAGCGGCCAATCCGTGGCGCCGGTGTCCCCGTTATTGTGGAAGTTGGCAAAATCGCGGAGCTTACGCTCATTGCCGTCGGCAAAGACGCCGCCATCGAGCCACACCGCCGGGCCGGGGCCGCGCCATTTGGCCAGTTCCGCTGGGAACAGCGGCTTGTTGACCAGCGCCGCCCACTTGAGATCCACGCCATCGCCGGCTTCAAAGGCCCGCAGTTTGTCTTCGCTAGCCTCAAACAAGGTGGCAGAATTCTTGACCGTGCCCACCTGATGACCGTCCACGAAGACCGCCAGCTGGCCAAAGAACTGCAGCGCGGCGACGAAGGCCCATTCGCCCTCCGCCACGCCGTGCTCGCAGTTGCTGACAGGCGTCTTGTTTTTCTCGTCGGTCCAGGCCTGCACGCCGCGGCCGCCGCAGCTTGCGCTGAGGGCCACCACGAGTTGCGGCTTGCCGTCCAGGTCCAGGCGCATCAGCGGCTTGCCAGCGGTTGCCTTGGTGACGCGCACCCAGCCGACCAAGGCCAGGTCGCTGAGCGCCGCCAATTCGCCATCCGGCCCCTCGGCGCGGAACTTGACACCAGCGGGCAATCCCAGGGCTTTTTCGCTGGCCTGCAGGGGTTTGCCCGCGCCGCGATCCTGCAGATTGGCCGACTCGACCGCCACGACAGCAGCCTTGCCGCCCTGAATCCACGTGCCCTGCTGAACGACCTGATCGGCCGGGAGCGCCGGCCAGACGCGCAGCAGATTGATACCGGGCTTTGCGCCAAGGACGCGAACTTCGCTTGCGTTGAGCGCGCGGTTGTACAGGAACAGTTCGTCAAAGTCGGCAAGAGAAGACACCTTGCCGTCCGAGTAGTTGCTCCAACTCGCGCTCGCCCCGTCGATTGTTGCCGCGCCCAAGATGAACTCTCGGATGTCGCTGGCGTACAGGTTGGACGTGCTGTCTTCTAGGTTGCCGTCCACGTACAGCGAGGTCACACCGACAAAGCGCGACGCAGAGAGCGGGTGAAAGGTCAGGGCGACGTGCTTCCATTCTCCGTCCTTCATCCCCACCTTGCTGCGCAGCGACTGGCCGCCGGTGTCAAAGCGCAACCGGTTTTGGCCAGCATTGTTCTCGACCGACAACACCGTGCTCGACGTCTCATTCTCAAAGCCGCACACCGCGCGCAGCACCAGCGTGGACTGGTTCGGCACGTGCGGGGGCGGAGAGCACGGATCCTTGGCCAATTCCCATGGGTTGGGGTGGCAATTGGTCTTGCCAAGGCACTCTTTCTCTACCAGCGCTTGGATGTCCTGGTACTTGCACTTGTGGGTCATGGCCAGGGCCGGCAGCTTGGCGCAGGCCTCTGCACCGCCCGACGGGGCCAGCGGGTTTGCGACCTGGCCGTAGTAGGCCTCCACGTCAAGGATCTTCCGCGGAATGCCTGAGAACTTGGGGCACTCGAGCGTCACGGTCGAGTCCAGGGGCCGCGACCACGCGCAGATCTCCTCGCCGCCCGCCCCTTGGGTCGACAGCAGCGGGTTGGGCACGTCGGGCATGCTGGTCGGCACGCGCACCCAGAAGGCCACGCTGTAACCGCCCGAGGTGTGTTCCGTAAAGCTCGGGGCGGCCGGCAGTGGCGCTCCCGGGCGGATGCGCAGCGTGCCAAAGCGCGGCTTGCCAGCGTTCAGGTTGGTCCAGCCGGTGCCCTGCTTGCCGGGTAACAGATTCTGCATGTACTGCGTGACGCCGGAAATGGCCTTGCTGGGCAACACGCCGTGAATGAAGGTCACCGCCTGTGAGCCCGCATTGACGCCGAGCCGCGGCATGTAGGCCAACAGGCCGCGCTGCAGAATCGGCGCATCGCCTGGCAACACGGAATCCAAGGCGTCAAAGACGTTCTCCGCCTTTGCCGCTGGCGTCCCGGCCAGGGCAATGGTCTGGCTGTACGGCGAAGCCAGCAGAGGGCCAAAGCCGCTCAGCAACGTGCAACTGCCGCAATCGCCGCAGGTCAGGCAATTCTCGCCCTGACCACCGTCGCATTTGCCATCGCCGCAACTGGCCGTGCCAAAAAGCTTCTTGCTGCAAGTGGCTTCAAATCCCTTGCAGCAATCGCCGCGCGCCATGCACTGGGTGTCGCATTGGCAGGCCCAACTGGCGTTGAAGGTGCCGCAAAGCTCGCCGCCTTGGAGGGTCGGATTGTTGCCGCTGCACGAGCCGCCGTTGTCGACCTTGCACTTGCCGGTCTTGTAGTCGCAGCTGGTGCCGAAATAGCAGTTGCCTTTTTGCTTGCCGCAACCGTCAAAGGTGCACGGTCCGTCGCCGGCCTGCCCGGGGGTGCTGCATGCTGGACAGGCCCGCGCTTTGGTCCCCTTGGGGTCCTCCTTGACGAAGCCGTCCTGGCCGATGGTGCCGCAGCCGTAGCTGTAGGAACCGGAGTCAAAGCCGCATTGGCTGTTGTCTGGACAGGCCTTGACCAGGCCGCCGCCTTCCACGGGCACGAGCTGCGTCGCGTCGTCCATGCAGCAGCCCGCCTGGGGGGCCACATACACGTTTTGCGGCGCGCCGCACTGGCCGTTGACTTGACAGACGGCGCCCTTGGCACAGGTGCCGCAGTTGCCACCGCAGCCATCCACGCCGCACTGCTTGCCTGTGCAAGACGGCACGCAGGCGCTGGTGGCGCCGGGCGCTTGCTTGCTGAAGGTACCAGCGGGGTCCGCGCCGTTGCCGCCACAGCCGTAGGCCTGGATCGCCGGCAGCCAGCCGCACTCGCCCTTGGTGTCGACCTTGCATTCCTGCGTGGCCAGGCTGCCGTTGCTGCAGAACTTGACCTTGGTGCCATCGCAGCCGCCCTCCCACATCACGCTGCCGCAGGCCACTGCCGTTTGCGACGACACGCACTTGCCGGTCTTGGCAAAGCAGGTGGTGCCCGTGTTGCACGTGCCGCAGACGCCGCCGCAACCATCGTCGCCGCAACTCTTGCCCGCGCAATCCGCAGTGCAGTCGGGCTTGGGGCAGGCCTTCTGGCGGTAACCCTTGGGATCCACGCCGCCGCTGGTGGCGCAACTGTAAAAGCCGTTGGGATTCCAACCACACGCCGTGTTGCCGCAGATGTACTTGCTGACAGAATCGCCGTTGCCCTTGACGTTCTGGCAGATCTTGAGGACGTTGCCGTCGCAGCAGCCATCGAGCGGAATGCCGTCGCACGCCGCGGTGCACTTGCCCGTGTCTGCGTTGCAGATATCGCCCTTGGTCTTGCACTGACCGCACCAGCCGCCGCAGCCGTCGGGGCCGCACTGCTTGCCATCGCAGTTGGGCTTGCATGCCGCTGTGCCGCCACACGCCTGCGGCTTCTGGCCGCTCGGCTCAGCGCCGCCGTCCGTGCCGCAGCCGTAGCTGCTTTGATTCGGTTGCCAGCCGCAAAAGCCCTGAACACCGCTGCCGCTGCAGGTCTCTTTCTTCAACTCGCCAAAGAAACAGTACTTGAAGGTGTTGCCGTCACAGCAGCCTTCTTTCTGGGGAATGCCAAAGCACGGGCTCTTGGGCACGCACTGGCGGTATTTGTTGCATTCCTGGTTGTCGGCGCAGGTGCCGCAACTGCCGCCGCAGGAGTCGCCGCCGCATTGGTAGTAGTTGCCGTAGCCGCCACAATACGGCACGCAGGGCGCATTGCACTCCTTCCCGTCGGCGCTGCAGGTCCAACCGGGCTTGCAACTGCCGCACTGGCCGCCGCAGCCATCGTCGCCGCACTGCTTGCCGTCGCACTTGGGGATGCACAGGCTGGCCGGGCACGCCTTGGTGCTCAGGCCGTAGGACTCGTCGCCGCCATTGCTTTGACAGCCGTATTTGGTGCCCATCCAACCGCAGACGCCGCCTGTGCCGTAGGATGCCGTACAACTCGTCTTGAGGATGGCCCCGTTGGCGCTGCAGGTGATCATGTTGTTGCCGTCGCAGCAGTTCTTTTCCGGCACTTTCAGGCACGCGTCAGGCATGCACACATACCCGCTCATCGAAGCGCAGTATTTGCCAGTCGGGCAGGTCCCACAGTAGCCACCGCAGCCGTCAGAGCCGCATTTCTTGCCGAAGCAATTGGGCTTGCAGACCGGTTGTCCTGGACAGGTGCGCGCGTTCTTGCCCGTGGGGTCCAGGCTGTTGGCGACGGATACGCAGCCATACTTGCCTGCCGTCGCATCCCAGCCACAGAGTTTCCCTTGCTTTTCGCAGTTGGCCTCGGACTCGCCCTTCGTTGTGCACATTGCGACGAGCTCGCCAGCGCAGCAGCCGGCTTTCGGTGTCGTGGGGCAGATGTTTGAGTAGCAGACCTTATCGAAAGCGTCGCAGAATTCCCCGGCGCCGCACGTCCCACAAGCACCGCCGCAGCCATCGGAACCGCACGACTTGCCGTCGCAATCGGGCTTGCAGGACGCCTCGCACTTCCCGGTTGGCGAACAGCCCTGACCGCTGGCGCAGCTGCCGCACTGGCCGCCGCAGCCGTCTGGCCCGCAGACCTTGCCGGTGCACTGCTTGACACAGTTGCACGTTCCCTTTGTGGCATCGCACGCGGTGTTGAACGGGCACTTGCCGCAGCTGCCGCCGCAGCCGTCCGAACCGCAGGTCTTGCCAGTGCAATTGACCGCGCACAGGCACTTGCCCAGGCCGGCGTCGCAGGTGTAGCCGGTGCCGCAACTGCCGCAACTGCCGCCGCAACCGTTTGGACCGCAGCCCTTGCCGTCGCACTGCGGCTTGCAACACTTGCCGTCCGCGCTGCAGGCGCCGCCATTCGGGCAGGTGCCGCAGCTGCCACCGCAGCCGTCGGTGCCGCATTCCTTGGTCTCTTCGCAGCCGCCAAACAGGCACTTCTGCACTTTGCAGCTGGGCTTGCACGTCTGCCCCGGGCACTGCATGGGGACTTTGCCGCTGGGATCGCTCAAGGCCTGTTTGGAGCAATAGTAGGCGCCCGGGCTCTGCCATCCACAGGTATCAAGGTATTCTGCGCAGTTCAGCGAAATCAGCGTCTTTCCGTTGAGGCACTTGTGCAGGGTGGCGCTTGCGCAGCAGCCCTCTGCCGGTACACCGCCACAGGCGTCGGAGACGCACTTGCCTGCGCTGCATTTTTCGCTCGTCAGGCAGACGCCGCACTGGCCACCGCAGCCGTCGGAGCCGCAGCTTTTGCCATCGCATTTGGGGGTACAGACCGTGGCGCACAATTGCTGGGCGTTGCAGGCCGTCCCTCCGGGGCAGGTGCCGCACTGGCCGCCGCATCCGTCGGCGCCGCAGGTCTTGCCGTCGCACTTGGGGGTGCAGATGCACTTGCTGTCGGTGCCGCACGCCTGGCCGCCCGGGCAGGTGCCGCAAAGGCCGCCGCAGCCATTGGGTCCGCAGGCCTTGCCGGTGCAAACGGGCGAACAGACGCCGGTGCACGCCTTGGTGACAGCGGGGTTGGGGGCCGATGCGCCGCCCGTGGCGCACCCAAAGGCGCCAGTGGTGCCATTCCAGCCGCACGTACCTGCCGCGCAAGCGTTTTGCTGGATGCCACTGCCCGTGCAGGTCTTGAGCGTGTCGCCGTCGCAGCAGCCGATGGGCGAGATCGCACCGCAAGCCGGACTGCACGTGACGGCGTAGCCGAAATCGCCCTTGGGCTGCACGGCCAGCGCGGTCACGCCGGTCAACGACTTGAAAGAAGTGCCCAGGACACTGGTGTCGCCCCAGGCAACGACCGTGCCGTCTGCCTTGAGCGCGAGGCTGGCGCCGCCCACCGCGGCGACGGAGACCACGCCGGAAAGACCGGCCGGCACGTCGATCTGCCCGGACCAATTGAAGCCCCACGCGACCACCTTGGCGGCGGGCGTAATGGCCAGACCGTGGCTGAAGTTGACCGACACGGCGGTCGCCTTGAGGTCACTCGGCACCCCCATCGGCTCTGAGTTCTTGCTGAGCACGACGACCTTGCCGTCGGCAAAGACCATGGCGAGGGCGAGGTGGCCCGCAGCAATCGCCGTGACGCCTTTGGCCTTGCTGATGTAGCTGGCATAGGAGTCATAGCTGAGCCCCCAGCGCACCACGGTGCCATCGGCCTTGAGGGCCATCGCGCTCTCATGGCTGGCCGCCACAGCGACGACATCGCTCAAGCCCGCCGGGACGACCGAGGCCTTGCCGGTGGCAAGCTCTGCGATGACCTGCACAGTTGCGTCTTTCTTGAGGATCAATACGAAGCTTGCCCCGGCTGCCACGGCGGCCGCGCCAGTCACCTTGACGATTTCCGCTTTGATGGTGGGATACGGACCCCAGGCGACCAGGGTGCCGTCGAACTTCAGGGCCACGCCGCCGTACTCTAGCGTCCGCACGTCCTTGACGCCTTCCAGATTCGCCGGCGGTGTCAGATTGGGGCTTGTCAAGCCGAACGAAGTCACCTTGCCGCACGTCACTACCGGCGCCTGGCATTGCCCGCTCTTGGCGTCGCAGGCCTTGCCGCCAGTGCAGCTGCCACAGCTGCCACCGCAACCGTCGTCGCCACACGACTTGCCGGTGCAGTTGACGGTGCATTGGCACACCGCGCCGCCGCCTCCCGCGGAACAGGTGGCGACCACAGCCATCGCCTTGGCCTTGTTCTCGCAGGGATCGCCCAAGTCGAGGTGCCAATTGGTGCTGACGCAGCTATTTTTGTTCAGGCACTTGGTTTTCATGAGGGCGAGGGCGCCCGTGGCGGTACACGCGCCGACTTGCGGACTGGGGCAGGTGCCGGTCACGGTGCCGTACTCGGCGAACTTGATGGCAGCGATGGTGCTGCCAACGGGGCAGGTCAAGGTCAAGGTCTCGAGGTCCTTGGCAATCCCGCACAGGTCCTTGGATTTTTCGTCGCAGGCCTTGCCGCCGGTGCACGCCCCGCAGCTGCCGCCGCAGCCATCGTCGCCGCAGCTCTTGCCCGAGCAGTCGGGTTTGCAGGCGCACAAGCCTTTGGCGGCGTCGCACGCCTGGCCGACCACGCAGGTGCCGCAGGTGCCACCGCAGCCGTCAGAACCACAGGTCTTGCCGTCGCATTTGGGCGCGCAGACCGGCTTGGGGCAAGTCTTGTAGCCGCTCTGGTTGCTGTCCGGAACGAAGGCGCAGAAGTTGTAGCCCGGTTGGTTGTTCGCTTGGTCAGGCGGAGTGTAGGCACAGGTTGCCAGTGCGCCTGCACAATTCGCCATGGTCAGCACGCCGTTGTCGCAGATCTTGCCGACGGTGCCGTCGCAGCAACCGGTTGTCGGGATGTCTCCGCAGGGCTTCTTGGCGTCGGGGACGCATACGCCGGACAGCGAATCGCAGGTCTCGGCCGCGCCGCAACTGCCGCAGCTGCCGCCACAACCGTCTTCGCCGCAGGCCTTGGCGGTGCAGTCGGGCTTGCACGCACTTGGGGCGCCGGGGCAGGCCTTGGGTTTGTCGCCCGGAGGGGCATCGAAATCCTCCGGGTTGCACATGTAATGGCTCTTGCCCTTCGACCAGTCGCAGGGACTCTGCCCAAACGAGGCGCAGTTGACCGTCGCGAGCGTGCTGTCGGCCTTGCAGTACTTGAGCGTGGTGCCGTCGCAGCAGCCATAGGACGCGACGCCGCCGCAGGGCTCCGCGCGCGCATCTACAGGCAGCCACAGCACGGCCAAGAAGGCCAACGCGAGCCAGGTTCGTCGTACAGCTGACATGTTCGCCCCCGGTCAAGATGCCCAACCCGGGCACTGTTCATGCTCGCTTGCGAACGCAGCCGTGGCCGGGTTCGCTGAGCAAACACCAGCGCATGGTCAACGACGACACAGGCAATGTCAACACGGCCTGCGGACCGGGCAGCCCCGATCGGCCAAGCCAAGAAAAATCCTCGGCGCCCTCTCAGCGCCGACATTTTTCGTCATCGGCGCCGCTGCCCTCACCTGCCCCCACGGCTACGCCAATGCACGCCAGTCGGCACCGGCGGGACGCAGCTAGGGGCAGGCGG
>CANMNA010000090.1 GCA_947499075.1 Myxococcales bacterium
TGCGTCATCACCTGTTTGTCTCTTGGATGCCCAAGCTTCTCGCGGTGTTTGCGGTCACCGCGATTGCTGCCCCTGCGAGCGCAATGACGGTGCTGCAAGTCGACCTCAAGGCGCTTGTCACCACGTCTGACGCTGTGCTGTACGGTCAGGTCGCGGCAACGCGCGTGCTCGACCGGCGCAAGGAAGGCCGCGGTGTCTGGACCGAGATCAGCCTGGACGTCCGCGAAGTGTGGAAAGGCGACGCCAAGCTGGCCGGTAAGCGCTTCAGCTGGCTGCACGTCGGAGGTACGACACCTGATGGCATGACGGTCGCGGTGCCAGGCATGCCAGGCTTTGCAGCCGGAGAAGAGACGGTCGTCGTGCTCGAAAAAAACACCGAATCGTATGTTGTTTCAGGTGGTCCACAGGGCAAGTTTAGTGTCAAGGTCAACACTTCGGGTCAAAAAACCGTGACACGCGAAATGTCTGACGTCTATTTCGTGCGCAAGGACCCGCAATCGGGTGACATGCAGCGCGCGCCCAAGCAAGTCAGCGTGGTGCGCACGATCAACGAATTCCGCGCTGAGGTGCTGGGCTACGTTGCCGAAGCCCTCAAGGCTGCTAAGCCTGGCAAGAGTTCGCCAGCCGGCAAGTAGCGTTCGCCCCATCTAAGTCCAGTCCGGCTACCTCTCCTCTGTCCCCTGCAGGCCACCCATGATCAACTTGCGCCATGCCGCGTTGCGCTTTGGCTTTCTCGCTGTGTGCCTAGGCTTGGCCCTCGGCAGCACGCTGCAAGCTGGTACCAGCTGGGCGTTTGCCGTCAGCACCACCAACGTGTCGAGCAAGACCATCGTCAAGTGGTTCTCCAACAGCGTCACCTACTACTTGCACCCGTTGTGTTCAGGAGACCTCAACGTCAACAATTGCAAAGACCAGCTGCGCGCCGGCTACCAAGCATGGATGGCGACGCCATGTACCGCGCTCAAGTTTATTGAGGGCTATCACTGCAACACCGCGCAAGGTAAGTGTCAATTCGACAAGGGCGTTACCTGTAGCAAAGACGCTGACTGTCCTGCGGCAAATAATCTCGGTGTCATGCCAATGGGTTATAACACAAATAACCGCAATGAGATCGTGTTTATCGAAACAAGTGCTTGGAAATTCGGTCAATATGTCTTGGGCGTGACCTCGCCGGTCACCTACAACAATGGCGCGATCTTCGAAGCCGACATCGCCATGAACGGCTACAACTACAAGTGGGTCGCCGATCCCGGCGCGATTGGCAACCAACTGATGGACATCCTGAGCGTGGGCATCCACGAACAAGGCCACTTCTTTGGCGTGCAACACCAGCTACCGGGCTCCTACAGCGACAACGATCCGCCGACGATGGCACCCTCGGTCGACCCGTACGGCCAGTCGGCGACGCTGACCGCTGACGATGGCAAAGCGATCTGCTTTTTGAACCCCAAAGACGCCGTCTACGCCTGCAAGACCGACGTAGACTGCCCGTACATCAATGAGAAAGACACAAGCACCGGCAAAGAGTACTACTCGGCCAAGCTGACGTGTGGCGGCGGATCCTGCACGTTCGCCGGCGGCTCGACCACGCCCGTCGCCGGCACAATCGAGCTCGGCGGCAGCTGTGCCACCGACAAAGACTGCAAGACCTCGCTGTTCTGCCAGCCGATCGGCACCAAGAGCCTGTGCAGCCAGCAGTGCTCGCCCCAGCAGAAGAACTGCCCGGCCAATTTTACCTGCTATGCCTATCAAGGTCAGCCGACCAAAGGTGCGTGCTTGCCGACCCAAGGCGCAGCGCAGCCCAAGAAGAATCCTGGCGAGACGTGTGGCGCTTCCAGTGAGTGCCTGTCGTTGATGTGCTTGTCGGGCGTGTGCCGCGTCAAGTGTACGCCCGCCAATCCTACCGAGTGCAATGCCGCCACCGAAGCGTGCGCGCCGATCCCGGCGACTGGCCTCGGCGCTTGCGTACCTGACGACAAGCCCAAGCTCAAGGCGCTGGGCGCCAAATGCGATTTCCCCGAAGAGTGCACGTCAGGGATCTGCCTCAAGGACGACATCAACGCCAACTTTGGCTTGTGCCGCCAGACGTGCAAGGGCAAGTTCTCGTGCCCGACCGGCTTTGCCTGCGTGCCCCAGACCGGTGGTTTTGAAGCCTGCCTGCCCGGCACCGACAAGTTGCCAGCGGGGAGCGCCTGCGAGTCCCCCGATCAGTGCGCCAACGGGCCGTGCATCGCCTACGCTGAGAAGCAGTTTTGCTCGCAAAAATGCACGGTTGGTCAGGCCGGCGGATGCCCTTGCGGCATGGCCTGCGAGAAATCCAACGCCGGCGACCTGTGCCTGCCCGGCAAGAAAGTGGCCTGCGCCGAGGTCGGCAACGACTGTACCGACGCCGGCGAGTGTGTGCAGGGCGCCACCTGCCACAAGAACATGTGCCAAACCAGCTGCGATGTGCGCATCGGCGGATGTGGCCCAGGACAAACCTGTGGCCGCATGGAAGCCGGCAATCCGGCCGGCACTTGCCAAGCACCCGGCGCGGGCCAGCTCAGTGATGCCTGCCAGGGGGACGGCGACTGCCAATCGCTGTTCTGCGACAAAGATGTGACCCACAGCGCCGAGCAACGCTGTCTCAAACCGTGTGACCCCAAAGACGATCAGTGCGGCCAAGGCTTTGCCTGCAATGCGCTGACCGAAAAAGTCGGCGCCTGCTTTCTGGCCAGCGACGTGCCCGCCGTTCCGCCCGACGCCGGCGGCGGCGACGCCATCGGCGGCGGCAATCCGGTGGGCGGCACCGACACCGGCAATGTCAGCACTACCACGTCGTCCGGCCTGTGTTCCGCCGGGCGCACGGGCAGTGTCTGGCTGATCAGCCTGTTGGTCTTTGCCGCCGCGCTCGTCTTGCGGCGCCGCAAAACCCTGTAAGTCGGAAGCGCATGGCCCACGCCTCGTCGCTGTATTGCCCCCATTGCGTGACCGAGCGCCAGCGGCGGCCGCTGGATCTCAGCCTGACTTGCCCCCACTGTCAGCGCCAGTGGCCGGTGCTGGCCCATGGCTCCGACTTTATCCCTGTGCTGCTGCCGGACGTGGCCGCGGCTGGGCGCATGGTTGCGCTGTGCGACACGCTGCTGCGCCAGCCGGATCTGCTGATTCGGTGGGCCGATTCGGAGGAGCCGCTCGAGCAAGCGCTGGCCGGCGGCTTGTTGACCTACGCCCAAGCGCATTTTGGTCAGTACTGCGATCCGCCGTTGGCGACGCCAGATTTCGCGTGGATGGCTGCCGGGATCCCGCAGGCGCTACCCGATGGCGATGTGGCCATTGTGGGTGCTGGACCAGGCGGCGAGGCGTGGGCGCTGCGCCATGTGCCGGTGCTGGCGGGGCGCCGGACCTGGCTGGTCGACGCCAATTTGGCGGCGCTGGCGTGGGGTCAGCTACTGTTCGACAACGGCCTGGTCGCCCTGCCGTACCGGTCGTCGGCGACACGCATCGATTTTGGCACGGCCACGCTGCCGGAGCCCGCGCCAGAAGTGCGCTGGCTGTGTGCCGACGCGCTGTTTCCACCCTTTGAAGCGGGCTCGCTGGCCGTCGTCATCACAGTCGGCCTGCTGGACTCGCTGGCGGACCCGTTCGCGCTGATCCAGCAAGTCGAAGCGCTGCTGGCGCGCGATGGGGTGTGGCTGATGGCGGCGCCCTACAACTGGCAAAACCGCATCACGCCGACCAAGCTGCAGTGCGAGCGCCACCTTGGTGGGGGTCTGGCAGATGGCATGGCTGAGTTGCTGACAGGGCGCACGGTGCCGGGCATTGGCACCGATCTGCAGCTCGAGTGGCGCGACGACGATGTGCTGTGGCGGCTCCAGGTCCACCCGCGCTATACCGCGGAGTACCGGATGCAAGCCCTGCGGCTGAGAAAAGTCGCGTGATTCGACCTCTTTTGCTACAGGTGCCAACTGCAGCGCCAGTTGCTACACTGGCGACTCTGGCGCCGGGGCTCGCTGCTCCCTACTTGCGCTGGGCGGGACTTGCCTTGGTGTGCGACGTGCGCGCAAAACTTCAGACGGCCAGCTTGCTTGCACTGTTGGCGGTTGCGCCACTGGCTTGCTCCGATGCCCAGCCGTCCGCTGGCCCCGATGCCGCGGCGACCACCAATTTTGACACAGGCGCGCTGGAACTCGGCGCCAAAGGCGACGTGGAGCCCGAAGCGGCCAGCGCAGACGCCAAGCCACAGGTGGACGCGCCACCGGAGGCGGCATCGGTCACGTGTCCGGGCGGTGGTGGATGTGCATGCCTGAGCCACGCCGACTGCGACGCTGGCTTGTGTCTGGACGACCCGGCCGGTGCGCAAGGCAAAGCCTGTGCCCATCCGTGCGCCAGCGCAGCGTGCCCGGCCGACTACGTCTGCGCGGCCGTCAACGGCCCCGGCGGCGACATCGCCAACGTGTGCGTGTGGAAGTGGGGCAAACTGTGCGACCCGTGCGCGACGTCTGCCGATTGCACCGCACCCGGGTTGGCCAACACGGCGTGTGTCGACCAAGGTCAGCTCGGCCGATTCTGTGGCGTCGCTTGCTTGGGCACCAAGACTTGCCCCGATGGCTACCAGTGCCAGCCGGTCGCGACTGTCGAAGGTGGTCAACTCGACCAATGCGTGCGCATCGCCGACGCCAAGCAGGCGCCGTTTGGCGTGTGCTCCTGCGGCGCACAGGCCATCGCCAAAAAGCTGCAGACCGCGTGCTACGTGGAGACCAAGGGCAGCGACGGCAAGTTCATTGGCAAGTGCCCGGGCACGCGTGGATGTGGCGAGACCGGCCTATCGATCTGCTCCGCACAGCAGGCCTTGCCCGAATTGTGCAATGGTCAAGACGACGACTGCGACGGCCAGACCGACGAGACCGACTGCGAAGACGGCAACTTGTGCACCAAAGACAACTGCGCTGGCGCAAGCGGTTGCAAGCACGTCGCGCTGGACGGCACGCCTTGCGACAACGACGGCAGTGTCTGCACCAAGAACGACACCTGCAACAACGGCGCGTGCATCAAGGGCGCCGTGCTGGTCTGCAACGACGGCAACGACTGTACCCTGGACAGCTGCGACCTCGCCAAAGGGTGCACCCAAGTCGCCGACGATGGCGCGGCGTGCAGCGACGACAACGCCTGCACTACCGCCGACAATTGCAAAGGCGGCCAGTGCCAGGCCGGCAAGCCCAAGGTCTGCGAGGCCCTGAACAATTGCACCTTGGCACAGTGCACCGTCGCCACCGGCAAGTGCGACCCGCTCTTCGTCGCCACCGGCACGCCGTGCAACGATGGCACGGCTTGCACTGGTCCCGACATGTGCACGCTAGGCACCTGCGGCGGCAAGCCCACCGGATGCGACGACAAGAACCCATGCACTACCGACTCGTGCGACAGCACAACAGGGTGCAAGTCCGGGCCCTCGACCGCGCCCTGTGACGACGGCAATTTTTGCACCGACAAAGACACGTGCTCGCCCAGCGGATGCAGCGGCACCCCGATTGGCGTCGCCACCGCTTGCAATGACAACAGCCCATGCACCACTGACAGCTGCGAGCCCGCCAAGGGGTGCGTCCACGGCCCAACCAACGACGGCGGACTGTGCACCAGCTGCGGCGAGATCAAGTGCAAATGCTCGGTCGCGGTGTGCAAGCCCGACTGCATCGCCATCGACGGGATCTGGAGCGACTACACCTGGAGCGAATGCACCGTCAAGTGCGGCGGCGGCACCCAACAGGGCAAGCGCACCTGCAATGTCCCCGCGCCCAGCTGCGGCGGCAAGTTCTGCACCGGCTTGGCGACCGCCGTGCAGCCTTGCAACTTGCAGGCCTGCCCGCCACCCGAATTCGCCAAGGGCACCACGGTGTTCGACAAGCCGGGCCAAGTCTTTACCTCGTCGGTACCCGTCGGCGTGTCGAGCATCCAGTTCTGGCTGTGGGGCGGCGGCGGCGGCGGCGGCATGCCCGGCAACGGCGGCGGCGGCGGCTATGTCAACATGGCGATGCCGGTCAAGGCCGGCGACACCGTCGAAGTCCGCGTCGCAGAAGGTGGCCCTCCCGGCGGCGGCGCGGGCGCGAGCTACGTGTTCAAGAACGGCACCTTCTTCGCCTTGGCCGGCGGCGGCGGCGGCGCGGGCGTCGACGGATGCTCGGGATGCACCGGCATCGCCACCGATGGCGCCGGCGGCGGCGGCGGCAGCGCGGGCGGACAAGCCCAAAACGGTACGGCCAACAACAAGTACAGCACCAATTGCGGCGGCGGCAGCGGCGGCTCGCCGGCGGTCGGCGGCAAGGGCGGCGTGTGCGCCGACAAAAGCCCGTATCTAGAGTGCATTGTCACTGGCGGCGATGGGGCAGGGCACATCGGCGGCGCGCCCGCGCTCGGCAGCGGATGCAAGCAAGGCTCACCTGCATTGGGTTACAACGCCACACCCAGCGGCGGCCAAAACGGCGCGGGCGGCGGCGGCGGCTCGGGATGGCAGGGCGGCGGCGGCGGCGGCGGCAAGTGGACCTACACCGGCGGCGGCGGCGGCGGCGGGGCCAGCTGGGTCCACGGCGATGGCACGGTGCTCAAAACCGAGGCGGCGAGCTTCGAAGTGCCGGGCGGCATGGGCGGGCAGGGCTACAAAGCGGGCGTCGGCAAGGGCGGCAAAGGGCATCCCGCGGGCAGTGTCAATGCTGTCGAGCCGGGTGGTGGCGGGATGATCGTCGTCAATTTCTAGGACTCACGACCGGCTGTGCTTGCGAACATCAACGGATTGCTTGGACGGATGCTGCGCCGAAGAGACTACCGCCCCACCTTCCAAAGCACCATCTCCACCACCGCCTGCGCATCGATCTCAAAGTGCCTTCTGAGATTCTCCCGCGTATCACTGCTGCCAAACCCATCGGTGCCCAGGCTGACCAGCCGCCCACCCAGCCACGGCGCCACCATATCCGGCCACGCCCGCGCCCAGTCTGAGCACGCGAAAATAAGGCCCTCGGTCGCGCCCAGCTGCTGCGCCACGTACGGCACCAGCTCGTCATCGCCGCGCCGCTGCTCCTTGCGGTTGCGGATATCGAACTCGAGCGCCTCGCGCCGCAGCTCGCTGTAGCTCGTCACCACCCAGACGTCCGCGGCAATCCCATGGTCGCGGACCAGAATCTCCTGCGCTAGCAAGACCTCGCGGGTAATGCACCCCGAACCCAGCAGCTGCACCGCGGGCGACGTCTTGGTCACCGCCGCGCCCTCGACTTCGATCGCTGACCGCAAGTAGTAGATGCCACGCTCGATACCCTCCTCAACATCGTCGGGCATCGGCGGCATCTGGTACGGCTGGTTTTGCAAGGTCAGGTAGTAGATGACGTTGTCGCCCGCGACCATCCGCTCGATGCCGCGCTTGACCAGCACCCCAACCTCGTAGGCATAGGTCGGCTCGTAGGTCACCACGCCCGGATTGCAGGCCGCGATGATGACGGAGTGCCCGTCCTGGTGCTGCAGCCCCTCGCCTTGCAGCGTCGTGCGCCCCGCGGTGCATCCGAGCAGAAAGCCGCGGGCGTTCATGTCCGCCGCCTGCCAAATCTGGTCGCCCACCCGCTGAAAGCCGAACATCGAGTAGTAGAAGTAGAACGGGATCAGCATCTGGCCGTGGACACTGTACGCCGTCGCCGCCGCCAGCCACGACGCCAGCGAGCCGGCTTCGGTGATACCCTCCTGCAGCAATTGCCCGTCCTTGGCTTCGCGGTAAGCCATCAGGTACTCGGCATCGACCGGGGTGTACAGTTGCCCGATTGCGGAGTAGATACCGAATGGTTTGAACATTGCTTCCATGCCGAACGTGCGCGCTTCGTCGCAGACAATCGGCACCATCTGGCGGCCACAGCTCGGCTCGCGCATCAGCGCCTGCAGCACCCCCACCAGCGCGTTGGTCGTCGACACTTCAGCTTTGCCTGAGCCTTGGGTAAACCGCTCCCAAAGCTTGCCTTCGGGCATCGCGAACTGCGGCTTGCGGGCGACCCGGGTCGGCATCGCGCCGCCGAGCTTGGCCCGACAGTCATTGAGGTACTGCACTTCGGGGCTATCCGCGCCCGGATGGAAGAACGGCGCGTCTTCGATGTCCTCGTCGCTGATCTCTAGCTCGAGCGCGGTGCGAAAGGCCCTGAGCTCTTCGACGCCAAACTTTTTCTGCTGATGCGTCGCGTTGCGGGCCTCGATGCCTTCGCCCAGCGCATAGCCTTTGACGGTCTTGGCCAAAATCACCGACGGCTTGCCAACCGTGTGCAGCGCCGCGTTGTAACCAGCATAGACCTTGAGCGGATCGTGACCGCCGCGGTGCATGCGCTTGAGCTCGCGGTCGCTCATGTTGGCGACCAGATCGCGCAATTCTGGGTACTTGCCGAAGAAGCTCTCGCGCACATACGACCAGTCGCTGGTCACATACTTCTGGAACTCGCCGTCGACGACCTCGCCCATGCGCTGACGCAGCACGCCTGCAGCAGGACTGTCGAGCAGGGCATCCCATCCTGAGCCCCACAGCACCTTGATGACATTCCATCCGGCGCCCGAGAACTGGCTCTCCAGCTCCTGGATAATCTTGCCGTTGCCGCGCACCGGGCCATCGAGCCGCTGCAGGTTGCAATTGACGATAAACGTCAGGTTGTCCAGGCCTTCGCGCGCCGCCAGCGACAGACCCGCCAGCGTCTCGGGCTCGTCGGTCTCGCCATCGCCCACGAAGCAAAACACCCGGCTTTGGCTGGTGTCGCACATCCCGCGCGCCAGCAGGTAGCGGTTCAGCCGCGCTTGGTAGACAGCCGCGAGCGGCCCCAGACCCATCGAAACCGTGCTGAACTGCCAGAAATCGGGCATCAGCCGCGGGTGTGGGTAGCTCGACAGGCCCTTGAGCCCACCGCCCACCCATGCGTCGTTGCGGGTAGCTCCTTGAATCGGAAAGGTCTCGCGCCGAAAGTGCTCGAGCTGCGCTTCACTGAGCCGACCTTCGAGGTAGGCCCGCGCGTACATGCCCGGCGAGGCGTGGCCTTGGTAAAACACCATGTCGCCGCTGTGATCGGCCGTCGGCGCGCGGAAGATGTGGTTGAAACCGACCTCGTACAGCATCGCGGCGCTGGCATAGGTCGAGAGGTGCCCGCCCAGGCCTTCGAAGTGCTTGTTGGCACGGTGAACCATCAGCGCGGCGTTCCAGCGGATGATCTGGCGAATTCGCTTCTCGAGCGCCAGGTCACCTGGGTAAGCGGGCTGCTTGTCGGCGGGCACGGTGTTGACGTAGGGCGACAGCACCAGATACGGCAGCGAGATACCCTCGACTTGTAGCGACTCGTGCAGCCGCCGCAGCAGGTAGTGGGCGCGCTCGGGCCCCGAGGTCGTCAGCACGGAGTCCAGCGACTCGAGCCACTCGCGGGTCTCCAACGCGTCTGGGTCGGCGCGCACGCTCCACTGGTCAGCGTTGGTACGGGTATCAAAATGCACGGATTTCGGCGTAGGCAGGGCGTCGGTCATCGGCGGCTCGTGGGCCCGGTGGTGCTGGGCGCCAAGAGTGTACGCTGGGACGGGGCGGGCGGGAAGTTGTAGGCCTCACCGGGCGCAGATCGAATCGAGTGCACGCCCTTGGCCGCCTTGAGATGCGGCTTGGCGCGGGGCATTCACAAGAAAAAGGGCAGCAATATTAGCAATTCATCGGTTGACGCGGGTGTGCGCTGTGAAACCCTATGCGGTGGAGACCGCCAC
>CANMNA010000091.1 GCA_947499075.1 Myxococcales bacterium
TCCAGCCAGACCGGCGACGGCTGCGCACAGTGCCATGCGGTGGTCCAAGCCAGGATCGAACGCTGGGATCGCCGACCAGTTGGCACATCCACCGACGCCGGTGATCTCCAGCCAATCTGGTCCGCTGCGCACCTGAGCACCCAGCGCGGTGGTCAGCCGCACGAGGGCCGCTAGCCGATCAGATTCCTTGACGCGCAGCTCGCCAATGCCAAGAAAGCGTGAAGTGCCGCAGGCGGCAGCTGCGCACAGTGCCAAGATCGGCAGCTCGTCGATGCACTGTGGCACTTCGTCGCCCGCCACATCGGTTGCCACCAGCGCGCTGCTGCTGGCCAAGACCGTGCCACACGGCTCGCCGCCGATGTCCGCGCTGGGACGAACGGCGACCACCGCGGCCATGCGCTGCAGCACCCGCAGCCAGCCCATGCGCGTGGGATTGAGGCAGACTTGGGCCACGCTGACTTGCGCTTGTGGGTGCAGCAGCGCCAACGCCACCCCAAACGCGGCGCTCGACGGGTCGCCGGGTACCCGATAGGCCGCCAGCGGTCGCAGCGGCCCAGGTTGCAGTTGCCACGCGCCATCGCGTTGGCGCAGGTCGGCACCCATCGCCACCAGCATGCGCTCGGTGTGGTCGCGGCTAGGTAGCGGCTCGCGCACGCTGACTGGCCCACTGGCGTGGAGGCCCGCTAGCAACACCGCGGTTTTGACTTGGGCGCTGGCGACAGTCAGCACGATCTCTGCGCCGTGCAGGGCCCGGCCGACGATCTCCAGCGGTGGGCGCTCGTCAGTTGCCATCTGGACTTCTGCGCCGAGTTGCCGCAGGGGCGCTGCGAGGCGCGCCATTGGCCGCAGTTGGAGCGAGCGATCCCCGGTCAGTGTCGCTTGCAGACCGGGGCGCGCCGCCAGTGCGCCGCACAGCAACCGCATGGTCGTGCCTGAGTTGCCGCAATTGAGAGCAGTTGTCGGTGGCTGCCACTGGGCCAACGGCCGGCCGTGTACGGTCCAGGCAGACCCCGATCCCGTGACCGCCAGACCCAACTGACGCAAGCACTGCGCCGTCGCCTGCACGTCTTCGCCGTCGCTCAGGTTCTCGATTGTGGTTGGGCCATCTGCCAGTGCGCTCAACAGCAAGGCACGGTGCGAGATCGACTTGTCGCCCGGCAGCGTCAGCGTGCCAGCAAGCCGATTGGGGCGACAAAACTGCTGCAGGTTGTCCATCGACTGCATTTTTTGCGAAGGTGGAGACAGCGGGGGGCCGTAAGCCGGGTTCTGTTCCTGCACAGTGTCGCCACGTTGCAGGTGGTGACCATTCATCTGGGCGCACCATTGCTGGGGCGCTCAAGCAGCCTACCAGCAAGCTCGGGCGGGCCGCCCTCCGACCGCGTTGCCGCGGCTGCGCCTGCTATTTGGCCTTGCTCCAGGTGGGGTTTGCCGAGAGCGGCGTTACCGCCGCAAACCGTGCGCTCTTGCCGCACGTTTTCACCGTTGCGCCGCGGCCACCGAAGTGGCAGGTGCGTTGTTTGCTTTCTGTGGCACTGTTCCCTGAGGTTACCCTCGCCGGCAGTTGGCCGGCACCCTACCCTGCGGAGCCCGGACTTTCCTCTGGCGGTTGAGCCGAAGCCCCGCCAGCGGCCACCAAGCCCCCCGCTGCTCCGCGGCGCAGTCTAGCACGGCTGCGCTGGCGAAAGGCGACGGCGGGCAAAAAGCCTGCTTGCCAACTGTGCTCGCCTTGGGTACCGTGCCGCCGCCGCAGGTGCGGCCCGTTCTGCTGCGTCTGGAGCTCACCATGCAACGATCGCTTTTCGCCTTTGCCCTTGTGCTCGCTTGTCTCAGGCCCAATTTGGCGCTGGCGGTGTGGCCGCCGCCGCTCGACGCCGACATGTCGAAGAAAGAGAACTGGCCCAGTGACGGTGGCTTTGCCCAAGGCAGCGTCGACGACAAAGGCAAGACCTGGATCACGGGCGGCGAGTGGAACTTCTGGTCGTTTGTGCCAGAAGGCAAGCCGGGCTCGGGCGAGTGGGACCAGTACCCCGGCTTTCGGCAAGTCGAAAAGAAGATCGGCACCGGCATGCACGCCGATCGGGCGTGGCAAAAGACTGTTGGCGACCGCCGCGTGATCATCGCGGTGCTTGACTCCGGCATCAAGTGGGACGCCGAAGATCTGGTCAACAAGCACTACTTGAACCGCAAAGAGCTGCCTGCGCCCGCCGCTGCTTGTCAGGGCCCCAATTTCAAGGCCGCCGACCCGTGGGACAGCGACGGCGACGGCATCTTCAACATGCTGGACTACGCCAAAGAGGACGGCAACGCCGTGCCCAAGACCAGCTGCGACCCCAAAGTCAGCGACGTGAACAAGAACGGCCATCTGGACCCCGAAGACCTCATCAAAGTGTTCTCCGACGGCAAAGACGACGATGGCAATGGCTACGCCGACGACATCAGCGGATGGGACTTTTTTCGCAATGACAACAACCCTTACGACGACACCCGCTACGGTCACGGCACCGGCGAAGCCAACGATTCGGGCGCCGAAGGCAACAATGGCCGCGGCGGCTTGGGCATCTGCCCCGAGTGCACGATCTTGAATTGCCGCGTCGGCGACTCGTTCGTGGCCGATGGCAACGATTTTGCTGCTGCGGTCATTTTCGCGACTGACTCCGGTGCATCAGTGGTGCAGGAAGCCTTGGGCACGCTCGATCGCCCCAAGTACGCCGACGACGCGATCAACTACGCCTACGACAACAACGTGGTGATCATTGCCTCCGCTGCCGACGAGCTGAGCTTTCACCACAACATGCCGGGCACCACCGACCACACGGTCTACGTCCATGCGGTGGTGTTTGACGGCGCCAATCCCAGCCACAGCACCACCTATCTCAATTTCAACAACTGCACCAACTGGGGCGCCAACTTGCTGTTGAGCTCACCCGGCACCGGATGCTCGTCCGAAGCCACCGGCGTAACGTCGGGCCACGCCGGCATGATCTACAGCATGGCGCTGCAGACCAAGCTCGATCCGGTGCTGACGGCCGAAGAGTTGCGCGGCATCTTGATTCAGAGCGTCGACGACATCGACGTGCCGGAGTCCAAGACCGATGCCACCAAGTTTCCGTCTGGACCTGGCTGGGATCACCATTTTGGCTACGGCCGCAACAACGTGCGCGCTTCGGTCGATATGGTCCAGGCCAAGCTGATTCCGCCCGAGATCGACATCCTCAACCCCAGCTGGTTTGAGCCGATCGAGGTCACGCGCACGCCCAAGTTCAAGGTGGAGGGCCGCATCGGCAACCGCCGCGACGGCGTCAAGGCCCGCTATACCGACTACAAGTACGTGCTTGAGTTCGCCAAGGGCGTCGACCCCAAGTCGGGTTGGACCACCATCAAGCAAGGCTCCACGCCGGGTATGGAGGGCGAGATCGCGCAGTGGGACGTGGCCGAAGCCAGCAAGCTGGTCGATTACGCTGCGCCGTTGACCGATCACGACCAGTACACCTTCACCCTGCGGCTGCGTGCCGAAGCCAAGGCGGCCGATGGTAAAGTGGTCACCAATGAGTTTCGCAAGGCGGTGGGTCTGTACAAGGACCCGGACTTGCTGCCGGGCTTTCCGATCCACACCCGCACCTCGATCGAGATGTCGGGCAAGATGTTTGATCTCAACGGCGACGGCAAAGACGAATACCTGCAGGCGGATTCCGGCGGCATTTTCCACGCGTTTGGGCCCGACGGCAAAGACATCGCCGGTTGGCCAGTGATGACGCCCATCCGCAAGGAGTTCACCGCTGGCCCGCACAACACCGCCAATTCGTGCGCCTACCGCAAGGACAAAGCCGGGTGCAAGAAGACCGCCGGGACGTTGACCCCGGATTACCGCCAGTTCGGCATCGGCACGCCGGCCATCGGCGACCTCGACGGCGACAAGAAAGTCGAAGTCGTGATGACCACCTACGACGGGGCGGTCGTCGCCTGGCACGCCGATGGCAAGCCGGTCGCCGGTTTCCCGGTCGAAGTCGATCGCGAGCGCAGCAAGAAGGCGGATCCGGAGCACTTGTGGGACGACGGCATCTTCGCGGCACCCGTGCTCGCCGACCTCGACAAAGACGGCAAGCTCGAGATCATCGTGGCGGCGATGGACCAGCAGGTCTACGTGTGGCGCCACGACGGCAAGCCGCAGCCCGGATGGCCGGTCATCGTCGGCGACCCCGATGTCGCCGGTAAGATGGGCGATCGCATCATCACCACGCCCGCCGTGGGCGACGTCGACGGCGACGGGACCTTGGACATCGCAGTCGGCAGCAATGAGGTGCTCGGCGCCGAAAAGGCCAAGAACGAAGGCCGCGGCTACTTGCTCTACGCCGACGGCATGTTGCACAAAGGCGGCCCGATCTGGCCCGGATGGCCGGTGGCGACCTATGGCATCTTGGCCTATGTGTTACCGACCGTTGGCTCAGGCGTGCCCGGCAATCCGTGCATGGCTGACCTCGATCTGGACGGCAAGCTCGAGATCAACTTCGACACCATCGGCGCCGCGGGCACCTTCTTCAATTGGGAAGGCAAGACCTATTGCCCCGGCAAGAAGCCCGGCAAGTGCAAGTCGACCATGGACAACATCACCTTTGGCGCCAAGAGCAACTCGACCGACTCGCCGACCTACGTGCTGATTGCGTCCGGCTCCTTGGGTAAGATCGATCCGGCCGGCGGCATCGACTTCGTCAAGTCTTCTGCCGGCTTTAAGATCGCGCTCACGTTTGCCTCGGGTGGCAAGCGCGCCGATTTTGACCACCACGTGGCGGCGTGGGACACCCAGACCGGCAAGATGCTGCAAGGATGGCCGCGCAAAATTGACGACTGGCAGTTCTTCGCCAATCCGGCGATCGTCGACTTGAACAACGACAACCTGCCTGAAGTGATCGCGAGCTCGGCCGGCTACTTGCTGCACGCTTGGAATCACTTGGGCGTCGAGGCCAAGGGCTTTCCGAAGTACACCATGGGCTGGTTGCTCGGCTCGCCAGCGCTGGGCGACATGGATGGCGACGGCAAGTGGGACATGGGCGCAGGCTCGCGCGACGGCTGGATTTTCGCCTGGAAGTACGACGGCAAGATCGCGGGCGCGCTCCAGGAATGGCCGTACCACGGCCACGACGTGCACAACACCGGCAACTACCACAACCCGCCCAATCCCTACGCCAAGACCACCACGCCCGCCACCGACGCTGGGCCAACGGCGGATGCCACCGCTGGCGCAGACACCGGCGTGGCCGCCGACACCGCGACGGCGGACGCCAAGACCACCACTGCACCGCCACCGGCCAAGGACTCCGGGTGCACCGCGACGACCACGTCGCCCAGCTGGGGCGCACTGTTCATCGCGCTGGCGATGGTCGGCCTGGTCGCGGCCCGCCGCCGCCGTCCGGAGTGAGCCATGGCCGTCGCCGAGACCCGTCACCAGTGTTACAAGTGCCAGGAAGAGCTGGTTTTTGATGTCAAGATCGGGCGGTTAGACACGTGTCCCAACTGCGCGGCCTACTTACACAGCTGCAAGAACTGCCGGTTCTGGAGCATCAGCGCCCATAACCAGTGCACCGAGAATCAGGGCGAGTTCATCCGCGACCGCGAGTCGGGCAACTTCTGCAACTGGTTTGCCTTCCGCGTGATGGGCGAAGACAACAGCGCCGAGCTCAACGCCACCAAGGCTAAGCTGGCCGCGCTGTTCGGCGGTGGCCCAGCCAAGCCCACGGTCGGCCTAGCTCCACCTGCCAGCCCAGATGCCGACGCCCGTGCGCGGCTCGAAGCGCTGTTCAAGAAGTAGGTCGTCATGCGCCATTGCCTCGCCGTCACCCTCGCTTTGACCAGCGCGGCTTGCGTCGCCTGCGGCGGAGGTGGCGGCGGCAGCGCCGGCTTTCTGCCGACCGATGCGGCGAGCGAGACCGCGCGCTCTGCCAATTTCGAGACCCAGCAAGGTGCCGAAGCGGGCAACGCCGCCGCGGACAGCTCAGCCGACGCCGCGGCGTCGACCGACAGTGCGGCGACAGCAGAGGTCGCACCCGACGCGGGTATCGTGGACGTCACGGTCGCCGACGAAGGCACGCCGCCCGACACCCAACCGGGCCCTGACGCCGAGGACGTCGCCACTCTGCCGGACATTGCCGATACCGCAGACGCCCAAGACACGGCCGATGCCAAAGACACGGCCGATGCCAAAGACACGGCCGATGCCAAAGACACGGCAGACAGCACGGACACGGTCGACGTGTCGGACACCGCAGGTGCCGACGCCAAGGACGCGGCACAAGTTGTCGATGTGGTCGCCGGATGCACCGGTGCCGGCGACATCAAGGGTCTTTTGGCTTGCCCGGTCGGTCCGGTCGACTATGCGTTGCAAAACGTGACGGTGACCTACGTCGGACCCAGCGGCTTCTTTGTGTACGACGGATCGACCACCCGCGGCATGTTGCTGTACTTCGCCGCCGGGTGGCCGTTTCCCAAGCCCAAGGTCAACGATCAGATCAGCGTGCACTGCTCCGCCTATGCCACCTTCAACGGTCAGCAGGAAGTGACCGCGGCTGACGACCTGGCCACCGTCGGTGTGGGTGACGCGGCCAGCAGCGCCCTCCATCTCAACACGGCCGGTGCGTCGGTGCTCAATGAAGATCACGAGAGCCGGCTGTTGATTGGCAAGGCGTTGACTGTCAAACAGTTCGCTGGCAACGACGGCGCGATCAGCTTGCCCAATGGCGGCGACGTCGTGCTGCGGATCGATGACGCCAACACGCTGTGTCCGGGGGCGGTTATCGACATCAAGGCCGCGGCGTGGACGCAGTATGGCACCGACCACCGGGTGCACCTGCAGAACGGCATGGCTGATCTGGGCACTGTCAACATCAGCAAGTGCACGGCGCCGACCAGCTACGATCAGAGCAATTGGGGCTTTGAAGAAGTGGACCCCAGCGATCCGCCGCCCGATTTCCTCAAGGTTGGTGCGGCGCTCAAGGCTGTGCGCACGACCGCCCAGTTTCATGGCGGCAAAGCCAGCGCCCAGCTTACCTGGACTTCGGCGGACAATCAGGATCTGGTCGCCGGTGCGTTTGTGCCCGTTATTGCAGGCAACAAGGTCACGGTCAGCGCGTGGGTGCTCGACAGCGATCCGGCGGGCAAGCTGCGGGTCTCGATGAGTTTTTACAAGGCCGACAAGGCGACGGTGCTCAGCTCGCAGTTCAGTGGCAGCTACAGTGCCGATGGCGCCACTTGGGTCCAGTTGAGCTACAGCTTTACCGTACCCGCTGATGCCGCGTTCGTGCGCGGTTTCGTACGCCTGTATGACGTGACGCCGCCATGGGTGGGCACTGCAACCATCTACGTCGACGATTTTTTGGTCACGGCGCTGTAGCGGGCTTTGGCCTGAACGCGGCGCCGCCGGCCTTGGCAGTTTTCTGACAACAACGACAAGAAATCCAGATGGATGAACAAAGGGTGCGTCCGTTCATGAGCTTGGTTCTTGGGCTACTTGGGCGGCACCGGTTCCGGCTCCGGCACCGGCGGGTGGTCAGCTGCGGGCGCAGGGATCGGAACCTCGGCGCCATCATCGCGCGCCTTGACCTTGCGCTCCGGTTCGCTGTTCCAGACCAGCCATGCCGTCGCGCCCCAGGAAATGGCGGCAACT
Source organism: Myxococcales bacterium (assembly GCA_947499075.1). Lineage (GTDB taxonomy): Bacteria > Myxococcota_A > UBA9042 > UBA9042 > UBA9042 > SXRM01. The sequence goes on from CANMNA010000091.1 coordinate 7,655, forward strand.
GCGTCCAAACGCACCGAGAATGCGTCGTCGACTTTGATTTCGGCTGACGTGACCAGCCCCGGGTCACCGCCGTTGAAATAGGACCCATTGACGGACCGATCCGGCACGAAAGCCCCGGCGACATTTTGGTGGCTGCGCATCGGTCGGTGCAGCGTCGCCGCCAGAAACCGCACGGTGAAGGCATCGGCCCCATAGCGCACCCCAGCGGCCACCGTGATCGGATCCCACGGACGCGTCGCGCCGCCCACTTGCAGTTCACCGGATAGACCGCGGTTGAGCCCACCCAGGCGCAGCTTGAAGTAGGGAAACACCGTTTTGAGGTCCGGCAGCGCCGAGCCGCCGAACTCCATGGCCGCCCAGCCCAAGGTCCAGCCGACGCGGGCGTGTGCGGCGTTGTTCCAATACTGAGTTTCACTGGCAATCTGGGTCTGCGGCGGGCGGTTGGTCTGCGAGACCTCCTGTACCGTCGCGTGTTGGACCACCGCCGCGCCACCGAGCAGCAAGCCGCTGTCGCCTTCGTGGTCGATCTCGATGCCGCCACCGGTGAACGATTGCGCTTCGTGGTGGGTCAGCTGGCCCTGACAGCCAAAAGTGCGGTGGTAGCCTTGGGCTGCGCCGCCGCCCACGGCGACGCTGGTGTGCGGTTGACGTTGATCGATGCCCGAGCAGTAGGCGCACGCCGCGCCCACCGCAACGACCAGCGTGACGCGGCACCGACTCGCCAGCTTCGTTGTCGTGCAGGTGCGGTGGGTCATGGTCCCACCGGGTTGAAGCAGACGCCCGGCTTGCCTGGTTTGTCCTTGGGCGCTGAGCAGGCACACAGCGGCGATGTGGCGAAGTCTCAAGGTGCGCATCGGGACCGCGGTGGCGTTGGCAGCGCCGAAGTCGGCCATTTTGCACGGCAGCGGGTGGTAGAGCAAGGCCGAGGCGCAGTTGCGATTCAGTGGAGGATCGGTGCGGCCGTCGCAAAGACAATACCGCATTTTTTGCGCATATTAGCGACAGGCCTTGCGACACCGCCCCAGCCGGGTTGCACATAGACAATTACAACACGGACCAATTGGCTCCGATATTTTCTGAGTGAGTAATACCGCGTTTGTGCGGCACAACCTACACCCATGAGGGCATACATGACATCCCGAACCCCCAGCGCAACTCCCAATTTCTACGCCTGTTGGGCGCTAGCGGTTGGCCTACTCGCCAGCTGCGGGTCCACCGACAAGCCCGCAGCCTAGCCGCGCCCGCGCGGCCCGCTGCGGGGTGAGGTCCAGTCAGGCCAGCCGCAATTGACGCGCTAAACCCGGATTAGCGCCCCCCTTTTCGGAACCGTTGCGCCAAGAAAGCTCGGTGCGAAATAGAAGAGGCAACGATGAGCCAACTCGAAATCGCTTTCAAAACCCAGCGGGTGCGAATCCCGAACGGCCAAAGCTTAGCCAGCAGGCCGGCAGTGAGTCTTGCGCAGTGGCACGGGCGACCGGCACGGCGAAGCGTAGACAGCGAGCAAGCGGGCCGTGCAATTGAGCCTCGAAATAAAAGTGATTGTGGTTGCCGATGACGTCGGTTCACCAGAAGGCAGCACTGTGTCGACCGCAAAGGCGAGGTCGGCGCGGACCACCGGGGTCGCAGAGCACGGCACGTCGCAAATGGATTTTCCGGGAACTTGGGAGATCTCGATGTACCTAGAAGTAGTGGGAACGGGGCCGCCGCAGCAGAGCTCCAGGTCGGACGCAGTATGCCGTTGCACTGCCACCCGGTATCGAATCGAGCAACGGCAGAAACAACGGAGAGCTTTGGCTTTCTGGGCTTCACGTTCTCCTGGGGCCGCTCGCGCAAGGGCTTTTGGGTCGTGCGGCAAAAAACCGCCAAAGACCGATTGCGTAAAGCGATCATGCGCACCGACGACTGGTGCCGAGAGAACCGCC
>CANMNA010000092.1 GCA_947499075.1 Myxococcales bacterium
TCGCCGCGCTCACCGGCATCTCCGACATGGGTCGCGTGGTCGAGATCGACCAATCGCCGATCGGCAGAACGCCGCGTTCATGCCCCGCCACCTTCGTCGGCGTCCTCGACCCAATTCGGTTGGCTTTTGCCGCGCTACCCGATGCCAAGGTCGCTGGATTGGGCGCCAGCGCCTTCTCGTTCAACGTCGCCGGCGGGCGCTGCGAAATCTGTGGCGGCGCGGGCAAGCTCAAGATTGCCATGTCGTTTCTTCCGACTGTCCACGTGCCGTGCGAGGCGTGCGGCGGCAGGCGCTACGGCGACCGCGTGCTCGGCGTGCGCTACAAGGGCGCGTCGATTGCCGATGTGCTCGCGATGTCGATAGAAGCTGCGGCGACGCACTTTGCGGCGCTAGGGACGATTGCCCGGCCGCTGCAGCTGGCGACACGAATTGGCCTGGGCTACCTGCAATTGGGGCAGTCGAGCGACACGCTGTCAGGCGGCGAGGCCCAGCGGCTCAAGCTGGTGACCGAGCTGGCCAAGCGCCGCAAGGTCGCCACCGTGTACGTACTCGACGAGCCGACCACCGGCCTGCACGGCCACGATGTGCGTCAACTCTTGGCAATTTTGCACGATTTGGTCGACCGCGGCGACACGCTCGTCGTGATCGAGCATCAACTCGACGTCGTCCGTGAAGCCGATTGGATGGTCGACATGGGACCGGGCGCGGGGCAAGCCGGTGGCCATGTGACGTACCAAGGACCCGTGGCGGAATTTGTCGCCCGCGGACCTGACGTGCCCACCCGGCGCGCCTTGCTGCGCTAAAGCAGCGTTCGCTTGCTAGAACTACGGGGTCTTGGGCTCGTAGATGCCGATGCCGCAGCGGTAGTAGTTGCCGGAGATCTTGGCCTCGTGGCTGTCGACGCTGAGCTTGAGATACAGCGTTTGCGCGCCCTTCGGAATCAACACCTTCTCGATCGCCAGCTTCTTCTTGTTGGTCTCGCTGCCTGACCCAAGCGATGCGCTGTCTTTGTCTTCCAGCGATGCGGTGAGCCCGCGCAGGTTGGAGCCGCTATTTTGGCCCGAGCAGGTGACGAACACGGAGGTGGCAGTGGCCGGCACGTCCTTGACTGAGAACGAGAAATAGTCGACGTCCTTGTCCGCCAAGTCACCTTCAATGTAGTACCGCGGAAGGGCACCCTCCGCTGCGCCATTGACGAGCACTTCGGCACCAGCCAACTTGTCGTTGTCTTTTTCCTTCTGTTCCACCGGGTTGCCGTTGTAAAAGCTGTGCACGAGGATGTAAAAGTCGTTCGTACCCTTCTTGTCGCCCTTGTGCGGCACATACAGCAGGTAGTTGGCGTCCATGGTGGCGGGCATCGAGAGGTCGACTTCGTCTGCATCGACGGTAAAGTCGGCCTGCGCTAGCCAATCGGTGGGCGTCGCAGCATTGGCCACGCTGACCAGACCCGGCGTGGTGGTCGACCCATTGCCCAGCGGACCGGCAGCAAACGTCTCAAACGCCAGCGTCGGCCGCTTGCCGTCGACCAGCTTGAATTCCGAAGGCAGCTTGACGGCAAACACGTCGACATCGCTGGCGTCGGTGAAATAGCCATACACCACCGGCGCTTGGTACTGACCCTTGTCGTTTTGCTTGTAGACGACTTCGTTGGCGCTCTTGGCGTCGTTGCCGGTCTCGGCATCTTTGGCGGTCGGGTAGGTCTTGCCGTCCAGAATCACGAAATACAGCGTGTAGCTGGACACATCTTTGTCGATGGGCTTGGCACACGCCGCGCCACTGGGCACGTTCTCGGCGGTGGCGAGCCACGTGCTGCACTCTTCGACGCGCACGTAGTACTTGCCGTCGGCCGGCAGGATCGTGAACAGGGTCGAGTCGTTGTTGGTGCGCGGCGAAGGGTCGTCGTTCATGGCGTAGACTTTCTGATCGGGACCGAGCAGTGTAATCACGGTGTCGATCGCGTCGTCCTTGAAGGCGTTGAGCGTCCCCTGCGCGACGATCTGCAATTGGACCAGATCGCCTTTCTTACCGGTAAACCAGTAGAAGTCGACGTCGCCAGTCGGATCGAGATCGTCAGCGTTGCCGTTTTTTGGGTCCATCTCGACGGCGCCGGCAATCAGATCGTCGGCGGGCTTGCTGGTGTCCTTCTTGACATCGGGTTTGGCAATGTCGGTGACGACCGTGTCGGGCTTCGATGAGTCGGTCACCGTATCGACCGCACCCGTATCAGCGACTGTCCCGTCCGTTTTGGCGGTGTCACCTGTGGCCGCGGCATCCTTGGCGGTCGAGGCCGTCGTGGTCTTGCCTCCGGAGTCGCAACCCGCAGCAAAGAATGCACAACCAATCGAAAATACAGCAAGAATCTGACGCATCACATCTTCCTCGATAGGGTCGGCCGAAAGCGGCCGGGGGCAGAATGATGCGCTTTTGCGGCATAGGGCGCAAGGGTTTGGGTGGGAATCGCCGACCGCCTTCGCGGGTTAGCACAGGCCCAAATCCGGCGGCCGGCAATCTGGCCGCGGGCTGCAACATGGGCTAGACTGCTGCGGCCCGGCTACCGCAAGCGCACTGGGCAAAGGCGTTGCATGATCGCGTTGGTGGCAAGTTGGAATCGGCAGGTGACGTGGACGCGCCCTGTCACATGGTTGGCGCTCGTGGCCCTGACAGTCGGCGCGACGGCAATCCAAGGCTGCAAGAAGAAAGACTCCGCTGGGGTTGAAGCGACACAGGCGGGCGGCAAGAAGCCACAGGTCGTCAAGCGCAAGGGCAAAGACGGCGAGATCGCGGTCCCCGGCCCCAAGCCTGAGTCAGGGCAGGGCGGGCTCGCCAAGGGCGAAGTCGCCAAGCCAGTGGCCCCGCCAGCCGATCCGGCCAAGGCGCTGGCCGAGGCAACCCAGCCTGCCGAAGCCGTACCCGCAGCGCCGACCGCTACCGCAGATGCGCCCACGGTGGGCCGTGGTATTGCAGGCGACCAGGGCGCAGTCGCGCCCGGCGTGGCAGCACCCGGCGTGGCAGCACCCGGCGTGGCAGCACCCGGCAATCTGCCTCCCGGTGTGGCGGCTGCAGCCGGCGGCGCCCTTGCCGCTCCCCCGGGTCGGCCGCCGCGGGTCGGCCCCCATCCGCTGGGTGGCGCCGATCCCGGCGTGGCAGCACCAGCGCTGCCCGACCGGCCGGCGCCGGTGCCAGAACCTGCGCCAAAAATGGCCGAACCCGGAGGCCCCGCTGAGGTTGGCAAGCCGGTCGAGCCGGCCAAGGCTGCCGACCAACCCGATCCTGCGCCGGTGGTGCCTGAGATGGCGCGGCCGCAAGCCGTCCATACGGAGCCCGCGCTGGACATTACCGGCTACCTGTCCGCCGCCGACATCGAACGGGTCATCGGCGCCAGAGCACACTTGCGCCGCGGCGACTTGCCGGGCACGCCGCCTTCGCCCAGCTACAACGCCCTGTACTTTGCGCCCAGCAAGGGCGACCAATTTGGGGTGTCCGCGCAGGTCTGGCGCGACACCAACCTGGCGGAAAGCCGCACACGCTTCAACACCATGCGCAACACTTACAGCAACGTCGCGCCGACCAACAAGATCGCCGAGCAAGGGTTTCGCGCGTTTTATGGCGGCGTTGTCTCGCTGGTGTTTGCAGACGCCCGAAGGCCCTTGGTGGCCTCTGTCAGTTGCGCGACTAAGGTCTGCACCGCGGATCAGCTCATCGAGCTGGCGAGTCGGGTAGCGCAGCGCCTGCGCTAGACCGCCCAAAGCCTCGCGTCACAAATCGTCAGGCTGCTCGGCCATGTTGACGTACGGTGCCCCGCCACCCAACTGGTTGATCACAACCTGCGCCGAGCGCAGCAGCCTGCCCGCGTACAGGTAGCCGCGCGCCGCTTGCCGCACCACGGTGGCATCGGGGTGCATCGGGTCGGCGACCCGCGCGATGATCTCGTGGCGCGCCTGGTCAAAAGGCAGGCCGAGCGCGTCAAAAGGCTCCAGCTGCAGCCGGATCATCGCCCGCCGCCACTCGGCGTTGAGCATCTCGATCGCTTGCCGACCGTGATCGGTCAGCGGCTCGTGCAGCATCAAGTACTCTGACACGGTGGTCAGGTGATCGAGCGCTGGCAGCAGCCCGTCGAGCAGCTTGCGGGCGGTCTGTTGGGGTAGGTCTTGCTCGGCGCGGTGCATCATCCGGCGCAAAGACGCCAAGTCGGCCTTGCTCTGGGCCGCATCGACGTTGGCGCGTCCAAGCTGCCGCCGAAGCTCGTCATTTTCGACCCGGGCCCTTTCGAGGTCAGACACGACCAGTTGGGAGCTTGCCAGCGCAGAAATTGCAGCCGGCTGGCCCGACGCCTCCACTGCAACTGGTCTGACACTGGGGGCCGGCGCAGCGCGGCGCAAGTCTGGCACCGCCGCCACGGGTGCTGCGGCGGCAGGTGGACCATCGCTGCCGATATGCTCAAACTTTTCTAAGGCCGCCAGCGCATCCTCAAACGCAGACGAAAGATCGAGCGCACCACCGGGCACAGATGCTCTTGGGGGCGCCCCAGGTCCCGGCGCGGGCAAAACTGGCTCAGTCATGGTCGGTCTCAGCGGCAAGCAGGCCGCAAAACGGGCCGCGGAGAATAGCCTCAATCACCGGTCCAGACAAGATCTCGGAATTGTACGCTACTGCGCAGGCGTCCATCGGGATCGAGCCGCAGCGTGGTGCTGGCGACCACAAACGCTTTGGTGCCGAGTTGGACAATCGTGGGCGAAAAGCCTGCCATTGCGGCGGTTTCCAGTATGGCACGGGCGCCGATCGTGCCCGGCTTGGGCACCCGCTGCAGCAACAACTCGCTGCGCCGGGTGTCCTGATGAGCCAGCAGCAAGCCGCCAAATGGGTGACGAATCAGGGTGGTGTCTGCACCGACGCGGTGCAGCCCGTCGCTGCGCGCACCGTCGTCAGCCACTTCGACGCCAAAGCCTTTGTCGGCTTGCCGCACCACCAGCAGGCGACCCCGATCGGCGTCTTCGCATGCCGCCCACACTTTGCCCGCATCGCCCTCGACGAGATGGACGAACCGCCCAAAATTGGCGCTGCCCCCTGGCACGCTGGCCTTGGGTACCACGCTTTTTTGCCAGGTGCCGCTCACCAGCCGGTACAGGGCCAAGTCGCCGCTGTGCGCGCTGTAGGCGGCGGCGACCAGACTGCCCGCTTGCAAGGTCAAGATGTCGATGGCTGCGCCGCGGCCGGTCGGTCCCCAGTCAAGCACGGGTAGGCCAACCAACGCCGCCGTGCAACTGCCGGCGATGCAGGCCTGGCCCGGCAAGCAGGTGGTGCACGTGGCAGCCGTGGCCTGGCAGGCGGCCTTGCCGGCCACCGCGATGCAGGCTTGCCCAGCCGGACACGCGCCACCGCAGGGCGCCTGTGGTGCCTGAACCGCCTCGCTGTCGAGCTCCACCACCGTCCAGTCGCCAGCGGCTGAGGGGCTGGCTACCTTGGCTGAGAACACTTGCAGGCGGGCAGCGCGGGCAGGTTGGGTGGCTTCGGGAGCGAACGCGACCACCACGGGCAGGCCTGCGGCGCTGAGCGTGATCGCCACCTGCTCGCCGATGCCGGCGCCCGCCGCGACCTGGTGGGTCGCTACGCTGCCGTCGGGCTGGACTTCGCCAAAGCGCAAGGCGTCGCCGCTGTCATCGCGGTAGGCCACCTTGATGCGGCCGGCGCTGTCGGCGACGCTTGCCAGCCGGCGGCCATGATCGGGGCCAGGATCGGCTACACCGCCGCGCGGTCCATCGACGGCGCCTACGATTGGTGCCAGTGTCGCCAGCCCCGACAGCACGTGCAGCGACTTGAGCGCAAACGGCGGCGAGGCATTGTGGCGGGCCAGCATCAGGTCGCCGTAGCTGCGGTCATAGCTCACGTGCACGATCTGACCAGGCACTTGCAGCAACTGGCCCGGCAAGCCGCGCTCGCCCGGGAGCAGCGGCGGCAGCTGCCGACAGGCGATCTGTGGGGCGATTGCGCCACAACCTTGCGGCATCCGCTCCACTTCGTTGGCGATGACTGGCAGCTGGCCCGGCGTGCAGTTGGCCAGCGGCGCGGCCACGCAGCGGCTGATGAGCACGGCGCAGGCCTGGTTGGGGCCACATCGACCTGTGCACGGCACCTCGCCGAAGCACCGGCCCCACAGGCACTGGCGGCCCTTGCCGCACACGGCGGCGTCGCTGGCGCTGACGCCTTCTGGCAAGGTGCAGGCGCGCGCGACGCACATGCCGAGCAGGCAGGTGTCTGCTGGGTCCATGCATCCGGCACCCGCCGAGCACGCCTGCCGGGCCCGGCAATGGCCACCTTCGCAGCGCTCGCCGTAGCAGCATTGGCTGTCGTCGCCGCACGGCACATCGGCTGAGCACACGGCCAGCGGGCCACAGTGCCAACCCGACGGACACTGAGAGTTGGTCACACAGGCGATCACGTTGACCGACTCCGCGTCGCCACATGCTGCCACCGCCGCGACACAAGCCATCCAGGCGATCCATCGGCCTGCTGTCATGGTGCCCCCGGCTCATGCAGTGCTACGCCCAGCAGCAACCAACTGTTGTCCGCGCCGGTCGCCTGCAGACCAATCAATTCGGCGGACAACGGCAAATTGAGGACCGATTGGAGCGCAGCCTGGACATCGACGTCGAATTGCAGCGGCTGGGCCAGCAAGAGCGTGACCGCCATCTGCGCGACCGCTGGCGCAAGCGCTTGCCAATTGGCGCCCGGCGCCACCGGATCGCCGACAACCACGACGTGGGGAATCGCGACCTTGCGCGCTGTCACCACCACCTGCGGCCCAAGGACCGAAATGGCCAGCACCGCATCGGCATCGGCTTGCATCTCGACCAGCGTCAGCCAGCGGCCGTGCACGAACGCTTCAATGCCGATGCCCAGCTGCCAGACACGCACTGTTGCGACAGTGGCTGTCGCCTCTTGCTGCAATTGCACCATCGGCGCCTGCTCTGGCCGAGCGTTGGGCCGAATCGCCAAGCGAATTGGCGCGTCAGGCTCGGCAAACTGGGTAATCCCTGGCAGCGCCAGATCAAGAGCGCCCGCGGTGACCAGGAGCTTGCCGGCCGAGACTTGGTAGAGCGCACCCGTGTCGATCGCCACGCACAGCAGGCCCGAGCGCACCACCGACCACGCCGCTTCCTCGATGACCCGGCGGCCGAGCAGCACCGCCACATCGATGTCTTTGGGCGCGCTGTCGCCCGACTTGGTCGATGCCAGCATCGTCGCGGGCAGGGCCGGCGGCGCGCTCTGGGCCAGCTTGGCAAACACGGTGGTCGCGTCCTGACCCGGATCGACCACGCACGCGGCACTTTGGGCAAACACAGCGGCGTCCAGACGGGCCTGCAGCGCCGCACCCTGCACGATAAACGCTTGCGGACTAGGCCGCGTGCGCAACCGCAGCACGTTGGCATCACCGGTCAGGCCGCCCAGAAACGGCGACACGCCTTGCAGAATCGCCTTGAGATCGACGGAAACTTCGATATCGAGCGGCTTGCCGTTGATGGCGCCGTTGAGCACCTGCTTGACGACCAGATTGCCCGCCACCTGCAAAAGTTGGGTGAGCAACGGCCCCAGCAGGTCCTTGGTGGCGTTGATCGCGTCACTGGCCAGCTGGCCCGTCGCACACAGTTCGCATTCCAGGCACGGCGATTCGAGCAAGAACTGGTCGGTGCACTCGCCCAAGCCACAGTCTTTTTGCAGCGCAAACCCGACACTGTGCAAGACCGGCTTGCTCACCTCAACCTGAATCGCCAGTTTGGACTGGGCATCGACGCCCAACACCAAGTCGACGGTGCCGGAAAACGTCGCCATGTGGGGTGTCTGAGTCGCCGTCCCCAGGCCGTTCTTGAGGTGGCACGCCGCGTCTGAGTCAAAGCCGATCACGCTGGCCGCGCCAAACACGACGCCCTTCTGCACGCCGATCCGCGCATGATCAAAGGACAGCTGAATCCGCGCCGGGTTGCTGCCGTCCACCAGCTTGACGGTTGCGGCCAGGACGTCAAACGTCAGCACCAGATCGCGCACGCCCGCCTGACCGTTGAAGAGCCCGAGACCGCCCGCAAACTGCAGCGGCTGCGGACCCAGTACCTTGGCCACATCGATGACCGCCACACCACCCGGGCCAGCGCCCAGCACTGCTTGGAGCAACTGCACCAAATGACTAGCAATGAGGTTGAAGCCGTGCTGGGTAATCCGCGCTTGCACGACTTGGGGAGTCAGCAGCGCCGCCGGTGCTTGCGGCGGTGGCAGTGGCCCGTTGCACCCGCCACACGTCTGCCCGCCGCAGGCCAACAGCAGGCCGGGCAACCAGAAGGCGAGGCGCTGCCAAAAGGGGGTGGCAGGCATCGCGGGCCTACGCCAGCACCCGATTGCGGCCCTCACGCTTGGCGCGGTACAAGTTCTCGTCGGCCGCGCCAACCAGTTCTTCCGGTCGCCCCATCGGCGAAGTCAGCTCGGCCACACCCAGACTCGCCGTCATCTTGAGCGAGGTGCCTTCAAATTCGAAGCTGTGCTGCTCGATCAGGCTGCGCAGCGTCTCGGCAAACACCAAAGCTTTTTCGCAGTTCAACTCGGGCAGCACCACGCAAAATTCCTCGCCGCCGTAGCGGGCAAACATCTCTTCTTTGCGGATGCGCGACATGATGATCTTGGCCAACTCGCGCAGCACGAAGTCGCCCATCAGGTGACCATAGCCGTCGTTGACGCGCTTGAAGTGGTCCAGATCGACCATGATGACGCTCAAGTCGCGGCTGTAGCGCTTGGCGCGGGCGAACTCTTTGTCCAAGAACTCTAACAACGCGCGCTTATTGGCGATTTGGGTCAAGCTGTCTTCGATGGTCAGCCGATAGATCTCTTCGTGGAAAGCGGCCTCAATGTTGTCGCCGCACAAGTACTTGAAAATCGCGTCGCCGACCTGAACATAGTCGCCGGTGGCCAACTGGGCGGTGCCTGCCACTTGATGCTGATTGCGGTAAGTGCCGTTGGTCGATGCGTTATCGACGACACGGTGCCCGCCGTCATAGGCCTCGATCCGGGCGTGGTACCGCGACACGCTGTCGTGCTTGAGGGCGATCGTGCTGTCAGGATCGCGGCCAATCGTGACCGGTTCGTCGGTCAGTGTGATGCGGCGGCCCAGCTCAGGTCCGCGCACCAACACCAAAAATGCGTCTTTGGAGGCGAGGCCGGCGACCAGATCGCGCACGGAGGTAATCCGTGTCTGGCCGTCGATCTGGCTTGTCGTTCGAGTAGGGTCTCGCGGCATGCTGCGATCCGTCGTTCTGGGGAGGCCCAATAAGGGCCCCCGGAGGTATAGCAGTGCTGACACAGATGATCAATCGTGGGCGCAACCCGCGATCCCCCGCTTTGAGCGCATCTCTGCGTCACTGCGTCGCTTCTCTCGCTGCGGCGTACCTGAGTACGCCTCGCTCTTTCAGTTCCTTGTTCCTTGTCGAGCGCAGCGAGCAACCCAGCACTGCGCATCTCAAATCGGGGGCCGCG
>CANMNA010000093.1 GCA_947499075.1 Myxococcales bacterium
ATTCTGACGGCGAAAATGCCGGAGTTTTCGGTCCTCGCAGGCCCTCGCCCAACTCGGCCTTTTTGGCTATACCCTCTAAGCCGCACGGCGCCGTGCTACCCACATGCCGAGCAAGATGACCCAGAGCCACGCCGCGCCCGTGCCGCCGCCAGGACCGCTGGAGCACCCGCTGTCGCTGCGGCTAGGCGGAGCAGCTGGCTTGGCGGGTGCGGCGTCTGCGGCTGATGCGCCATCGAGGTTGTCTGGCACCCCGGTGTCTTTGCCTGCCGCCACTGTGTCTTTGCCTGCCGCCACTGTGTCTTTGCCTGCCGCTACTGTGTCTTTGCCCGCCGCCCCGGTGTCTTTGCCCGCCGCCACTTCACCGGTGCTGCCGCCGTCAGGTGCACGCGCCGTGTCGCCTCGAGTTGTTCCTGAATCGGCCTGCTTGGCGTCGGGTGGCAGCTGGCCATCGTGCCAACCCGTCAGCGGCTGAAAAAAGTGATCCTTGGCGCTGGCCAGCAGCGCCTTACCGTCGACCGGTGTCGCCGCCTCTTTGGCATCGAGCTTGAGCTGCTTGCCGTTGACCGTGGTCGTGCACCCTTGGCTCTGCCAATCGACGCCGCTGGTCGCGCCGCCACAGTAGGCCAGCACCGCAAACGCTTGGCCGGCCGTCAGGCCATGCAGCTTGCCAAACAGGGTCAGGGCTTCGATGTCGTCGGCGAGCTCAGTCTCTGCCCCGCCTGGGGTGCTCTCCGCCCACACACCCAAAGTCTTCAGGGTGGTGACCAGACCCAGCCCCGTCTGCGTTTGTGGCAGAAACAGCGGATCGATGATCCCATTGGGTGAAAACAGTGGGTCGATGATCCCTTGCGGCGGGTTGGAAAACTCCGTGACAAAGCCGTTGCCTGCCGCTTCATCGAGCGCTGCCGAGACGACCTGTGCGTCATTGCTGGCGCCGGCGTACCAGTTGAGCCGCATCGGGTTGACCTGCACGTGCAGGGCGTTCTTGGGAATCGCTCGCCCTTTGCCGGCTACGGTCACCACCACCGTCATCTCTTCGGCGGCGGCGATCGAGGTCAAGCGCAGCGGCACGCATGGCTCGGCGTTGTCCATCGCCAGCACGATTGGCCGGATTTGGTCGATGCCCGCGCCGTTGCTGAGTTTTATCGCCACAAACACGTCGCCCTTGGCGATGTGGCTCTGCAGGATCGGCTTGGCTTTGTCAGGGGTCTTGTAGCCGTGATCGTTGAGCCACTTGTGGAGGGGATCGACGGTGGTGGCGACGAGCACCACGTAGTCGTACGGCCCGGTTGCGCCTGCGTCGAGCACTGTCACGTCGGCATTGGTGGCGCCGCCCGCTGCGTCGCTCTCATCGGGTCCGGGCGACTGGATTTCACTGCTCATGGCGGCGTCGGCGAACGAGCGCGGGAACTGGACGCAGCCATCTTGCGGATTGTGGCAATTCTCGGTGCCGGCGTAGGTCGTCTCAAACACCGGTGCGGTGGCCTTGTCGAGCCGGTCGAACAGCAACCGCGAGCCGACGCCGACCTTGGGTTGCTTGGGCAGCGGCAGCACCCACCCAAAGTCGCTGGCCGCACCGCTGTAGCGCACTTCGACCCACACCGTTGTTTGCTGGATGGTTTCGTTGCGCAAGAACAGCACGCGCTCGGCGTCTTGCACCACATACTGGTTGTTTTGCTGGCCCGGCGGCGGCGGCGGCACCGCGCTGACGCAAGCACCGCAGGCATGGGCCGGCACGGGCTGGAGCAAGGCGATCGGCATCACCGCAGACAACGCCAACAGAATCAAAGGAATTTGAGTAGTTATCGAGGTCTTGGCGGGCCGCTGGGGACGCGGCGATTGTGCCGCACGTAGCGTAGTGCTTTTCGCCACCCTGTCGCAACGCCGCAGCCTAGGTCTCGATACGCAGTGCTGTGATTTCAGCTTGAACAACGCCATCGCGCAGCAGGATCTCTAGCGGCTCGGCCACTTGCAGGCCGGCCACGCTCGCCAGCGCTTGGCCGCCCGGTCGCCGGACGATGCCGTAGCCGCGGCCCAACGCTGCCCGCGGACTGAGCGCCACCAGCACCGCGGCTTTGTTTTGCAAGCGCTGGCGCCGCTGTTCCAGCGTGCGCCTGCCCGCGGCGTGTAGGCGAAACGCCAGCAGCACCAGGGCTTTGCGCCGCTCGGCCAGCTTCTTTTGCGGGTGCGCCGCCTGCAAGCGCTGGCGCAGACCGTCGATCCGCCGGCGCTGCCGCTCCAGCGTGCGCTCCGTCGCTCGTGCAGCCTGTTGCTGCCGCTCGTCCAAGCCCTGGCGCCTGCGACCGGTCAGTTCGCGGCCATCGCCTAGCCGCGCCCGCAGCTGGGCAACGTGGCGCTGTTCTCCTTGTAATTGACGGCGCTGGCCGACAACCGCCCGGCTTGTCAAGCTGGCCAGCGCGGCCTGCAAGTCGGCGAACCGCGGCACCGCGCGCTCGGCCGCGGCCGTCGGCGTCGGCGCCCGCCAGTCAGCGGCGTGATCGGTGAGCACCGTGTCCGTCTCGTGGCCGACTGCGCTGATGATCGGTGTCTTGCAGGCCGCAAAAGCGCGGACCAGCCGCTCTTCGTTGAACGCCCACAAGTCTTCGGCGCTGCCGCCGCCGCGGCCGCACAGGATGACGTCGGCCAGTGCAATCCTATCGATGTACTCGATGGCCCGCGCGATCAGCTCGGCCGCGCCTTCGCCTTGGACGCGCACGTCGACCACCACGATCCGCACTTGGGCCCGGTCGCGGATGATCCGCAGCATGTCGCGGACGACCGCGCCCTGTGCGCTGGTGATCAAGGCCACGGTCTTGGGCAAGAACGGCAACGGCTTCTTGCGTGCCGTGTCGAACAGCCCTTCGGCGGTCAGCGCCTCTTTCAAGCGCTGCAGCGCGGCCCAGCGTGCCCCTTCGCCGGCTGGCTCAATCGCACTGCAATTGAGCGAGAACAGGCCGCCCTCGACCCACAGGTCTGGTCGGCCGGTGCAGATGACTTGCATCCCGTGCTTGATCTCGAACCGCAGCACCCGGTCGGCGCGCCACAGGTTGACGCGGACCTTGGCGACACTGTCTTTGAGCTCAAAGTACAGATTGCCACTGCGCATGCTCGGCTGGCTGACTTCGCCGACCACCCGCACTGTCGGTTGGGGCACCAACAGCGCTTGCACGTGGCGGTTGAACGCAGTCACGGTTAGCGGGGGCGGCGGATTGGGCAGCATGGCCAGAGCGTGGCGGGAAGTCGCAGAGCGGTCAAGCACCGGTTGCGTCACTGCCCACGGGTCGCCATACTTGGAGTGGCACAGGGGGAGCGGCCGTTCTTCACCGGGTCGTCGCGGCTACAGAGCCAAGCCGGGCGCATGGGTCGGCAAATCAAGCGACTGGCGGGCCTTGACCACTTGGGCCAGCCTGAAGCGGTATGCCCCCAGCACCACATAGCCCGCCTTGGCCGACACTTCGCGCGCGGCCTTGTCCGCCGGATCGAGCACGATGAATTGGGGGTGCCCACCGTCGTCGGTCACGTCGGTCACCACCGCCAGCAGCTTGCGCGGGCTGCCCTTGGTGCGCTGCAGCACCGCTATGTCGCCAGCTTCTGGTTCATTGGCTGGGCGCAACTCGCCATACGCGCGCAGAAAAACCTCGAGGTTGTCGCCAGTCCAGGCCCGCTTGCGCTCGTCCAGCGTCAGCGCTGGCTTGCCGGTCAGACCATACAGGTGCGGATTGCGGGCGCGGTGGCGCACCAGCGCTGCGCGCAGGGGCAGTTGACCATCCAGACCGCGCTCGATCAGGTCCAGGTGGTTGCCGGCGTTGGCGCGCAAGTCTTCGACACTGTACAGCGACGGCGCCACTTTGCGCGCCAAATGGTCGCGCGCGGCCGACAGCAGGGCCACAGCCACCGGGTCGGCGGCCTGGACTGCGCTTCGGCCAGCACTGGCTAGCGGTGCCTGCGTCGCCCCACCGGCCGCGCCCGCAGCGGTCGGCTTGTCACCCGCTTGTGCCAGCGCAGACGCTGGCAACTTGACCGGATCGCCGACACCACTGGCGTGGGTAGCTGCCAAGTGGGTGCCCTGGTGCAAATCGCGGCCAATGACGGTGTAGCCCAGGTACAGGCCACCGCCTGCCAGCAAGGCGACCAAGCCGCCCTGCTTGAGCCAATGCCAGACCTGACCGCGGCCGCGGCGGTTGCCCGGCCGCAGGGGCAGTGACGCTGGACGCAAAATGGTGGAAGGCGGTCGGGCCATGCGCGGGCAATTCCAGGTGGCGTACCCAAACAACGTCGCCCGTTGTGCGGCGTGGACAGCCAACGGACAGCAGCGAGGATGGCGAAGTACGGTGCCACGGCCTTTACCGTCAACTGCTGTACGCCAACTTATTGTTTTTAATCGGTTTAAACGAAGATCGTTGTGGAATCAAGACCTAATCGCACAGGCAAACGATCGCCGGCACTGCGTTTCCTGGCTTGTTCACAGGGTTATCCACAGGCCAGTAGCGTCGCGTGCGCCTGCTGCCACGTCGCCAAGTCCTGACGCGCCCGCGTGACATGTGCTTGTTTTCGATCGGCTTTGTCGCGCCGCTTGCCCACCGGCTCTGGCAGCGGGGCAAACAGCCCAAAGTGCAAGTTGGACGGCTGAAAACTGGGCACCGACTCGTCGATCACGTGCTGTACCAGCGCCCCCAAAGCCGTGGTCGCAGGCAGTAGTTCCAGTGTAGTTCCAGAAAGTTCAGACGCAAGTGCCAGTGCCGTCCACAGCCCGCTGGCGGTCGATTCGACGTAGCCTTCTACCCCCGTGATCTGACCAGCAAAGCGCAATTGCGGCAGCGCGCGCAGGCGCATCGCGCCATCGAGCAACCGTGGGCTATCCAGAAAGGTGTTGCGGTGCACCGAGCCATAGCGCAGAAACTCAGCGTTGGCCAAACCTGCAATCGTGCCCAGCACCCGCCTTTGATCAGCCTGGCGCATCTTGGTCTGAAAACCCACCAGGTTGTACGCGGTCTTGTGGCGGTTCTCGGCGCGCAGTTGCACCACGGCATACGCCCAGCGCCCGGTGCGCGGGTCATCGAGGCCGGTGGGCTTCATTGGCCCAAACCGCAGTGACTTGGGTCCCGACGCGGCGATCACTTCGACCGGCTGGCAACCGGCAAAGTACTGCACGCCTTTTTCGAAGTCCTGCAGCGGCAGCGTCTCGGCTGCCAACAGGGCCTCGACAAAAGCCAGGTACTGCGGTTTGTCCATCGGGCAGTTCAGGTAGTCGTCGCCGCCGCCTTTGCCCCACCGCGACGCCGCAAACACCTGATCCATGTCGATCGACTCGGCCGCCACAATCGGGGCAATTGCGTCATAAAACGCCAACCGCTCTTGGCCAGTGACCGCGACCAGCGCTGCGGCAAAAGCGTCCGACGTCAGCGGCCCCGTCGCGACTACCACCGGCAGCCCGCGGTCCAGCGGCAGCGCCGTCACTTCACCGTGGACCACTTCGATCAGCGGATGGCCCTGCACCGCGGCCTGCACGTCTTGCGCGAACAGGTCGCGATCGACGGCCAGCGCGTCGCCGGCAGGCACCCGGTGGCGGTCGGCCATCTGAAAAATCAGCGACCCCAGCGCCCGCAGCTCTTCGTGCAGCAAACCCACGGCGTTCAGCGGGTTGTCGCTGCGAAATGAGTTGGAGCACACCAGCTCGGCCATGCTGTCTGAAGTCTGGGCTGGCGTGCGGCGCTCCGGCTTCATCTCGTGCAGTTGCACCGCGATGCCGCGCTGGGCCAGCTGCCAGGCGCACTCGCATCCCGCCAGGCCACCGCCGATGAGGATCACTTGGGTCGGATGCTTGGGCGGAGCAGTCATGGCCCAGACCATCGCAGGGGCTAGGGCCTTATGCAAGGGAACAACCGGCCAAAAACCGGTGTTGCAGGCCGAGCGCTCGGCCAAAAAGTCGGGCCAGACGGTTGCACGCTGGCGAACACCGCCTATCCTCTTCGCGCCGCGCGCGCTCTGGGCGCCATTGGCTTTGTCGCCCGTACTGTTAAATTTCCTTTGGAGATTGCTGAGATGGCCAAGAAGAACCCCTCAATTCCACCCGCGCCCACCGGCGCACCGCCTGCTGCTCCTGGAGATGAACCGATCGGCGGTGGCGGCGAAACGCCCAATCCCAACCTGCTGTACGGCGCGCTGGCGCTGCTTGCGGTGGGCTTGGGTGTCGCGATCTACCTGGTTCGGCACAAGCTGCACATCACTTTGGACCCCACGTACGTCTCCAGCTGCAACCTGGGCGGCGCGATCAACTGCGACAAGGTCAACGTCAGCGGCATGTCGGAGTTGTTTCACTTGCCGATCAGCCTGTATGCCGTGCCGACTTATCTGGCGCAGGTCTATCTGGTGGTGCTGACGTTGCGCAGCAGCAACGTCGCTTCGGACGTCGCCAAGCGCGGCTTGGCCATCGCCGCCGGCATCGGCGTGCTGACCAGCTTGTTTTCGCTGTATTTGGCTGTCTACAGTTCGGCGGTCGTCGAAGCCTACTGCCTCTACTGCATCTCCTTGTACGCGGTCAACTTTGGCTCGACTGCCCTGCTGATCGCCGCTGGGCCCAAGACGGTCGGTCAGACAATCGACCGCAACCTCAAAGTGCTGACCACGTTTGCGGCCCCGCTGGTGACCACTGTGCTGGTGGCCTTGATTGGCATGGGCGTGGCCTGGCTGGGTTACGACCACACCAAGGTCGCGCTCGAAGATGCCTACAAGAAGAAAATTGAAGAGCAATTCAAGAATCCGGCCGGCCCGCTGGGCGGTGATCCCAGCGCCGCTGGGCAGACTGCTCAAGCTGGTGCGACCGGTGGCGTCGCCCCGAATTCGCCGTCCGCTGCGCCACCCAGCGTCGGGCCAACCGCGCCGATTGAGTGTGGCAAGACCGGCGGCGTGATGACCAAAGAAGACGGTTGGACACTGTACGAGCCGTGCTTTGACGAAGAGGACCTGCGCGACGCCTACGGACCCAAAGACGCCAAGGTCACGGTCGTCAAGTACAGCGACTTCGAGTGCCCGTACTGCAAGTACCTGGCGATGACGATGGAGCCCCTGAAGACCAAGTACAAGGACAAAGTCCGCTTTATCATGAAGCACTTTCCGATGAACCCACTGTGCAACAAGTACATGCAGGGCTACGACAAGCACCCCAACGCCTGCAACGCCCACTACGCTGGCTTGTGTGCTGGTCGCCAGAACAAGTTCTGGGAAATGCACGACAAGCTCTACGCCAACCAGCCCAACCTCGATCCGGCCGCCGATCGCAAAGCCGCTGAAGAGCTGGGCTTGGACCTGGCCAAGTATGACGCGTGTGTCAAAGACCCCTCGGTGCAGGCTAAGTTCAACAAGGACATCGACGCGGCAGTCCGCGCCGGCATCAATGGCGCACCGCGGACCTACATCAACGGTCGGCTTGTCACCGGCTCGGCTTCGACGGCCATTTTGGACTACTACATCCAGAAAGCCTTGGAGAATCCGGTGTCTGCACTCGCCCAGGCCCAAGCAGCAGCCAATGCCCCGCAGGCGCCCAAGTCCGATGGCAAGCACATGATCGCGGCCAAGACCGCCAAGGGCGCGTTCTTCATCGATGCCTATGAAGCCGCCATCACCAAAGACGGCAAAGCGATCACTTTGCCTGACGTCGAGCCGGCTATGGCCAGCTGGACTGAAGCCGAGGAAGCCTGCAAGAAGTCGGGCAAGCGCCTGTGCACCGAAGAAGAGTGGATCTCGGCCTGCTCGGGCACGCCGGCGATCGACAACAACACCAATCAGCACTTTGACGACGACGACGTCGAAGGCGCGATGTACCCGTACGGCCAGTTCTACGAGGCCAACAAGTGCGTCGACCAAGAGGACAAGTACAAAGGCAAGTACGTCAAGACCGGCAGCAAGGGCCAATGTCGCACGCCGACTGGTATTTTCGACTTGGCCGGCAACATCGGCGAGTGGGCGGGTGTCACCAAAGAGACCGCAGGCTTGATGGGCGGCCACAACAACTCTGGCGAAAGCGCGCGCTGCACCCAGCGCAGCAGCACCATCGGCATCGGCAGCCGCAACCAGACCACCGGCTTTCGCTGCTGCGCCGACAGTGACGTCGTGCAAGGCAACGCCGCACCGAGCGACTTGAAAGGCGGCGACACCGACCTCGTCGGCAAGCCGGTGCCGGCATTCACCGCCAAGGACAGCAACGGTCAAGTTGTAGACTCTGCTAATTTCAAAGGTAAAGTCACGCTGATCAACTTTTTTGCTTCGTGGTGCGGCCCGTGCAAGAAAGAATTCCCGGAGCTGGTCAACTTGTACAAAGAGCACAAGGCCAAGGGCTTTCAGATCATCGGCGTGGGCGGCGACAAAGAAGAGGGCAAGTCGCTGGAGTTTGCCAAGGGCTTTGAGGCGACGTGGGGCATCATCAGCGACCCGGAGTCGGAGCTGTCGGGCAAGTTCAGTGTCTATTCGATGCCTTCGACCTACATCGTCGATCGGCAGGGCATCGTGCGGTTCTTTGACACCGGGTTCAAACCGGAAGAGCAGCTGCAGAAGCTGCGTGATGCCATTACCAAGCAGTTGTAGCGGTCACCGTGCAGCCGCGGCGGCAGTTCTTGGCTCTGATCGCGGCATTGGGGTGCCAGCCGCGGCCGCCACCGGTGGCCCTGCGTTGGCGGCAAGCTGCGGCGGGGCTGCAGTATGCCTCGGCCCAAATCAGCGGCGATGGCGGGCATCAACCTGCACTGGCCCATTTGCTGCGCCTGGACCTCCAAGTGGTCCGGTTGCAGGTGGTGTTGGCGCCCGAAGTCGGTGCGCCGCTGGCCGATGCGGCGGCGTTTCGGCGCCACGCAGGCGGCTTGGCCGCCGTCAACGCCGGCTTTTTTGACCCGGCATTTCGACCCTTGGGGCTGTTGGTCAGCGGCGGCGCCGAATTGTCGCCGCTGCGCAAAGTCGACCACGGGGTGTTTTGGGTCGCCGGCGGCCGCGCGCACGTCGATCACGCCAGACAGTGGCTACGGGCGCCCAATCTCGAATTTGCCGTCGAGTGCGGGCCGCGCTTGCTGGTCTCCGGAACAGCGCCGCATTTTCGGCAGAGCGACACCGCCCGGCGCGTGGCGCTGGGCCTGGATGCGCAGCGCCGAACGGTTCTGGCCGTTAGCGACGGTGCCGTCACGCTGCACGACTTTGCAGCCTGGCTGGCGCGACCAGAGGTTGCTGGCGGCCCAGGCCTTGTCGATGCCCTCAATTTGGATGGCGGCCCATCCGCGATGCTCGATGTCGCCGCTGGCAATCTGGTTGCCGAAGTGCGCTCGCCGGTGCAAGTGCCGGTTGGCCTTGTGATCGCTGCGCGCTGAGGCCAGCGGGCTGGTGTTCGCAGTCCGCCGCACGCGCTAAGGGTGTATTCGGTTGTGTCAACTGAAAACCGCAGCGTTAATAACGGCTTGGGACGCCGTCGCCATGAATTGCGCGGCTACAGGTGACGGCACC
>CANMNA010000094.1 GCA_947499075.1 Myxococcales bacterium
GCAGGCGCTGCCGTCGTTGCACGGCGTGCCGTCAGTGGCGAGGGTGGTGGCGCACTTTTTACTCAGCGCGTCGCAGATCTCGTTGGTGCACGAGTTGTTGTCGCTCGGGCAGTCGCTGTTCTTGGCACAGTTGCCGCCACAGCCGACGATCGGCGCGAACACGCAGTTGCCGGTGGTGGCGTCGCAGCTGTCGGCCGTGCACTGCTGGTTGTCGTTGCACACCTTGGCGGTCCCAGCGACGCACTTGGCGGCCAGGCACTTGTCCGGGCTGGTGCAGGCGTTACCGTCCGTGCAGGCGATGCCGTCCGCCAGCGCGTAGGCGCACGCGCCGGTGGCCTTGTTGCAGCTGTCGTTGGTGCAGCTGTTGTTGTCGCTGCAGTTCTTGTTCTGGCCCGCAACGCACGCCTTGTCCTTGCACACGTCTTGCAGGGTGCAGGCGTTGCCATCGGCGCAGGGCGCGGTGTTGGCCGGGTAGGCACAACCGCTGGCCGGGTCGCAGGTGTTGTTGGTGCACACGTTGTTGTCGTCGCACACCATGACCTTGCCGGAGCACTTGCCGTCGGTGCAGGTGTCGGCGCTAGTGCACAGCGAGCCATCGTCACACGGCGTAGCCGACAACGGGGCGGCTACGCAGCCCTTGACCGCGTCGCAGGCGTCCTTGGTGCAGATATTCTTGTCGTCACAGACTTGGCTCTTGCCCGGCGCGCACTTGCCGGCGGCGCAGGCGTCGCCGACCGTGCACACGCTGCTGTCCGCATTGCACGTGGTGCCGTCGCTGACGGCCTTCAGCCCGCATTTGCCGGTTCCCGCTTCGCACTGCTGCTGGCTGCATTCGGTGTTGCCCGTGGTGCCGCAGAGCACGACGGTCTTTTGGTCGACTTTGCAGGTACCGGTGTCGCAGACCAGCGTCCCGTTGCACAGGTTGCCGTCTTCCAGCTTGGCGCAGTCCGCCGTGCTCTTGCACTGGCAGGTAGCGAGGCCCGGCTGGCACTTGCCGTCTTTGCAGGAGTCCTTGTCCGTGCAGGCGTTGCCGTCGTCGCAGGCGTTGGCGTTGTTGGCGAAGACGCAGCCGACTTTGGGGTCGCAGCCGTCGCTCGTGCAGGCGTTCTTGTCGTCGCACACGATCTGGCCCGCGGTGCCGGCGCACTTGCCATTGACGCACGCGTCTTTGACGGTGCAGGCGTCGCCGTCGTCGCAAACGCCGGCGCCGGCCGGATGCGCGCAGCCGGTCTTGGGGTCACAGGCGTCGGCAGTGCAAGGGTTGCCGTCGTCACAGGCGTCGGGGGTGCCGCCGCAGGCGCCGGCGGTGCAGGAGTCGTTGATCGTGCACACCTTGCCGTCGTCGCACGCACCGGTGTTGTTGCTGTTGGCGCAGGCGCCCGTCTTGGGGTCGCAGCTGTCGGCGGTGCACGGATTCTTGTCGTCGCAGGTGTTGGGCTTGCCCGCCTTGCACGCGCCATCTGCGCAATTGTCGCCGCCCGTGCAGGCGTTGCCGTCTTCGCAGGGATCGGTGTTGTTGGCCTGTGCACAGCCCTTTGCTGGGTTGCACTGGTCGTCGGTGCAAGTGTTGGCGTCGTCGCAGTTCAGCGCCTTGCCGCCGCACGCGCCGCTGGCGCAGGCATCGCCGGTGGTGCAGGCGTTGCTGTCGTTGCACGACGCACCATCGGCAGCCGGGGTCGTCGCGCACATACCGGTCGACTTGTTGCAAGCGGCGACGCTGCACTCGTCGGTGCTGGTGCACGCCAGCGGCAGGCCGGACGCGCACTTGCCGTCTTTGCAGGCGTCGTCGTTGGTGCACAGGTCGCCGTCGTTGCAGCTAGCGCCGTCGCTGTTGGCTGAAACGCAGCCTTTGGCCGGGTCGCAGCTGTCGGCGGTGCACTGGTTGCCGTCGTCGCAGGTAATCGCCTTGCCGGCGCACTTGCCAGCGGCGCACTTGTCGCCGTCGGTGCACGCAGTGCCGTCGTCACAGGCGTTGCCGTCGCCGTCGGCGGTGTACACGCACTTGCCAGTCTTGCCGTCGCAGGTGTCTTTGGTGCAGGGGTTCTTGTCGTCACAGGTAGCGCCGGACACGACGATGCACTTGCTGGCCTGGCAAGTACCGGTCGCGCACACGCCGTCCGAGGCCGTGCACGGCTTGCCTTCCGCGCTCTCGCTCACGCAGCCTTTGTCCTTGACGCACTTGTCGTCGGTGCAGGGGTTGCCATCGTCGGCACAGGCCTTGGCCTTGCCCGGCGTGCACAGGCCAGCTGCGCAGACGTCCGCCTCGGTGCAGGTGTCGCCGTCGTCGCAGGCACCGTCGGTCGGGGTGTTGGTGCAGTTGCCCGAGGCGCCGCAGGCGTCTTTGGTGCACGGGTTCTTGTCGTCGCAAGCGACTGGCTCGTCGGTCTGGCCGTCGCAGTTGTCGTCGATGCCGTTGCAGATTTCGGCGCTCGGGGTGACCGGCGCGCACGCCGTCGGCTTGTCGCCGCCCTTGAGGCAGGTGGCGGTCGACGCAAACTTGCACTTGCCGTCGGACGAGAAGGTGCACGCTGTCTTGAGCGCCTTGGCGACAGCGTCGTCGTTGCAGGTGCAGGCGCCCATGGCGCCGACCGGGGCGCCAGCGGCAGCGACCGGTACGCACTGCTGCGCGGTCTGCTTATCGACGGTGGCCTCTCCCTTGCAGACAAAGCCGCTCGGGCAGTCGCCATCGGTCTTGCAACCCTGGCCGCAGAAGCTGCCCGCGTCACCGTGGCTCATGCATGCGCCGCTGTCGCCGCATTCGGCGGTCGCGTTGCACGGGTTGCACAGTTGGGCGGTCGGCTTGACCGCCACGGGCACGTCAGGGCTTGCGTCTTCGGAGGTGCCGGTGTCGCCAGAGGCGCCGTCGGAAGCACCGCCAGCGTCGTCCGGCGTGGTGGCGTCGGTGCCGCCGCTGGCGTCGGAAACGGTCGAGTCGTCGGGCGTGGTGGCGTCGGTCGCGCTGCCGGTGTCTTCCGGGGTGGCCGCGTCGCTGCCCTCCTGGACATCGTCTGGCGTGACGGCGTCGCTGCCGACTTGCCCGTCTTCGGGCGTGGCGACGTCGCTGCCCGCCGGCACGTCTTCCGGCGAGCCGACGTCACTGCCGACCTGGACGTCTTCCGGCGAGTCCACATCGGTGCCAGCCTGGACGTCTTCGGGAACGCCGCCGTCGGTGCCCGGCTGGGTGTCGTCGGGCGTTGGGGTTTCTGGCCCGATCGCCGCGTCGGCGTCGGTCAGGGTGGTCTCGCCGCCGGTCGCGTTGTCTGCCGCAGTGCCACTATCGCCGTCGCCCAAGTCACTGACAGTGCTTTGGTCCGCGCCCGCTCCGTCCAAGCTCGCTTGGGTCTCGGAGACGGAGCCGTCGGCGCTTGCGTCGGCGCCGGCGGGGGACTCGGACAAGACGGTGGCGTCATCGCCACAGGCGGCGACCAGCACGGTCAGCGCCAACAAAAGCGAGAGCAAGCGTACAAATGGAGTCAAGGTCACGGGGTCCCCCTGGCGACAAAAAAACGACTGGGCGCGCGGGCGCAGTTAGAACGCAGAGTAACTGAAGGCGCGGTCATTCTCCACTTCTCGGACGAAAATGGTCGCGGCGGCTTCACAATTATTCACGGGATGCGGAGGGCGATTGGTGGCTGGGTTGCGGCTGAGGCGGGCTGTAGCCGCGGGGGTGGCGGGCCGGTGCAGTGTGTGCGGGTGTCGCGACATCTTCTGTTGCGCGCGTGGGGTCGAGGCGTTTGCGTGTCCGATGCCCGCGTGGCCCAGGTGGCTAGGTCGTGGTAGCACTGAACTATGGTAGAAGCTGGCAGCGGTACCGCGGAGTCGATGCGCTGCGCGGGGGGTACTTGTCTCGCAATTTGGCAACGGATACGCGGTTGGCTGGGGACGGCAAGGTGGCGCGAGCAAAGCGGGTCACCGCAGCGCCGAAAGTGGGAAATTGGCCGCGGGACTGGTGTGCGCCGATGGGTTGCGGACACGGACCGGTCACGGCGAGTTCAAGGTGGGAAAGGAGCAACCATGGGTTCCATCAAAGTTTTTCAATCGACATGGCTCTGTGTCGCGTGGCTGACCGGCGCCCTGCTGGCACTCGAGTCTCGCTCCGCCGAGGCAGAGCCAGCCGCTGCCGCACCTGCTTTGGCACTGGCCGGCTCCGAGCCAGCTCCGCTGCGCGCCAAAGAGCGCAAGTATGTGGAAAAACTGGGCACTGCTGCGGCTGAAGTCGTGGATGAGTGCTATCCAGACACCGAAAACGAGCGCGACCCCCACTACGCGCCCGATTGGTGTGATCAGAAGGCCGCCGCGGTGGCCAAGGCTGTCGCCAAGAGTCCAACACTTGCAGCAGAAGTCATTGCTTACACGGCCTATGAGCACCCCGATGGCCCGCGCTCTGCCTACTTTGCGGTGTCGTCCACGCCGCCGATCAAAGCCGACGGGCGCCGCTACTGGCTGGCTTTTCAGTTGGAGCGCGCGGCCGACCGCACTGTGCTGGTGTGGCGCATTCAGCAGCACATGGAGCGGCAATTCGCCAAGGGCAAGGCCGATTCCGAGCCGAGCGCCTACCTGCTACAGGAGTTGTCGATCTGGACGGGATGGCGCGTGTGCCAGACTCGCGAGGAATTCAAAGCAGACGAAAACAGTTGCGCAGCGTCGTGGCGCGCGTGGCTGGTCGCCCATGCCGCGGAAAAGCCGGCGCAATGGCAGGAATCGGCCGCAACCGCCCGCCTGGCCGACCTGCGCAGCGGCGACCCAGCGCGGCAAAGTTGGGCGCTGCGCCCGTGGCATCGGCGGGGCCATGAGCCGGCCCTTGGCGCCGCGCATTTTGCCGAATTGGCCTGGATTCTTCACGATGCGCTGCTTCCAAACAAGCTCAAGCGCGAGCAAGCGGACCACTTTGTCGAACTCGCGCAGGTCTACAAATGCTCGACGCGCTGCGTGCTGTTTCCGCCGCCGCTGGCCGGTCGAACCCTGCCGCCTGCCCCGCCAACGCTCGCCGAGGGCAAACCTGTGATGGTCGCCCTGCCGACGCGGCCGGTGGACCTGGCGGCGCAGTGGCAACTGCCCGAAGTTCCTGCGGAACTCAAGGCCAAAGTCGCCAAGGGCGTCAAGCTGCTGAAGCGCTACAGCAAGGAGTGTATTGCCGGCCAGCATTGGCTTCACGATGATGCCGGCTATTCGTGTTACGAACAGGCTGAGGGGCTAGACGCCTTCAAGACCGACCCCATGCTGGCCGCCCACACCCTGGCCCGCGGGTACTTGACGGCGCCGCAACAGTGGTGGCCTGTTTTCGCTTGGCACGCCGCGGAGGGCGACACTATCGACCACAATGACTCCGTTGTCTTCGGCCTTGCGCAGGTGGCGAACAAGCCTCTGCTAGTGGAGTATTTGCTGGCGAGCTACCAGCTGGGCATGCAACCGGGCAAGAAGTCCAAACAAGCGATGGATGCCGGGGTCAAGGCCAACATTCTGATTCAACTAGCAGAGCTGACCAAGGTCCCCCTGTGTGGCGTCACCCCATGGGCCAAGGACGGTCAGGACCCGTGCTTCGGCCAGTGGTCAGCCTGGTGGTCGGCCAATCGCGAGAAGGCGGCCGGCAGCTGGGAGGACCAAGGCCAGGCGATGCTACGGGCCGACCTGCAAAGCGATGACTTGGCAAGGCGCTATACAGCGCTGGCCAACTTGGAACGCGGTCTGGACCTATCAGACTCCAGCGACCCTGGCGATGTGGCGGTGCGGTGGTCTCTGCGCGACGTGCTGCTCAATCCAGCGACACCGGCGGAAGTCGCCGATGCCTACGACGCCAAGGCCGCTGATCTCCATTGTAATTTCCGTTGCATCGCCTACCCGCCGCCGCTGGCTGGGCGCAATGCCCCTGCGCTGACGGCGATGCTGGCCAAGGCTGAAAAATCCAGGGAGCCACGCGCTCCATCCCCGGTCGCAGCGGTGCCCGATGGAGCGTCGACTGCCGTGCTTGCCAAGACCTGCCGGCAGCTGCTGATGCGCTTGGAGGCGGAGCAGGCCCTAGAGGTCTGTGGCAAGGGAGCGGCCAAGGACCCCAAGCACGCTGAGCTGCAGATCGCATTGGCTTGGGCGACCTTGGACGCGCGCGATGCCGGCGCGGCAGTAGTCGCCGCCCACAAGGCGGTGGCCGTTGCCCAGGGCGCGGGTCAGGCCGAGGCGCAGCTGGTGCTGGGCGCAGCGCTGACCGCGGCAGGCGAAAAGCCCAAGGCTCAAGCGGCTCTGACCGTTGCCGCGGCCAACCAAGCGACCGCGGCGGAGGCCAAAGCGCGGCTGGCGATGCTAGAAGGCAAGGCGCCCGCCGGCTGGGCCCTGCCGCGACTGGCCCAACGGGTGCACTGCGCT
This sequence comes from Myxococcales bacterium, assembly GCA_947499075.1. Lineage (GTDB taxonomy): Bacteria > Myxococcota_A > UBA9042 > UBA9042 > UBA9042 > SXRM01. The sequence continues at coordinate 6,358 of CANMNA010000094.1, forward strand.
GGCCAGGCCAAATCGGCCGACCCGCAGGCGTTGCTGTTGCGGCGCGGCTGGGTGGCGGGTCTGGCAGCCTGGCAAGCGGCGGTGAAGGACGTGGCCGTTGGCCCTTGTAAACGCTGACGGATGTTGAACTGACTCACCATGCCGTCGAGCCGGCCCGGCAGGTGTCTGGCCGTCTGTCTTGGTCGGTGGCGATGAGGCTGGGGTCGAGAGTCAAACTTTTGCAATGTTCATAAGGAGGTAGGCAGAGTCTGGTCGCGCCCAAGCCTCCACCCCAAACCACGCGGTCTGTCATCGGGGGATGCGACGCTTAGAACAGGCTCAAGCACTGGCTGCCTATCGGCGAAGGGAAGCTGAAGCAGCACTTGGGCGAGGTGCCGATAGCAGGGAGCTTGCCATGAGGCCGCGGAGGCGGCCGCCGAAACCCCGACTCCGCGCCACCTGTTGTTCGCTGGCCAAAGGCTACGCTGCTTGCGCCAGCTCTGCCTCATCGTCGAAAAACGGCCAGGGGATAGAGGCTATGCCGATACGGTCCCGGCGGGTCAGGTCCTGGTAGTACCTGGGGATTCTGGTCCATTAGAGGGACCGTCACACCGTTGGACCTTGGTCCCCTGGCGCTAGCTCGTCGGCAATCGCTTGCGCAGCCCTGCCTTCCAGGGCCACCGGGCCGCGCTGAGCGACTCCCGAACCGGTAATCAGCCTCGCGCCGCTGCGAAACGCCAAGTATTGCCAGCACCACTGCACGAATACGAGCGTGCGATTGCCCCAACCGACCAACAACAACAAGTGGACGGCCAGCCACGCCAACCACGCCGACAGTCCGGTCATTCGCAGCTTGCGAAACTGAGCGACGGCGCGCGACCGGCCAATCGTGGCCATGGCGCCCTTGTCGCGGTAGCGGAACGGCTGCGTCGGCTGTCCAATCACCAGCGCCATCAAATTGGCCCCGACCAGCGGCGCTTGTTGCATCGCCACAGCACCTAGTCCTGGCAACAGCGCGCCATCTTGTTCGCAGTGGGCGGCGTCGCCCAGCACGAAAATCTCTGGGGCTTGCGGCACCCGCAGGTCAGGACCGACAGCGATCCGCCCTTGTGGGTCCAGTGGCAGGTTCAGGCTGCGCAGCAGTGGGCTTGCCGCCACGCCGGCCGCCCAAATGACCGTTCGAGACGGTATCCGCTGGCCGCCCACAGAAACACCTTTGTCATCAATGGTTTCTACGCGGGTTTCCAAGAAAACTTCAACACCAAGCTGGCGCAGGCTGGCCAATGCGGCGGCCGACAGCACAGGATCAAAAGCCGCCAGCACCCGGTCTCCGGCCTCTATCAGCAGGACGCGCGGCTCGCTGGGCGCCACCTGCCTAAAGTCTTTGGCCAACAAGGTGCGTGACAATTCTGCCAATGAGCCAGCTAGTTCGACGCCGGTGGGCCCCGCGCCAACGATCACAAAGGTCAACAGTTGCCGTCGGCGAAGGGGGTCATTCTCGCGCTCGGCGGCTTCAAAGTCGAGCAGCACGCGACTACGAATCTGCAGGGCGTCGTCGAGGTTTTTGAGGCCGAAGGCAAACTTCGCCCACTCTGGGTGGCCAAACCACCCACTCTGGGCACCCGGTGCCAGCACCAGGTAGTCATAGTCGAGCGTGCTGCCATCTCGCAGCAGGATGCTCTTGGTCGGCCGATCGATGCGCGCTACTTCGCCCATGAGCACCTGCAGATTGCGGGCATGGCGGAGCACACTGCGGATCGGCACGGCGATATCGGCGGGCGACAGGCCGGCCAGGGCGACTTGATACAACAATGGCTGGAACAAGTGGTGATTCGAGCGGTCGATAAGCGTGACGGCTACGGGCTGATTGGCCAACCGCCGAGCCACGCCCAGACCACCAAAACCACCTCCGACGATGACGACTTTCTTCATATCCCCTCTCCGGGCGACAGACTACTTGGCACCAGTCCGTTCGGCTAGCGCCGCTCGGTGCTCAAGCCCCATCTGTCGCACTGCTCTTTGGGCTACACACGCTGGAACTCGGGTAATTCGCTCTGTGCGGACCCAAGGCGGGCCGACGCCGATGCTCCTCCCTAGCTGGACGGTCGAGGCAGCTGGGTCCTAAGAGCCTGTCGGAGAACGGGTGGCACTCTCGGCTAACTTCGCAAAACTATTGAATCAGGCACTGCTTCCGACAGGGTCCTAGGGCGATCGTCTTGCGAGCGCCCAGGCGGGCGAAATATTGGAATTCACTTCCAATATTGCTTGTCCGACTGAGAAAAACGCAAAATAGCGAGGAGCCTGTCGGGGCGAATCCCGACAGGCTCCTAGTGAATACAGATGAAGTGCTCCGGGAGCCGCACACTGATCCATGTCAACACCCTCTTTGGCTACGAGGCCAATGACAGTCGTGCGTCCAAGCGCCGCTGGACTACCGGTTGCCAGCGAGCACCGCCATACTGTGGGCATGGACTGAGACTGCTGCTCAAGAGCCCAGGAGAAGCCGATGCGCCACGGAAGAGTCGCGAGCACTGGGACGCGCCAAGCGGTGCCTGCGGGTGTGGTTGCCCTGTGGTGCGCCGCAGTGCTGGTGGCCAGCTGCACCGACGACTCCTTGGTCGTTGGCACGGTCGCCACTACCAGCGCCGACAGCGGGGCGGACAACGGCGTCTTGCGCGAACCTGGCGACACAGGAGCTGGCCAAGACTCTGGCCACCCAGGTGATTCCGACACGACCGCCGACACAGCCACCCACAGCGATGCGCTGGACGGCAGCGCCGCGCCCGAGCTGTGCGTGCCCAGCGGCTCCGGCGACCCGTGCAACGGCGCGGACGACGACTGCGACGGCCAGACCGACGGCACCGCCTGCCAAGACAACAACCCTTGTACCGCAGATAGTTGCGCAGGTAGCGTCGGCTGCGTATTTCTAGCCAGCCCTGCGACCTGCAGCGACGGCAACGCCTGCACCGTGGGCGACAGCTGCGCGGGGATAGCCCACGCAAACCGCCTACCACCCGACACCAGCCCAATCTGCTCAGCCAAACCACCCATTTCGCGCCCCAGCATCGCCCACGCGACGCCGTGATCTCAGGCTATGCCCGTCCGACTTCGCCTGTCAAGCTCGACTTGCCC
>CANMNA010000095.1 GCA_947499075.1 Myxococcales bacterium
CCCGGACCATGGCAACCGGTCAAAACCGGTGTAAGGGCCCCGGCGAAATTAAGTCGATCAGCAGTAGGTTGGGCACCGTTGCCGCGAGTCGAACGCTTTCGCGAGCTTGGCAACCAACGAAGCAAGCAAACGAGCCAGCAACAAAATCGACTCGATTTTGTTGGTGCTCTCACCTCGGGTCATGGCGATCGTGGGTAGCGGCTACGGGCGCTGTGCCATCTGCTGCGCACTCTGGACCAACTGCCCAAAATAGTATTGAGTTACCCCGTCGTGACTGAGTGCCGAGTGCTTGAACAGCACGCCGTGGTGGTAGCTCGCTTGGGGCCACGTGGCCGTCGTCGGATCGTGCAGCAGCGCAGGGCTGCCCTTGGGCAATAGCGCGGCTACTTGGGGGACAAAAGCCTGGCTGTTGTCCATCGTGCCGCCATTGTCGGTGTAGACGTCGAAAAATCGCCGCGCTGGGTTGTCGCTGCCAAACGCCGCGATGTTCTGCTTGATCCACGCCAGAAAAGCGGGTTCGCTGCCATAGAGCGAATCGAGTAGCCAGACTTCGTGAACCGGCAGACCGCCGCCACTGGCGATGGCAGCGGTGGCGAGGTAGGCGCCAGAGTGGCCGGCCACCACCAGGTGGCCAATGTCAGCGGTTGTCAGCGGCCCCAACACCGGCGCCATTTTCTGCAGCACCTCGCCCAACAGCGTCTTAAAACCATTGGGCTTTTCTAGGTTGCCCGGATCGCCCGAAGGCTGATCGAACTTGGCTTCGGGCAGCACCAGCAGCGCATTGCGCTTGGAACCTTCGAATTGACTGATGATTTTGCTGGCCTTGCGCGGTGGTCCGCCGGGCGTGCACGCCGTATCGACATCGCCCGCGCAGTTGGCGATGCAGTTGTACCATCCGTGCAGGTAGACCGCGACCGCAACCGGCGGGGTCGGATCGAAATTGGCGGGCACATAGACCAGCACCGAGGGCTGGCCAGGCTTGGCAGGAAACGCCGCATTTTGCAGGTCGAAGAACTGTTTGGAGCTGGGCAGCAGCTTGGGCGGGAGTTTGGTGTCGGCGGCTGCTGTATCGACCACGGCACTGTCGACCCCAGTGTCTTTCACCGCAGCATCTGGGACCAGGACCGCCGCATCCGCGGTTGGCGCCGTGTCAGCCGCGGCGACGGTCTCTAGGCCACTGTCCGTTGCTGGGGCGAGGTCGGGCGCTTGGGCCGCATCAAGTTCGCCGTCGTCAGATGCTGCGGCATCAGGCCCGGCATTGGCTTGCGCATCGCCAGCCGCGGCGGCAATTTCTGCAGCCAAGCCCGGATACACATGGACATTGTTGGGATCTGAGCTGACACAGTGGCTCAGGCCCAGCACTGCCGCGAGCGCAGCAGCGCGCGGTCGACAAACCCAGCCCATCGCCGCCCATCGCCGTGCCATCGCGCCTCCGGCCGCAGCGTAACAGGCAACGGCGGCCGAGGCCACGCTTGACACCCGCTTGGCCCATCCTACTGTTGGGCGGCAGCTGTGCTGTGCAAGTCTGCCACCGCAAGCGGGAATTCGCGGCAGCGCACCGCTCGGATGCCCCATCTGCGCGGGCCCCGTCTGCCCGCCATTGACCCAAGTCAGGAAGCGAACATGGCCCAAAAGCTGACCAACAATGCCCAGATGGCGCTCAAGCTCGCCAGCGAAGAGGCCATCCGCCGCAGCCACCAGTTTCTGGAGCCCGAGCACGTGCTGTGGGCGCTGTGCGGCAATGTCGAAGGCATCGTCAAGCCATTGCTGGCCAAGTTGGAAGTGCCAGTGGAGCCGCTGCGGGAGCAGATGGTCCGCGAGCTGGCCCGGCTGCCGGCGGTCAAGGCTCAGCAGGACGCGGGCTTGGCCGCCTCGGAGCGCCTGCAGCGGTTCTTGGAGGCCGCCGAAGAAGAGCGCGGCAAGTTCCGCGACGACTACACGTCGACTGAGCACCTGCTGCTGGCGCTATTGCAGGACCGCAAAGGCCCGGCTGGGCAAGCGCTGGCCGATCGTGGGCTGTCGCGTGAGAAGGTGTTGTCGGCGCTCAAGCCACTGCGCGGTTCGACCCGTGTCGACAGCGAAGAGGCCGAGAACCAGTTTCAAGCGCTGGAGAAGTATGCCCGCGACCTGACCGCGGTGGCGGCCCAAGGCAAGCTCGATCCGGTGATCGGTCGCGACGACGAAGAGCGGCGGCTGATGCAGGTGCTGTCGCGGCGGCGCAAGAACAACCCGGTGCTGATTGGCGAGCCGGGCGTGGGCAAGACCGCGGGGGTGGAAGGCCTGGCCCAGCGCATCGTCAAGGGCGACGTGCCCGAAGGCCTGCGCGGCAAGCGGATCCTGGCACTGGATCTGGCGTCGATGGTGGCCGGCAGCAAGTACCGAGGCGAGTTTGAAGAGCGCCTCAAGGCCGTGCTCAAGGAATTGGCTGACGCGCAGGACTCGCTGATTTTGTTCATTGACGAGCTGCACTTGCTGGTCGGTGCCGGCAAAGGCGATGGCGCCATGGATGCCAGCAACATGCTCAAGCCGGCTTTGGCCCGCGGCGAGCTGCACTGCATCGGCGCGACGACGCTCGACGAGTACCGCAAGTACATTGAGAAAGACGCGGCATTGGAGCGCCGGTTTCAGCCCGTGATGTGCGGCGAGCCCAGTGTCGCCGATACCATCTCGATCCTGCGGGGCTTAAAAGACAAGTACGAAGCCCACCACGGCGTGCGGATGCAGGATGCGGCGCTGATTGCCGCGGCGACGCTGTCGCACCGCTACATCACTGACCGGTTCCTGCCCGACAAGGCGGTGGACCTGATCGACGAAGCCGGCAGCCGGCTGCGCATGGAGATCGACTCGCTGCCGACCGAGGTCGATCAATTGCAAAGGCGCATCCAGCAGTTGGAGATCGAGCAGGCGGCGCTGCAGCGCGAAGAGGATCCGGCGAGCGTGGTGCGCCTCAAGAAGCTTCAGGAGGAGATGGCCGGGCTCAAGGAGGATGCGACAGCCAAGCGCACAGCGTGGCAAAACGAAAAAGCGCTGATCGACAGCATCAAAGAGAAGCGCAAGCGCATCGAAGAGCTGCAGATTCAGCTGGACGCCGCCCAGCGCCGCTATGACAACGAGACGGCGGCGCGGCTGCAGTACGGCGAGATTCCGGGCCTGAAGCAAGAGATCGCCGATGGCCAAGCCAAGCTGGCGACGCTGCAGAAAGATGGCGCGCTGCTGCACGAAGAAGTCACGCCCGACGAGATCGCCAAGGTGGTGGCGGCGTGGACGGGCGTGCCGGTGACCAAGATGCTCGAATCCGAGATGCAGAAGTTGCTGTTGCTCGAAGATCAGCTGAGAAAGCGGGTGGTGAACCAAGATGAGGCGATAACGGCGGTGGCCAACGCGATTCGGCGCTCGCGGGCAGGCCTGCAGGATCCGAATCGGCCACTGGGGTCGTTCATCTTTTTGGGGCCGACCGGCGTGGGCAAGACCGAGCTGGTCAAAGCGCTGGCGGCGCTGTTGTTCGATGACGAAGCGGCGATGATCCGCATCGACATGAGCGAATACATGGAGAAGCACACGGTGGCGCGGCTGATCGGTGCGCCGCCGGGCTACGTGGGCCACGAAGACGGCGGGCAACTGACCGAAGCGGTGCGGCGGCGACCGTACTCGGTGGTGCTGTTTGACGAGATTGAGAAGGCCCACCCCGACGTGCTCAATGTCTTGCTGCAGTTGCTCGACGACGGCCGCTTGACCGACAGCCAAGGGCGGCAAGTCGACTTCAAGAACACGCTGGTGCTGATGACGAGCAACATCGGCAGTCAGCTGATCCTAGAGGCCAAAGGCGATGCAGCGGTCAAGAAAGTGGTGACCGATGAGCTGCGGCGGCACTTCCGTCCGGAGTTCTTAAACCGGATCGACGAGACCGTGGTGTTCAATGCGCTTCGTCAGCAAGACATGGTCCAGATCATTGACATTCAGCTGGATCGCTTCCGCAAGCGGCTGGTCGACAAGAAGCTGGGGCTGACCGTGACCGACGAGGCCAAGAAGCTGCTGGCCGAAGAAGCCTACGATCCGCATTTGGGCGCGCGGCCCCTGAAGCGCACGTTGCAGACGCAGCTGGAGAATCCGCTGGCGATGCAGCTGTTGCAGGGCAAGTATCCGCCGGGGGCGCACGTGGTCGTCGACGCGGAGCAGGGCAAGATTGTGTTTGCGTATGCGGATTAGCCGCAGCATTTACCAGCTGTACATCAACGTCGCATAAGGCAGCGGATAGGCCGCATAGAACCGAACGCCGAGATCGTTGCTGCTGTCCTTGTCCCACAAGATCGACATCATCAGGTCGATCGCCACCGAGAAGCCCGAGCGCTGCACTGCACCAAATTCAAAGCCGAAGCCGCCCGCGAGCTTGTACATCGATTTCACCGGCGCTTGGCTCTGGGTGATCTGCTTGCAGGTTACGGTCAGGCAGTTGGGGTCGTCGATCGAGATTTTCTGCTGCTCCCGGTTGATGTTGACGGCCGCGCCGCCGGTCAACCGCAGCGCGGTGGTGGTCGGCAGCGCCGCGCCGCGACCGCCCGGCCACACCAGCGCGTAGTTCATGACTTGGGTGCCGAAATAGATCGCGATGTTGCCGCCGCGGTTCTGGTAAAGCGGCAGCACATCGAACTGAATCGCGGTGTTGCCGAAGTAGCGGCGGTAGGCAAAGCCCAAAAGTCCGCCTTTGGGATCCAAGGCAAAGCCCAAGCCGTTGCCGTTCTTCTGGACTTCCTCGGCGTGGCCGACCATCGCCCGCGACTGGGCGAGCGCGGGGGCCGGCATGGCCAACCCAACAACCAGCGCGGCAACGAGACAGGCAAAGCGCACCACAGAGCCTCCTACCAGCTGTACACCAGCGCGCCCTGCGGCAGTGGCAATACGTAGTCCAAGCCTTTGTCGTCAAAGGCCGCGGTCAGCACCAAATCGAGCGACAGCGAGAAACCAGCGCGCACGATGGCCCCAAATTCAAAACCCAGACCCGCGCCCAGGTTGATCGAGGTCGTCGCCTTCTGCACCGACGCCGGAATGATCACGCCCAGCTGCGGCTCGGTGGTGGTGTCTTCCTTCCAGCGCTTCAAGTAGTAGTGGGCCCCGCCCAGCACGCGGAGCGCCGATGTCGTCGGCAGCAGGCCCCGCGAACCCGGCGCATTCCACACCAGCAGGTAGTGCACATACGAGCCGCCGACAAACGCCACGGCGTCGTTGCCGCGATCGGTGATCACCGCCAGCATGGCCAGTTGGATGCTGCTGTTGCCCCAATAGTGGCGGTAGGTCAGGCCACTGCCGGTGGCGAAGCTGCCGGCCACGCCGATGCCGTGGACGTTGGATTGGGTGGCCCCTAGCCCGGCGGCTGGGGGCGGATCGGATGGCCGTGCCGCGGCAGCGGCGGCGGGTGCGGCCGGCGCGGAGATCGGGACCGGTGCCGCGGGCGGCGGCCGCAACAGCTCGCCATCGGAAGGCCGCGGTGCGGGCGGAATGGGCGCCGGATCGGCTTGCGCCAGCGCCAGTGCGGGCCAAAGGCACAGGCACGCAGCTGCGATGGACCCGCGCAACGTCCGCACGCGCGCGCGCGCTGTAGTTGGGGGCAGCACAAGCCTGACTTGGGCCATCGTCGCCTCAGTCGGCGCAGACTGGGCGCCGCGACGGCGGCAGGATAGCACAGCAATCAGGCTGGTGCGAGCTTGCCCGCGGGCGCGCAATCGGCTATGCAGGCCCGCCGCTGCGCACCCGCGCCGCAGGAGCCGATCATGGGCCGTCGCCAGCAAGTACTTGACCGATTGGATCAACTGGAGCGCCAAGCCGAGATTGGCGGCGGCGCCGATCGCATCGCCAAGCTGCACAAAGCCGGCAAGGGCACCGCGCGCGAACGCATTGAGATGCTTGTCGATAACGGCAGCTTCTGTGAGCTCGACAAGTTGGTGACCCACCGCTGCACCGACTTCGGCATGGCCGACAAGAAGGTGCCGGGCGATGGCGTGGTCACCGGTCACGCGCTGATCCACGGTCGCACGGTGTTCCTGTTTGCCCAGGACTTCACCGTGTTTGGCGGATCGCTGTCGGGCGCGTTTGCCGAAAAAATTTGCAAGGTCATGGATTTGGCAGTCAAGGTCGGCGCGCCCGTCATTGGCCTGAACGACTCGGGCGGCGCGCGCATTCAGGAGGGCGTGGTCAGCCTGGCCGGTTACGCCGAGATTTTCACCCGCAACGTGCTGGCGTCCGGTGTGGTGCCCCAGATTTCGCTCATCCTGGGGCCGTGCGCGGGCGGCGCGGTCTACAGCCCGGCGATCACCGATTTCGTGGTGATGGCGCAGGAATCGAGCTACATGTTCATTACCGGGCCAGATGTCATCAAGACCGTGACCCACGAAGAAGTGACTCAGGAGGAGCTGGGCGGCGCGATGCGCCACGCCTCGACTTCGGGCGTGGCCCACTTTGCCTGCGAGGACGAAAAGGCGGCGCTGGCCACCGTGCGCGAACTGCTGTCGTTTGTCCCGCAGAACAATCTGGAGAAAGCCCCGCGCAAAGCGACGCAAGATCCGTGGGATCGCCGCGACCTGCGCCTGGCTGAGCTGGTGCCCGATGAGCCGGCCAAGCCCTACGACATCAAGGAGTGCATCCGCTGTATCGTCGACGATGGCTATCTGTTTGAGGTCCACGAGCACTTTGCGCGCAACATGGTCGTGGGCTTTGCGCGGCTGGACGGCGAGTCGATTGGCATCGTCGCCAATCAGCCGGCGGTGCTCGCCGGTTGCTTGGACATCGACGCCAGCGTCAAGGCCGCGCGGTTTGTGCGGTTCTGCGATGCGTTTCACATTCCCATCGTGACGTTTGTCGACGTGCCGGGCTTTTTGCCGGGCGTGGCCCAAGAGCACGGCGGCATCATTCGCCACGGCGCCAAGTTGTTGTATGCCTATGCCGAAGCGACCGTGCCCAAGCTGACGATCATCACCCGCAAGGCCTATGGTGGTGCCTACGACGTGATGGGCAGCAAGCACGTGCGCGCCGACTTGAACTTCGCGTGGCCGACCGCTGAAATCGCCGTGATGGGCCCCGATGGCGCGGTCAACATCGTGTACCGGCAGGAATTGGCGCAGGCCAAGGACAAGCTGGCGGCTGCCAAGGAGTACGCCGACAAGTACCGGGATACTTTCGCTAATCCGTTCAAGGCTGCCGAGTTGGGCTACATCGACGCGGTGCTGCGACCCGAGGACACCCGGCCGCGGCTGATCCAGGGGCTGCGCATGCTGGCGGGCAAGCGCGACGAGAACCCCCGGCGCAAACACGGCAATATTCCGCTGTGAGGTTTGACGCGCAGGGGCGATGCGCGTAGACTATGCGCAGCATTCGCTGGAGAGTCGCCATGCACATGACCGTTTCGACCAAGGCTAAGAAAACGTCGGTCAATCTCAGCATCAACGCGGACTTGCTTGCGGAAGCGAAGGCTTTGGGGATCAACTTGTCTGCGCTTTGCGAGGCGGCTTTGGAAGTGGAAGTGAAGCGCCTTCGCGAGGCCAAGTGGTTGGAAGAGAACCGGGAAGCAATGGACGCCTACAACGCCGTTGTTCGCGAGCACGGATTGTTCGGCGACACATTTCGGCGGTTTTGATGGCGCAGTTTGACGTTTACCGCAACGCTGGTCCTCTGGCCGCGCTGTATCCGCTCCAGGTCGATGTGCAGACCGACCTGCTTGCTGGGTTGGAGTCGCGCATGGTCATTCCGTTAGCGCGGTCGCAACTGCAGGCCCACCGGACGATGCGTTATTTGCAGCCGGAGGTCGTCATTGCTGCCGAGACTTATGTGCTCATGACGCCAGAACTGGCTGCCCGCGATCGCAGAGACCTCACTGATAGAGTTGGCTCGATTGCGCATTGCCGCAGCGATATCATCACCGCCCTCGACATGCTCTTCACCGGAGCGTAACTTCGCCCCATGGCGCTGCACCGTCGCCGCTTCCTGCAGATCTCCGGTGCGCTTGGCGTGCTCGTCAGCGTGCCGTCGGTCGCGATGCTGGCGCTGCGCGGGTCGGCACCGCTTGTCGACGGCCTGCAGGTCCTTTCAGACCACCACCACCGGACGTTCCAAGCGATGGCCGCGACCCACATTCCCAAGGGCGGCGCGTTTGCCTTGGGTGCCGCGGACTTCGACTTGGCGCGGCTGTTCGACGGCTACCTCGCCGACCAGCCCGGCAGTGACCAGCGCGAGGTCAAGATTGCCTTGAATCTGCTCGAGTTTGGTCCGGTGCTGTTTGAGCGCCACGCTGCCACGTTCAGCAACCTGGAACCCGCAGCGCAGTTGGCGCACTGGACCGCCTGGAGCACCAGCGAGTTGGCCGTGCGGCGCGAGATCTTCTGGTCGTTTGGCAAATTCGTCGGGCTAGCGTTTTACGACCAAGCCCAAGTCTGGCCGAGCCTCGGTTACAAGGGGCCGTCGTACTTGCGGATGGGTCTACCGCCGTGAACAGCATCGTGGACTGCAGCGACCCCGGCTACGTGGTCGGCGACTTGGTGTGCGACGTCTGCGTCATCGGCTCCGGTGTGGGCGGCGCGACCGCTGCACGCGTGCTGGCCGAGGCCGGCAAAGACGTGGTGCTGCTCGAAGAAGGCGGCGACTTCACCGGGCCAGAGCGCCTGACCCAGCGCGACTTGGCGATGTACGACCAAGTCTACGTCGACCGCGGTGGCCGCACCACCGTCGACCGCAGCGTGAGCATCTTGAGCGGCCGCGTGCTGGGCGGCGGCGGTGTCATCAACGCCTGCGACGTGGTCACGGTCCATCCCAACACCTGGCAGTACTGGCAACAGGTCCATGGCTTGAGCGAGTGGAGCGCGACGGCGATGGCGCCGTTTGAGGCGCAGGCGCTGCGCGACCTGCAGGCCAGCCAAATTCCCGAAGCGATGATCAACCGCAACAACCAGCTGCTGCGGCAGGGTGCCCAGGCGCTGGGATGGCAATTTGAGGTCATGCAGCACAACCGCGTCGGGTGTCAGGGGCTGGGCAGTTGCCTGATTGGATGTCCTATCGGCGCCAAACGCAACCCGCGGATGGTGCAGGTGCCGGCGGCGCTGGCCCGCGGTGCGCGGGTGCTGACCCGCGTCCGCGCGACGCGGATCGACGCCATGGACCAGCCGACCAAGGTCGTGCGCTGCCGGACGATGGACGCCAAAGGCTACCACCCGGCGACGGCGTTTGCAGTGCGGGCCAAGCGGGTGGTGGTGGCGTGCAATCCGGTGGGCACTGTGGCGCTGCTGCATCACAGCGGGCTGCGTCACCCGTTGCTGGGCGCGCACCTGAGCCTGCAGCCGCAAGTGCCGATTGTGGCGCTGTTCGATACCCCGGTAGGGGCGTTCACGGGCATTCCGCAGGCGATCGCGGTCACGCAATTCGAGCAGTTTTCGACCAGTACAGGACTGGGCGGCTTTCGCATCGAGTCGAT